>CAYUTC010000010.1:0-28122 GCA_964447595.1 uncultured Nitrosopumilaceae archaeon
AATCATCTAATAAAAGATTAAATTCAGCCCACAATTCTCGGAAAGCAAATGTCATCTCATAGCGACCCGGCTGACAAGTCCAAGCCTGTATTAAAAGAAAAAAACCCTCACAATTATCGCAAAGTCGGCTTTGCCATGATTATAATTTCTGTCTCTCTTGTGATTATCGGATTACTTGTTTGGGGCATTGGCAGCAACTATCACTTTGCAAGCAACATAATGGCAGCACAAGAAGTGTCTGCCATGACACCAAAGCAAGGCTACCAAATAATTCTGTTTGATTACACTCAACCAATAGGTGCAAAACTAAAACTACTTGATACTGCTAGTACGATAGAGACCGCACAACAATTACAAAATCAGCACTCACAACAAAATACTGTATATACATCCCAAGTGCTTATCTTTGGAACCTCTGAGGAAGACAATCTAAACTTGATGGCAAATGCCGAGGTTGCAGCACTGACACCAAAACAAGGATACAATGTTATTTTATACAATACTGCATTACCCATAGGTGCAAAACTAACACTTGGCATCCATGAAAGTTTATTGGAAAATGCAACCAAGTATGAGCAAGCACAAAAATCCTCTATTGCAGACCCTGATGTCAAGGTTGTAATATTTACTGCGTCTTTTGCTGACAACCTGAAAACAATTACAGGCTCTAATGTACCTGTGCAAGCTTTTGCTGCACTGGCAAATCAAACTGCAAATATGCCACAAACAACAGAAAATCAGCCTGAGCAAACAACTGCTCCTAATACAACGCCTGTTACACAACCTGTAGTTGCACCAAACCAAACTTCGCTTGGAGCTGAACATGAAAACATCAACGCAACTGTTTCTGCAATAGTCTCAAGCCCATCTTCAAATCAAACCAATGCCAGCAATGCAACAGCAAAATCCGTGACACTTAACGAGACAATTAGTCTTAACACCACAACAAACAAGTAACTAGACTAGGTCTTCATCAATTTCTTCAATTGGATCCAAATATTGTTTACACGTACAATTTGGTATGAGACATCTACCTGCTTTTAATAGGGAATGACTCTTTGCAGACGGTTCATGGGCTTCATCAATATGATGACACCTTTTGCAGTTCATATCTCTAGGATTTTCTAGTCGTATTTAATATTTGAATAATGGATAAAATACAAGCGACCTAAACTTTGACAATGCCAGAATTTATCAAATATTGAATTCCTGATATGAAATCATTGTCTGAAATTTTTCCCTCTGACCACCACTTGGCATTATTTTTTATCCATGCAGGAATTGCTTGTGATGAGCTATTGCCTGAAGAACCATGCGGAATCTGCATGATGCCCTTTGATATAAGATATTGAATAGCTTTTACAAAATCAGAATCGCCTATTACTTTTCCACCCCACCAACCTGCAGTATTCTTGATCCATGATGGAATTACTATGTTTTGTATTGAATTTGAATTGATAATGTTTGTATCAACTAGTTCGTTTGAAAACTCGGAAATTGCAGACTTGCCTGATGTTTTCTCAAATCCAATCGAGCGTGCACTCAGTAGAACTCCTGTCTGGGTGTCATATTCCATAAGCAAAGGACCATTGCTGCCTGTTGCCACTGCAACAACAGTTGTTCGGTTAAAACCATTAAAATTCCTAAATTCTTTTGATACAGAAATATCACTTTGATTGTATTGGATTGGTACTGGTAGCACTACAAGAAACGGAATTGTGGTGTTTCCTTGTACACTGTGACCATAGCCCGTTTTTAGGTCCAAAACAAGCATCGAACTTTCGGTCTTGTTGTTGCCAACAAAATATTGTTCCATTACTTGGATACTGTCTGGGCTTGTCATGTTTCCAAACGTATACGTTTCTGAACTATTGACTTGTCCTTGGTTGAGATGATACTTGAGATAATTTCCGGGATGAATACATACCTCGTGAGGTATACATGAATTCCCATCAGCTAACACTGAATCTAGATGAAGAAAACTAACTGTTATGCCAAAAATTAAGGCAACAAAAATCCATTTCATCATTTAATTGCCCATACAAGGGTTCAACAAAATTGTTTCTATGTCTTGTGATATAATAGAACAAACAAATATCCATTTGTTTTCAAATAATTGTGGAGCCAAACAAGCTTATCAATGAATCAAGTCCATATCTTTTGCAACACGCACACAATCCTGTAAACTGGTATCCTTGGTCTGATGAAGCACTAGCCAAGGCAAAACAAGAAAACAAACCAATCTTTTTGAGCGTAGGTTACAGTTCTTGCCACTGGTGCCATGTTATGGCCCACGAATCATTTGAAAATGAAGAAATTGCAAATATCATGAATGAAAATTTTGTCAACATCAAAGTAGATAGAGAAGAAAGACCCGACATTGATGACATTTATCAAAAAGTCTGCCAGCTTGTTACAGGCAATGGCGGTTGGCCTCTGAGTGTCTTTCTTACACCAGATCAAAGACCATTTTATGTTGGAACATACTTTCCACCACTTGATAGCTATGGCAGATCCGGATTTGGAAGTGTTTTACGTCAGCTCACACAAGCCTGGAAGGAAAAACCCCATGATGTTGAAGCAGCAGCTGAGAACTTTGTCAACTCGTTGCAAAAAACAGAATCACTCTCCGTGCCATCAAAACTTGAAAGAGCAATACTAGACGAGGGTGCACTAAACCTGTTGTCACTAGGCGACCAGCTAAATGGCGGATTTGGTCATGCTCCAAAATTTCCAAATGCGGCAAACCTCTCATTTTTGCTACGATATTCAAAGGTCTCAGGGATTGCAAAGTTCCAAGAATTTGTATTCAAAACGCTAACCAAGATGGCAAATGGTGGAATATACGACCAGGTTGGAGGTGGATTTCACAGGTATTCAACTGATTCAAGATGGCTTGTGCCTCATTTTGAGAAAATGCTATACGACAATGCCTTGCTGCCACCAGTCTATGCAGAAGCATATCAAATTACAAAGGATACAAAATACCTTGAGATTGTAAATCAAACATTATGGTACATTCTCAGGGAAATGACATCGCCAGAAGGTGGATTTTATTCAGCTCAAGATGCTGATTCTGAAGGTGAGGAGGGTAAGTATTATGTCTGGAAAAAAGATGAAATAAAACAAGCACTAGGAAACAATTCCGACCTATTTTGTTTATACTATGATGTAACAGATGGAGGAAATTTTGAAGGCCACAATATTTTGCATAATGCAATACCACTGTCTGCTGCAGCTTTTCAATCTGAAAAGTCAGAACAAGAGGCAAGAGAAATCCTGCAGCACTCTAGGGAACAACTCTATAACACAAGAAAAAGTCGTGTCATGCCAGGTCGTGATGATAAAATTCTGACAAGCTGGAATGCCCTAATGATTACTGGCTTTCTCAAAGGATACAGGGTGACACAAGAAAAAGAATTTCTTGCAGCTGCAGAAAAATGCATAAATTTCATAGAACAAAAGATGACAAAAAATGGTGAGCTGCTACATTCCTACAAAAATGGACAGGCTAAGCTTAGAGCATATCTTGACGATTATGCATATTTTGTAAGTGCGTTACTTGACTATTTTGAGATAAGACCTGCCAAAAAATACCTTGACCTTGCCACACATTATGCAAATCACATGCTAGAGCATTTCTGGGATGAAAAAGAGAAAAGCTTTTTCTTTACTGCAGATAACCATGAGAAGCTAATAGTTCGCACAAAAAACATCTATGATCTCTCATTGCCATCAGGAAATTCTGTAGCTGCAGGTGCATTGTTGCGGCTATATCATATTACACAAGACAAAAGATTCCTTGAGAGATCTACCAAAATAATGGAGTCGCTTGCTACGATGGCAGCAGAAAACCCGTTTGGATTTGGACAACTATTAAATGTAATTTACATGTATTTGCAAAAACCACTTGAAATAACACTCATCAATGAAATAAACCAAGACGTGTACAACTATATGACAAAAAAATTCTTGCCTGAAGCAATACTTGTAACAGTTTCAAAGCAAGAAAGTCTAAATGAACTACAAAAATTGCCTTTCTTTGCTGGAAAAGATTACGATAAATCAAAGACCAAAGTGTACATTTGCAAAGATTTTTCATGTTCATTGCCGTTAGAAACGATAACTGAGATTGAAAAACTTCTCTAGATCTTTTTTATGTCAATTTGCAGCCTCTTGCCGACTTGAGGACTGCCCATTCTTTCATAGCGACGCTTTGGCATTGTTATGATAATTGATGTCTGTGCATAGCTCTTAATTGATATTGTAGGCTGGGCTTGTAGTATTGCTTCCAAAAAAGGCAGTATCTGTTCCTTTAATTCCGGGTCTAATTTCTTGTTAATTGCATCTAGCATCAATTGTTTTTGTGAAATTGGCTCTGTTTGCACATCTTCTGCAAGGGTTAGTTGTACAGTTTGTCCGTTGTCGACTAGCTGCTGAATTTGATACTGTACTACTTCTGACATAAAATATCGTTGAAAATATTGAGATTTATCTGTTCGGACAGCAATACAGTTAGGTTTTTGCGTCCAAGATTGCCTTTTTAATCTGTGCTGCCCTGCGCTTGATTATCTGGGTAAACTCTTGTACATCTTCTAGAGGAGGTTTTTGTTTTTGATTGTCATAGGTCTGCAAGAATGCAGAATAGATGGAGCCTACAATGAGCCCAAAGGTTGCATCCGAGATGTCTCCTACCTCATCAGTATATAGTTCTGCCATCTGTTTGTATGATTCTGCAACACTAATGTAATAGTCCACTAGGCTGTCTATGAAGCTCTTCGTTGTTGCAGAAATCACAAACTAAGTTGAGTCTTATTCTTTATAACGTTTGATTTTACAGAAATTGCAAATATAATTTGACCTAGTTTCTTTTGTAGAAAAACCATAAAGGGTTGTTATGCCTATTGAGATGAACAGAATTAATAGAGAATGTCCACAGTGCAAAAACTCTACTATATTCAATACAGGTAAGAGTTACTTTTGTGGCAAGTGTCTTAACACAGTAACCATATCCTAATCAAGAGGAAAAATTTAGATAAAATACAATGTGGAAACTAGAACTAGACGGATTCTATTTTAAAATATACGACAAGAACAAAAATGTTGCAGGGTATTTTGCCCCAGAATATGGCAACATCTATCCTCAAGACAAAGCCGAAGAAGTAATAGAGCAAATGCTCAAAAAACACGACAAAATCAACAGCGGATACCTGATGTTGCCAATGGTAAAGTTTGGAATCTTTGAGGAAAACAGGGAAATGAACATGGATTATTTGATACAACAGTTAGACAATGTCAAGAAGCGTATCTTATCATGGGAAGGGTTTGCGTCAGAGAATGGAATCAGACAGCACAAAATAACCGTGTCACATACAGACCATGACATGCTAAGTATTACTTTTGAGCTAGTTTTTCCATCACCTGTACCACTTGACAAAAATATACTGCAAAACGAAGTTAGTCAAACACTTGACGCACTTCAATCAATTGGTTTACTGTGAGCTGCCAGATTTTGCGTTATTAAATGACGAGAGCGCATTCATCTCATACTGAAATGACTGTTGTAGTAGTGCATCTGATTTTGCTCTGGTGGAATTGTCACCAGTCTGAACCCACTCTCTTAGGGCTTGATCGCTTTGCAATTGCGTCTGTGTTGACAATCTGAAAAGCTGTAGCGAAGAAGCAAAGGTAGCTGGTGGCCTTAGACTGTCATACCGTACTAGAATTTTTTGCATTTTCTCAAGGTGGCTGTCAGTGATGTTGAGCATCTGTGCTTTTGATATGTCGCCTTTTTGATATGATGATAGCTGTGAATCAAAACTTAGTGTCTCGTTTTTCAAATCCGATTGTAACAGGGCCAAGTCATCGCCAAACTTTTGACCTGTCAGGTTTGCCTGATCAAAGTTGTAGTTTAATGCAATGACTATTGCTACTATTGCAACACCTGCAGCAATGGCAATCTGCAAGCGCTTCTTAGGATTTGGAGGTGTTTTTTTCTTCACAAGCCGACTAGATTGTCATCTAAAATAAACATGCTGCCACCTGTTAATCTATGTAATTTCCTTCTGGGTCAGTCTTGAGCTCAATTATCTTGATGCTGCCACTAATGTACGAGTCATTTCTAACGGTTCTCACCCTGCCTACATCCAAGTGATAAGGCCAGACGTTGACTACAACTGTTCCAATTTTAACACCAGACGGTGCATCTGTTATTGCAATGTCTTCTTTTTTGATTCCATAATCTGTTAATTTTTTGACGCAATGGTCAAGCAATGTCTGTGGCAATCCATGATTTATTGCCCAAACAGTTCCTTCGTATTCGATTTTCTCCAATTGATTAACAGTTAATTACCTTCTATAATTATCATTCGGGATTTGTAACTTTTAGCGTCATGGTACTGACCACTCGAGAAATATTTCGTATTTTTCGTGATACTGTCTGATCAAATTCTTCCGAAGTCGGTGCTTGCACTTCAACCACTACATCATATGCCCCAAAGGTAACGTGCGCATTTTTTACTTGAGGAATTAGTTTGAGTTCTTCTATTACATAATCTTCTGCACCCAAATCACAATTGATGAGAACAAATCCTTTTTCCATGTTTTTTTGATTCCCGTTCGTTACTTAACTGTGTCTATTCTTTGAAATGTATCGGATTTTTTGAAGATAAGAGCCAATGGAGGGATTTGGACCCTCGACCTTCTGCTTACAAGGCAGATGCTCTAGCCAGGCTGAGCTACATTGGCATGAGGTATTGGGATTTAGAAGATGGTTTAAAATGTTATTACAAATAGAGTTAACGAAAAACTGGTTGAATCAATCAAATTGTTTTTTCATATTTTATTAAAAATGAAAAGGGCTATTAGGTTGTATATTTAAACAAAAAAATGAAAAAGGAAAATTTTGGAAATATCAAGTCAGATAAACTTCTTTTGGCTCAAAAAAGAAAATATTTTGTAGGTCAAGTAATTTTGCATGACATTTCAAAAATTATCAATGTCAAAGACCAAAAAGTGTATTACGCCGGATTCAAAAATGGAGCAAGAACCAAAGTACACCATCACGAAGCAGGTCAGATGCTGATTGTCACAAAAGGCAAAGGAATGCTTGTCTTGTACAAGAAAACCACCCAAAAGGGCAACAAGACAGGAATGAAAATCGTAGATAAAACTGGTCTTCAAGCAGGCGACATGGTATACATTCCAAAAAATACACTTCACTGGCATGGGGCATTGAAAAAAAGCAATTTTTTCCATGTCGCCTTTAACGCATTTACTGCAAAAGGAAAAGAGTCTAAAACAATCTGGTATGATTCAGATTTTGTCTCATATGCAACTAGAATACCATAGAAAGTCTCCAAGTTACCAGTTTGTCATGCGGCATTTGCCACAAGAACTGACCATGGAAAAATTATCTTGCCGTCTTTTTCGTACTTGGAAACATTTTGTCTTGATTCTGTTTTAATTTTAGATAAAATATCCGGTCCTGCATTTTCAATTCTTGATCTTATCGAGTTTGCTGTTGAATGCATGTAATCATCCCAGTACTCTTCAAAAGTACCTGGTTCATATGAAAATGTGAATTTTTTTATAGATACATCAGAAAATCCCCCATCTGTTAGTTCTTTTTTCAAGATTGCCTGGTCACCAAATCTGTGAACTGTTGGAGTGCCTGCAGGTCTTATGTCGGGGATGTATTTTACAACGGGTTCCATTATGCTGGAAAAGTATGGTACTTCTTCTGGCAGGCCATGGACTGCTATAGAAATTATGCCATCTTTTCTGAGAGTTTTTTTCACAGATTGCAAAACTTGATTCACATTTGGAAAAAACATCAACCCATATTGGCATACGATTTTATCAAAAGTAAAATTAAATCCCATATTTTCAACATCCATCTCTAGAAATAAAGAATTGGAAGAGGGCACAGATTTTTTTGCAATAGATAATGCAGTTCGAGACAAATCTACACCTATCAAAAAACCATTCTTGTCAAGATATCGAGATATTTCTTTTGAGACAACTCCTGTGCCACATGCAAGGTCCAACACCTTGTCACCTGGTCGTATCTTTGCAGTCTTGACCACTTCGAAAGTGGATTTGAATGGGCCTACTTGCTTGTCTGCCCAGTTGTAGTGATAATCCGGTGCTACAGTATTCCAGTTTGCCTTTGAATTTATCTTGTATTGAATAGGATCAAAAGTTTCTGACACAATTTTCTTTCTTTACTCAACCCTTAAATTAATTGGCTTTAAACGGACTTCATGCCTTCCTTTGTGGTCAGTGTGATAATAGAAAACAAGTCTGGGCTTGCAGACCCAGAGGGTGACACTATACTAAATGACCTGATTTTAAAGGACAAAAAAGTCTCTGTCACGAAGGTCCGCTCTGCAAAAATGCTCAAGTTTGAGATTGAAGCAAAAAACAAAGACTTTGCCGAAAAGACAGTCATGGATTTGTGTAATGAATTTAGAATATACAATCCACTTGTAAGCAAGGTTACCGTTGAGACTCTTAGCGCCTAAGGGTTTTTGACTACTTTTCTGTTCAAGGCAGTAACGTCTTCTAATGCACCATCTATGAGCAGTTTGCTTCGAAGATATTTTGACAAGTCTGTTTCTGTTATGATTCCTACCAGTTTCCCATTGTCCAAAACTAGCAATCTTCGTATCTTCTTGTTTAGCATTTTCTGTACGGCATCCTCGATTGGTGTCATGGGCTCAACCCACCTAAAGTTGGCTGACATTATTTCTGAGAGCAGTATCTCTGAGCTCTTCTTATCGGTGGTAGAGACTTTGCGTGCAAGATCCCTTTCTGTGACTAGCCCTATGGGATTGCCATCTTTTACTACCACAAGTGAGCTGATTCCTTTTTCTGCCAAGAGCACAGCGACCTCTTTTGCAGTCTTGTCGTGCTCAATTGTAATTACGTCGCGAACCATGATATCGCGAACTAGGCCCATAGCTAGTACCAAATAATATTAGAATAAAAACGATTTGCTTTGTAATTGTTATTTGCTTCAATAAACAAGATTCAAAAAATGTAATTTAATTCCAGTTTCTTCTTCTGCGTTCAATCTCTACCATGAATTTTGTCAAGACAAGACCTGTGACAAATCCGCCCACATGTGCCATAAAGGCAATAGAAAGTGATGCAAACGATCCAATGAACACATAGAGCACTTGAATTGCAAGCCAATAGTATGCACGTATGTTTCCAAGTGCCGCTGATATTCCAAGTACTCCTGAAATGGCCCCCGATGCACCAATCAAGAGATTCTCGCCATTGAGTAGTATGTATGATGCAACAACTCCATGTAACAATCCGCCTCCAATTCCAGATATTACATAAAGAATGATGTATCTTGAGACTCCAACAGATCTTTCTGCATAGCCTCCCATATATCCAAGGGCAAAAAGGTTGAAGGCAATGTGAGCTATGTTGGCATGGATGAACATTGAAGCAAATAATCGCAAAAGGCTGTCTGATAGAAGGTGATTTCCGCCATGAAAGAGATTGTTTGGAATAAAACCATAATGCGAAATAATGTTGTCTTGTGTTCCAGAAAACTCGCCATATGCAAAGATTAGCACGTTTATGACGATCAGAGCAGTAGTAACAGGAGGAGGGCTGCCAAGCCTTAGCATCTTATGCCAAAGATTTGCAGATTATAGTATAAGTTTATTCTCAATAATTCTTGTCTTTGTGTGCGATTCAATTTAATATCGCTGAAAACCAAAGGAATCTTGTGAGGGTTGCAGTAATAGTTTTCCCAGGAAGCAATTGCGATCGTGATATGCATCACGTTCTTACAGATGTCTTTAAACTTGAATCAAAACTTGTCTGGCATACTGATGCACTGCCAAAAGATGTAGATGCAATAGTGCTTCCAGGTGGTTTCTCTTATGGCGATAGGCTGCGTGCAGGGGTGATTGCAGCTCACAGTCCAGTTATTGCAGATGTGAAAAAAATGGCAGAAAAGGGAATGCCAATTCTTGGAGTTTGCAATGGATTCCAAATTCTAGTCGAGGCAGGATTGTTGCCTGGCGCTCTTTTAAAGAATACTTCACTTAGCTTTATTTGCAAATGGACTGAGATAATTGTAAGAAACAACAAGACGCCATTTACAAACAAACTAAAGATTGGCCAAAGAATACCAATTGCAATAGCAAATGGTGAGGGCAGGTATTATGCTGATGCGGAGACTCTCAAATCACTGAAAAAAAATAACCAAATTGTATTCACATATGATACCGATGTCAATGGAGCTACGATGAAGATTGCTGGTATTTGTAACAAGGAAGGCAATGTTGTTGGCATGATGCCTCATCCAGAAAGATCTGCCGAACAAATTCTCAATCCAAAAAATGCAAAACCAGCGTCATTGATTTTCAAATCGCTGTTATCTACTCTTGGTGTTACGGCATGAGCCTGACTCCACAGGAATTTGACTATCTAGAAAAAAAGATAGGACGAAAACCAAATCCTGTGGAGCTGCAAATTGTTGCAGCAGAATGGTCAGAGCACTGTTCCTACAAATCATCAAAAAAACATCTGAAAATTTTACCTCGCAAAGGCAAGAGAGTAATTTCAGGACCGGGCTATGACTCGGGTGTCTTAGATGTCGGTGATGGATATGTTGTTACAGTTCACATAGAAAGTCATAATCATCCATCTGCAGTAGAACCGTACGGAGGGGCTTCCACTGGAGTGGGTGGTGTAATACGCGATATTTTATCAGCTGGTACAAGACCAATTGCAATTCTTGATGGTCTTCGATTCGGTGACATTGAAAATGACACCCAAGCAAAATGGCTTTTCCAAAATGTGGTTCGAGGAATTGCTGATTATGGTAATTGCTTAGGAATACCAACAGTTGGCGGTGAAATTGAATTTGACAAGTGTTTTACAAATTATGCTCTAGTTGATGTTGCAGCAGTAGGGTTTGGTAAAAAAGAGAAACTTGTCAAAAACAGAGCCGACAGTGGAGATTATGTTGTGTTGATTGGAGGCTCTACTGGAAGAGATGGAATTGGCGGCTCACAATTTGCATCTGACAATTTAGAATCTGAGAATCGTTCTGCCATTCAAATCCCGGACCCATTCATAGAAAAACTAGTAATTGAGGCAATCTTAGAGGCACGAAATCAAGACTGCATTAAAGCCATGAAAGATTTGGGCGGCGGTGGTCTGTCATGTGCCATATCAGAGACTGCCGATGCCTTGTCTGTTGGAATTGAACTTGATATTTCCATGATTCACAAAAGAGAACAAGGCATGTCGCCGTCTGAGCTGATGACATCAGAATCACAAGAAAGAATGCTTGTAATAACATCGCCACAAAAACTTGATACACTAAAACAAATATGCGAAAAATTTCGTGTTCCGTATTCAGTCATAGGAAAAGTAAGAAATGATAGCATGATGGAAGTAAAAGACAAGAAAAATACCATAGCAAAACTTCCTAGTAATGTTGTAGCAAACGCTCCTCTGCTTGATAGGCCTGCAAGAGCTCCAAAATATTTGGCAAGTATTGCATTAATTGCCAAGCCAAAGACTCCAAAAAATCTCTCCCAAGTTGTCATAAAGATGCTTTCAAATCCAAACATAGCAAGCAAACAATGGGTTTACACCCAGTATGACCATGAAGTTGGAATAAGAACTGTAGTAAAACCAGGGGCTGATGCTTCAGTTCTTAGACTTGATAATGGAAAATTTTTATCAGTAAAAATTGATGGCAACTCAAAGCATTGCTATATCAATCCACGACAAGGTGTAATGGGTTGCTTTGAAGAAGCTTGCAGAAATGTTGTATGTACAGGTGCAACCCCAATAGGAATGGTTGATCATTTACAATTTGGAAATCCAGAAGATCCTGAAATATTTTGGACATTCAAAGAATCAATTGATGGCATCACAGAATATGCAAAACACCTTGAGATTCCATGTGTTGGGGGAAAGGTGAGCTTATACAATGAGACAAACAATGGTCCCATCAAACCCACGCCACTGATTGGTGTTCTTGGGCTAATTGAAAATCAGCCACTTGTTGCAAAAAAAGCAGAAAAAAATGACTTGATTGTATTAATTGGTATAACAAAAGATGAACTTGGAGGTTCTGAGTATTACGAATATGTTCATTATATCGTAGGTGGAACTTGTCCGTCTATAGATCTGAAAACATCCAAGGCAAACCAGCAGGCAGTTTTGGAGCTAATCAATTTGAATTTGGTAAAAAATGTTCATGACTGCTCAAAGGGCGGGCTTGCAATTGGAGTCTCAGAGCTATGCATCTCAAACAACATTGGCTGTACTGTATCTTTAGAAAAAATTCCATCAGAGAGACTAGCACCTGATGAATTGTTGTTCTCTGAATCTCATTCAAGATACATCTTAATTTCTAGTCCGCAACATGTCAAAAAGATAAGTGAATTATTTGAAAAACGAAAAATTGCTTATGCTATAGTTGGGAAATTTTCTGGGAAGAATATCACATTTAAAGATCGAGCAAAAACTCTGGTAAGTATAAGGGTTGATAAAGCACAAGAAAAATGGTTAAACTCATTGGGGTTGTTGGTAAGCCATGGTTAAGGAAAATTGTGGAGTAGTTGGTATTTTTAGCCTCGATGGCGCAAACGTCATTCCAATGGTTATAGATTCACTGAGGGCATTGCAGCATAGAGGCCAAGAGGCATGGGGTGTTGCAATACCAAAAAAACAGCCTTACAAACAACTAGGTCTTGTGTCTTCTGCGGTATCTGAGTTTGACAAGCTTACAAGAGAATATGCCTCGCCTGCTGCAATAGGACATGTCAGGTATTCTACAATAGGAAAAAGCAATCTAGAAAATGCCCAGCCATTGAAAGTAAAAGACCTGTGTATTGCTCACAATGGTACAATATCTAATGTTGAGGAGCTTGCGGGCATGGTTGGTGGCTGTACTTTTACCCCGCAAAACGCAAGTGATACACTTGTTGCAGCCAAACGCCTGGTATCGCTCATGTCAGAGAATGCAAAGCTAGGCAGCGCACTCTCCATTTTGAAAAACGAAATGATTGGCTCATTTTGCTTTACATTTGTTTCCGATGATAATACTGTATATGCAGCACGCGATCCTCGTGGATTCAGACCAATGGTAATAGGCTACAGAAAAGACAACAATTCGTATATTATTGCATCCGAATCTTCCGCGTTAGCAGCAGTTGGTGCACAGCTAGTAAGAGATGTCAAGCCAGGTGAGCTGGTAAAAATTAGCAATGCAGGGTTGGAAACTGAAATGTTCTCAGAAGAAAAAAAACCTGCCCATTGTTCCTTTGAGTTTACCTACTTTGCTCATCCGTCAAGCATTATGGAAGGAAACAATATCTATGTTGCAAGAAAAAGAATTGGACAGTTTCTTGCAAAAAAATTTCCAATCAAAGATGCTGACATTGTTATTCCAGTTCCAGATTCTGCAAGGCCTGCCGCACTAGGATACGCACAAGAATTGAGAATTCCATTTGAAGAAGGACTATTAAAGGACAGATACAGTAGAAAGGGACCTTTGCGCAGCTTCATAGAGCCACACCAAAGTGACAGAGTTGAAATTAATCGCTGGATTATACCAATAACACACGTCATAAACGGTAAACATGTTGTCGTAGTCGATGACAGCCTTGTGCGAGGTACTAGCTCCAAGGCCATAATAAAGGCCCTAAGAAGAGCAGGCGCAAAAAAAATTAGCATGGTTATTACTTTTCCACCAATTAAATTTCCGTGTTATGCAGGAATTGACTTTCCCTCACAGGACGAGTTAGTAACTTTCTTAGGCGATGACAGAGAGTATAGTGAAGAGGAAATAACTGAGAAGGTGAGAAGAATAATTGGTGCAGATTTTCTTGGATACAATGATTCGAAGAATCTTGCAGATGCAGTAGGAATGGATGTCAACTCGTTATGTTTTACCTGCTCTACAGGCAACTACTCTACGCTTGGAATCAAGCCCACATTTAAAACCAGAGCAGAAATCAAGGGAGAGTAAAAATGGAACTAGCATTTGTTCTTGTAAAAAGCAAGATGGGCCATGAAATGGAAGTGCTAAATGACATTTTGAAAATTGACGGTGTCAAAGAAGTGATGGGCACATATGGTCAGTATGACATTTTTGTAAAGGTCCAAGCTCCAACTAGAAAAGAAATTGAAAAAATAATTACAAAGAAAATTCGTATTGTGCGCAATGTAATTTCTACCACTACTCTGCCTGTGATCCAAGGCCAAGGGGACAAGTAATTTTCTAAAACGATTATTCAATAGGCTTTATAGTCATCTTACAATATCTTGCTTGGTGTGAAGAAGGGAGTAATGTTTGGCATTGGAGGTGCTACTGCAGTCGCAATTACGATAACTGTCGTGTTTATGATAACGCCGCATGAGAAATATTCTATCTATCTGGATCCATTCATAGACCAGCAACCGCTTGTAACAAACACCCATGTTACAGTACAAAATACGGGTAGCGAGTCTCTAACTAACGTACGAGTCGATTATGGCAACGGCAGCAAGCCTGATATGATTCCAGTTCTCAATCCTGGCGAAAAAGTAATACTGTCGCCTCCATCTGACAACCCATTACAGCAAGTAACCGTTACCACAGATCAAGGCCTTGTTGTTACAAAACCATATCGAAGTGCCCCAAAGATGGTTGGCATGATGGGCTCCTGAGTCTACAATTTAAATCCAAGCCCGTTCAATGACGCCTGATTGAAATTCCTGCGCTCAGGCAAAGTCAAAGACATATACGAACTAGAAGATGGCAACCTCCTGTTTCATTTCACAGACAGGGTTTCCGCATTTGATGTAAAGTTTCAAACTCCAATACCAAGAAAGGGCGAGGTTCTGTGTAGATTTGCAGAGTTTTGGTTCAAGAAACTACCAGTTCCAAACCATTACGTCCGTACAGAATCAAAAGACAAGATTGTAGTCAAAAAAATGCAAATGATTCCAATTGAATGTGTAGTTCGTGGCTATTTTTATGGTAGCCTAGTGCAAAGATGGAAAGACAGCGAAGTTAGAATCCCTGAAGGGTCAGACACCAGAATTGCAGCAAAGCTCCCAAGACCAATATTTGATCCTACGACAAAATCTGAAACACATGACATTCCAATTACAAAAAAAGACGCACTGGATAAAAACTTGGTAAGTCCTTCCGAATATGACCTGTTAGAGAAAACTTCCATTAGAATTTACGAAGATATGTCACGCATTGCAGAAAACGCGGGTTTTATTCTTGCAGACCTTAAACTAGAGTTTGGCAAAATGGATGGCAAGATAATACTGGGCGATTCAATTGGGCCTGACGAATACAGAATGTGGCCAAAATCATCATACCAGATAGGAAAGACACAGGAAAGCTTTGACAAGCAGTTGCTACGTGACTGGCTTGCCTCCCGTGGATACCAGAAAAAATTCGAAGACGAACGCCATCAGGGAAAAGAACCAGTTCCACCACCGTTGCCAGAAGAATTATGCAATGAAATGTCTGCCAGATACATGGCAGCCTACGAGCGCATATCTGGAACTCGTCTTTGACTCGAATTTTGAATTTACGCCAAATACTATCATAGATCTTTTTGGGCATTTTTGCGTGCCACTTGCCACCCCTTGCTGCAAATTTTTGATTTTTTTATTTTTTTTACAATGATACTATTTGAATCATAACGGTACCATATTGATAATAATGCTATGCATTTGATAGCTATAAAATTACAAAAATCAAAACATATCAACCAAGTTAGAATTTTACCTGTCATTTTTGTAGCATAAAAAAAAGTTACGTATTAGGCAAAAAAATCTGATCTTGTGATCTTTTAGTATGTTTTAAAATTGAAATTAAGAAATGTCCACCCTACTGCAAAAAGAGATAAAAATAAACAAAATTCTTGCCACAAACACTGAACAAGCAAAGGCACTAGATGACCCGGCAAGAATAAAAATTCTACAAGTGTTGTACCACAAGCAGCTTCCAACAGAACAAATAGTAGAAGAACTGCACAAAGAAGGTTACAAAAAAGCCACTACTACAATCAGACATCATCTTGATGTCCTAAAGGAAGCAGGGCTCATAGAAATTGTCAAAATGGAAGAAATTCGTGGTGCTGTCTTGAAGTATTATGGAACATCAGTACGAGTTTTTGGACACAAACTTCCGCCAAATTTTGAAAATGATTTTTCAAAAACAATTGCAGATACATCGGTCAAGCTGGAAAAAGTGATAAAAAACATATCACAAACTGCAAGCGCAAAAATGAAGAAAAGAAATTCAAAAAATAATTCAGAGCCAAATTACGAAGAATACATTCTAGTAGAAATTGTAAATCGAGCAATGGCCAAAGTTTTTGAAAATAACGACTCAACACTTGTTCAAAAATAGCTCTACGTTACATCTATAACAAAAGTTCCTTTTGTTTGTGGGTTTTGTAACAATTTTACCATTTGCCGTGGAATAGAATCTGAAGCAAGATCACAGTTTGTCGCCAAGGTTCTAGGGCACACAAAAGAACTTTTCCTAATTACAATATCACGCAGGTTAGTCAGTGTTAGCTTGTCGTTGCCTTTCCCCTTTATCTTAAATGAAAAATTTTTTACCGTTATGGTGCAGGTCACACTAGATTTTGGATTTTGCAAAAGTAATTTCATTTTTTCTGGTATGCCGTAGCATCCACAGTCTGCGTTGATTCCAACAATGCAATCACCGTTTGTGGTAAGATGCGACTCTGTTGTTATCTCAATTGTTTTTGGATGAAGTGATCTGATGTTTTTGTGACCGTAAAAAGAGATCGTAAAACGCATGTTTTGCACTTGTATAAACTTAAATTAAACCTTCAAAGGAGGAATTTCGGAAATGCTTCCAGCAGCAGCAGGTTATGATAGAGCAATCACAGTATTTTCTCCGGATGGTAGACTATACCAAGTCGAATATGCTATAGAGACTGTAAGGCGTGGTACACTTGCTTTAGGAATTAAAAGCAAGGATGGAATTATTTTAGCAGTAGAAGAAAAGCCAAGAAAATTACAAAACTCTGAAATCACTCAAAAAATATTCCAAGTCGACGACCACATTGGTGTTGCTGCAGCAGGATACATTCCAGATGCAAGATCACAGGTAGACAATGCACGCTTCTTTTCACAAAGCAACAGAATGATTTACGACGAGCCAATCGAAGTTGAATCAGTAGCCAAACATTTGGCAGACCAATGCCAGCAATTCACCCAGTATGCAGGAGTAAGGCCCTTTGGTGTCGCACTAATAATTGCAGGAATTGACAAGAGCGGAAGTACAATATTTCTGACTGACCCAAGCGGTACGTACATCTCATATGATGCTGTAGCAATTGGTGCCGGCTCTGACCAAGTAACTGAATACCTTGAAAAATATTACAAAAAAGACATGTCATTTGATGATGCAGCTGCACTTGCAGTTGAATCAATATATCTTGTAAGCGAAGAAAAGGAAGGAACAAAACATATCAAAATGGCACAAATACCATACGATACCAAAGTACTTACAAGAATTCCTGACAAAGACATTGAAAGATTTTCTACCAAAGCAAAAGAGAACGCAGCCAAACGACAAAAGTAACTAGTATTTTATAACGCTACAAAGTATTTGCAATATTGAAAATTTCAATTGCAATTCCAGATTCATCACTTGTAGAAGAGCCTACACAACTTGGCAAGACACTGAAAATTTCGCAAATTGCGCGCACCTGTGCAATATTTCAAATAAACACAATCTATCTTTATCATGAAGCAGACGGACGAGATCGTGACAGATCACTTCTTAGGACAACACTCCGATTTCTTGAAACCCCGCAATATCTTCGCAGGACACTGTACCCAAAAACAGAAGATCTAAGATTTGCAGGAAGCCTTAGTCCTCTTAAGATTCCATCACATGTGCAGACCGCGGACCCACGCAAAGTAAAATCTGGTGATATTCGAGATGGTGTTGTTATCTTTGCAAGGGGGCAAAAATTCGTCGATGTTGGCTTTGATCAGCTGATTCCATATCACGGAACAGAAGATGCAGGAAAAAGAGTCATTGTACAATTCAAAGAAGGATATCCAAACTTTTCCATAAAACAAATCAAAAAAGATGAAGTCAAGCAATATTGGGGCTATGAAGTAAAAGAAGTCTCCAATCTGGCCAGTCTTCTTTCAAACTGGAATTCCCATATCATATTTACATCAAGAAAAGGAAAACCAATACACAAGACCCAAAAATACTTTGAAGAAATTTCAAATTCAGATGTTCTTGTTGTATTTGGCTCACCCAAAAGGGGTGTCCATGAGATTCTAGGCAAAGCATTGGCAAATGTTCCAAGATCTCAGGTGCTCAACTTCTTTCCCGATCAAGCAACTGAAACAGTACGACTTGAAGAAGCAATACTTGGAACACTTGCGATCCTCAACATATTGTTCCATGACTAGTTTTAATATTGATACCACTTGTCAAACACTTGATGGCAAAAGACAAGAAGTTTTTTTTATTTGCAATTATGGCAGGAATCGCTGGAATTTTAATTGGAAGCATAATTATTGTAACGCGTCTTTTGCATTTTTTATAGAAAGTTGAATCTTTACAAAAAAATATTTTTTTGTGCTCGACTATATAATAGACTTATAATGGGGTAAACGACATCTAGCGTTTATCAATGGGTCATCGAAAACATAGTCAACCAAGGAGAGGAAGCCTTGCATACCTGCCAAGAGCCAGAGCGAAGAGCATGGAGGCAAGAATACGTACTTGGCCAAATATAGAAGGCGATCAGCCTAAACTTCAGGGTCATGCGGGTTTCAAGGCAGCATGCATGCGTATTGCAAGCATAGATGACAGGGAAAAAACTCCTAATTTTGGAAAACAACTTGTCAGTCTTGGTACGATAATTGTCACCCCACCAATAACGATAATTGGAATTAGGGGATATTCAAAAGATAGATACGGTCTTGATTCTGTTTTTGATATTTTTGCAAAAGATTTACCAAAAGAGCTCTCAAGACTCTTTAAAACAAAACACGACGAAAAAGGTCTTGAAAAGGCTGAAAAAATTCTAGGTCACATAGATGATCTTTATGCCATTGCCGCAATTATTCCAAGTAAAGCCGGGCTTGAGCAAAAAAAACCATACGTTTTTGAAGTTGCAATAAAAGGTGGTGACATTCAAAAACAATTTGCATATCTTAAGGAACTATTAGGAAAAGAAGTAAAAATTGATCAAGTCTTCCAAAAGGGTGCTGAAGTAGATGCAGCTGCTATAACCAAAGGCAAAGGCTTTGAAGGTCCTATTACAAGATGGGGAGTAAAGAAAAAGCAACACAAATCAAGAAAGAGCGTCAGAGCACTTGGTACGCTAGGTCCAATTAGTCCTGCAACAATCATGTATACAGTTCCAAGAGCAGGTCAGCGTGGGTTTCATCAAAGAGTCCAGTACAATAACAGAATCATGATAATTGGAAATGCAGAAAACGAAGAATCAAAAATTAATTCGCCTGGTGGATTCAAACATTTTGGTCTTGTAAAAGGCGATTATGTAATTGTGCGTGGCTCAGTTCCAGGACCTTATAGAAGATTGATAAAACTTCGTGCACCAATTAGACCAAAACTCACAAAAATAAACCCACCAAAGATTTTGGAGATTATGATATGAAAGTTCCAGTTTTTTCAGTTGCAGGTGCAAAAGATGGCGATGTGGAGTTGCCAATGATATTTTCTACTCCGATACGAAATGATTTAATTCACAAAGCATATGTCCACTTGGAATCACACAGCTTCCAACGACAAGGAAGATATGCAAATGCAGGCATGGATGTTGTTGCAGAATCAAACAGCCCTCCAACAGGCCACGGTGCAGCAAGAGTTGCACGTATGCGTGGAGGCGGTGGAGGAAGACAGGGCCAAGGTGGTGGAGTAGCAATGGTGCGCAAAGGAAGACAGGCACATCCGCCACTTGTGGAAAAAGACATTTACAAACTACTTAACAAAAAAGAAAGCAGACTTGCACTGTGCTCTGCAATCGCAGCTACTTCGTCTTCATCTCTTGTAAAACTACACGGCCATAAGGTAGACAAGATTGAATCTTTTCCAGTTGTTGTCAATGATCAAATCGAATCTATTTCAAAATCAAAAGAGCTTTCTAAAATTTTCAATTCGTTAAATCTGTCAGAAGATGTCAAAAGACTTGAAGACCGACTAAAGCGTCGCTCAGGAAAATCACAGTTGCGTGGAAGAAGTACCAAGGTTGGCAAAAGTGTTTTGCTTGTTGTCAAGGATGCAAAGAAACTATCCAAGGCGTCTGGCTCGCTTTTAGGTGTAGATGTGGTGGAGACAAGAAACCTAAGTGTGCTTGACCTGGCTCCTGGTGCAAAACCAATAAGACTGACTGTATTTTCAAAAGGTGCCATTGAGGATATTGGCAAGATAAAATCTCCTCACCTTGAATTAATGGTGACTGTTAAATGAACATAGATGAAGCAACCCACATTATACTAAAACCATATGTCACAGAAAAGACATTTGCTCTAGTAGAAAATGAATCAAGAATATGTTTTCTTGTAAAAGAAAATACTACAAAACCAAAGATACTACAAGCAGTAAAGGTACTCTACAACGAAACACCTGTTGGAATCAACGTATGCAGAACAGTTTATGGCAAGAAAGCTTTTGTAAAATTTGAAACGGTGGAAAAAGCGCGTGATCTTGCAACTAAGATAGGAATGCTATAATATGGTCACTCGTCAACCAACTAGAGAAAGGGTAGAATCAGATGGTTAAAGAATACAAGTACAGGGGAGTCTCCGTAGAAGAGCTACAGGGAATGTCACTTGAAAAATTATTTGAGCTGTTGCCATCACGTGCACGACGTTCCCTTACAAGAGGAATTACTGACAACAAGAGAAAACTGCTGGAAGAAACTAAACTTGCAAAGGCAGGAAAGCTCAAGACTCCTGTTAAGACACACCTAAGAGATGTTATAATTTTACCATACATGGTCGGATTGACCATTAACGTATATGCAGGCAAAGAATTCAAACCAGTTGATATCAAGCCAGAAATGGTTGGCCATTACCTTGGTGAATTTGCCCTGACAAACAAACGGGTTATTCACGGAGCACCTGGTGTAGGAGCATCAAGGTCTAGCTTGTATGTTCCATTAAAGTGAGCTTTATGCAATTCCATTATTCTTTTCAAAATTATGATAAGACAAGACATGTGCGTGCAGCGCTGAGGGAAAAAACAATCTCACACAAGCATGCAAGAGAAATTGCAGTAAAAATTAAAGGCATGTCTATTGAATCTGCACGCGATTATCTTCAAGCAGTTGTCAACAAAGAACGAGCCGTGCCGTTTAAACGATACAATAATGAAGTAGGACACAAGTCTGATACTGGTGTTATGGCAGGCCGATATCCAAAAAAGGCCGCAACTGAATTTGTAAAACTTCTTGATAATTTAGAATCAAATGCAGAATACCGTGGAATGGACCTTGACAGATTAAAAATAATTAATGCTACAGTACACAAGGGAAGAAAGATTGAAAGATTTATTCCTCGTGCACAAGGGCGTGCCACTCCCAAGATAGATATTCTAACACATGTGGAGCTAGTTGCCCAGGAGCTATGACATGTCATCTGTAAAAAATGTAATTCAAGACAGCTACAAATTGATGCTCCTAAAAGATTACTTGCGTGTAGCAATCAAAGAAGCAGGATTTTCTGAAGTTGATATTCAAAAGACTCCTACTGGAACAAGAGTTGGGCTGCACGTAACAAGACCAGGTATTGTAATTGGAAGAAAGGGCAGCGGAATTCGTGATCTGACCAAAGTGCTGGAAAAAGACTTTGGTCTTAAGAACCCACAAATTTCTGTAATTGAAATACCAAGATCAGAGCTTGAGCCAAGTGTAATGTGCAACAGAATGTCACAACATCTTGCAAGAGGAACTGCATTTAGAAGGGCAGTCATGTGGACACTGCAGACAATCATGGACGCTGGTGCAATGGGTGTTCAAATTACAATTTCAGGAAAACTACGTGGAGAGCGCTCTACGTTTGAAAAACACAGCAAGGGGGTCCTTCCACGTGCAGGATACCAGGCAGGAGTAGTAGTCAAAGAAGATGTTGTCCACGTTGAAACAAAGATGGGATTAATTGGAGTTAGAATAAGAATTGCAAGAAAAGAAAGTTACATTCCAGATTTTGAATTAAAGACTATAAAGAAAGAAGTCAAACCAAAACCAAAACTCGAAGAAGAAGAGGAAAAAGTAGAGGTAGAAATACAAGACGAAGAACAAATCGACAAGACAAAACCACGCACAGAAAGCGAGGCAGTAGAAATAGAAGAGAAATTTATCGAAAAAGTGGAAACATATGAAGAAGTCGAGGAGGAGCTCAAGTAATGTCAAGACTGAAAATGAAGACAATTCGTGAGCTAAACGAAACAGACCTCAAAGACAGACTAGATCAGCTACGCTCTGAGCTTACAAAGCTTAGAATCGAGTCTTCAAAGGGAACACTACGAAAAGACAGTGGCAAGGTCAAGCCACTCAGACGCGATGTTGCAAGGGTGCTGACCAGGTTAAACGAGCTGAAAAGAAAATGATAACAACTGGCAACATTTCATCACATGAATTAATTGGATTGAATACAGAGATTGTCGAGTCAACTAACAAACAAATAATCAGCATTGGTGGAAAAATAGTCGATGAAACAAAATTCATGTTTACATTATACACAAGAAACGGAATCAAAAAACTACCAAAAGATTCAAGCCGATGGAGATTTGAGTTGGACGGACAAAAAATAGTGCTTGACGGCCATACTCTTACACGACGTCCTTATGAAAGAATTGGAGTAAAGGCATGACAAGAAATATCGGACTACAGGTACCAGAACCAAAATCAACATGTACTGATGAATTGTGTCCATTCCATGGTACACTTGCAATTAGAGGCAAGCTTGTTCAAGGAAAGATTGTCAGTGCAAAAGCACCCAAAATGGTTGTGGTACAGCAAGAATATCCAAGAATTGTAACAAAATACAAAAGATATGCACGCAGCCAAAGCAAGATTCATGCACACAGGCCAACATGCATTGAGCTAAAAGAAGGTGATATCGTATTGACTGCAGAATGCAGACCAATATCAAAAAGCGTTTCATTTGTTGTAGTGGAGGTCTTGTCGTAAAATGGCAGCAACAAAGAGCCGTGCAGTTTCAGCTAAAGGTGTTCAAGAATTCAGACCGTATGTAACAAGACCATTGCCACTTGGTGCACAAATAGTATGTGCAGACAATACAGGTGCCAAGATCTTAGAAATTATAATGGTGCAAAAAACAAAGACCAGAGTCTCCAGGTATCCGTCTGCAGCAGTTGGTGATTTTGTAAATGTTGTAGTCAAAAAAGGACCAGGTGAGCTTAGGGGGCAGATATTTGGCGCAGTAATTATACGACAAAAATATCCTATCAAAAGATTAAGCGGTGTTAGAGTAACATTTGAAGACAATGCAGGAGTGCTTGTAACTCCAGAAGGCGAAATTAAAGGAACTGAAATTAAAGGACCAGTTGCAGTAGAGGCCTCTGAAAAGTGGCCTAGGATTGCAAACTTGGCATCAATGGTGGTATAAAGATGAAGCCAACTAAAATCAGAAACAGAACATTGTACATGGCTCCACTGCACATGGCAGGAAAAGAGCTCTCTGCACCATTATCTGATACACTACAAGAAAAATATCATAAAAACAGCGCACGCGTAATCGAAGGAGATACAGTCAAGGTGATGCGAGGCGAGTTCAAAGGAATCGAAGGAAAGGTTACACAAGTATCAACTGAAAGACGAGGAATTGCAATTGAAGGAATAAAACGCGAAAAGCTCAAGGGAGGAAGTGTTGACATTTACATTCATACATCAAACGTTTTGCTAACTGATCTAAACCTAGAAGACAAGTGGAGACAAAATAGGCTAGAAGGACAGAAACCAAAAACTGCAAAGCCAGCACCGGAACAAAAAGAGACCGAGGCACCAAAAGCAGAACCAGAAGCAAAACCAAAAGAAAAACAAAAAGAAGCAGAAACAACCAAAGAAAAACCAAAACAAAAGGAACCAAAAACATCTGGTGGTACAAAAGAAAAGAAAGAAAAACAAACAAAAACCACATCAAAAAGGAGTAACAAGTAATGGTTAGCATAGCAGGAAGCAAGAAACTCAAAAGACAGATGGCCCCGCTTTTCTGGGGAATTACAAGAAAGGACAAACGATTTGTTGTTACAGTAAAGCCAGGAGGTCACAAAAAAGACCTATCTATTCCATCCGCAGTTCTAGTACGTGATACGCTCAAGCTTGTCAGTACACTGCGGGAAGCAAAATCTGTCATATATGGAGGAAAAATTAAAGTTGACGGCGTTGTACGAAAATCAATTCATCATGGAATAGGCTTAATGGATGTAATTGAGTTTGATGGTGTTTCAGATGTTTACCGTCTTGTGCCAAAAGACCTAACAGTACTCAAACCAATTCAGATAAATCAATCAGAAAAATCAAAGAAATTACTCAAGGTTACAACAAAGGTGACAGTAAAAGACAAAAAAACACAGCTTGGATTCCATGACGGACGCACTCTGATAACTGATACCAAAGTAAACGTTGGGGACACATGTCTAGTTGAGATTCCAAAAACCAAGATTGAAGATGTAATCAAACTGGAAAAAGACGCACATGTAATTGTAACAAGTGGTGTTAACGCAGGAAGGATGGGCAAGATATCTGAAATAAAAGAAGGAACATTTGTCTTGTCAAAAAGAGCATTAGTTGATATTGGAGACAGGCAGATTGAAATTCCAACTGATCTAATCATGGCAGTAGGAAAAGACAAGCCTGTGATACAAATACAGTGATAATCATGTCGCAAAAATTAGAAAATCCAATGAAAAAGATCTCAATTGCCAAAGTCGTACTAAACATGGGAGTAGGCAAGTCAGGCGAGCCTATCGAGCGAGCAAAACGTGCACTGCAACAAATTTCAGGACAAAAACCGTCTCCAAGAAATGCCAAGGCAACACAGAGAGATTGGGGAGTGCACAAGGGAGAGCCAATAGGTGTTGCAGTCACAGTGCGCAAACAGCAAGCAATTGAGCTAATAAAGCGATTATTTGCAGCAAAGGGAAGCCAGCTCAAGTCATCTTCATTTGATGATTTTGGCAACATCTCCTTTGGAATAAGAGAACATATCGACATTCCTGGAGTAAAGTATGACCCAAATGTTGGAATTTTGGGCCTAAATATTTCAATATCATTGACAAGACCTGGCTTTAACATTAGATTTAGAAGCAAACACAAGGCAAGCGTTGGACACGGCCACAGAATAACAACAGAGGAAGCAAAGGATTTTCTAACGCGAGAATTTGGAATCCAAGTGGTATAACATGGTAAAAAATCGAGATTACAAGATTACAGGAAGAAAGGAGCACAAGTACGGCAAGGGCTCTAGATGGTGCAAAAGATGCGGAGATTACAATGCAGTCATACAAAAATACGACTTGATACTTTGCAGACGCTGCTTCAGAGAGGTCGCTGTTTCATTAGGATTTGTAAAATTTAGGTGAGAAAATATGCCAACAACTAATATTCTAGCAAACTTGTTTGTCACACTGTATAACAGCGAGACTCGAAGAAAGGGAGACTGTGTAATAATACCAACTTCCAAGATTGCAACCGAGGTACTCAAGACACTACAAAATCACGAATATATTGGCGAGTTCGAACACGTTGATGACAAAAAGGGCGGCAAATTCAAAATATCACTACTTGCTAAAATAACAAAGTGTGGTGCAATCACACCAAGATTTAAGGTCAAAAAAGACGAATACGCCAAGTGGGAGCAACAGTATCTGCCGTCATATTCAAGAGGAATGCTAATTGTTACAACAAATCAAGGTGTAATGTCACACCATGATGCAATTAAAAAAGGCCTGGGAGGTTTATTGGTAGGATATGTCTACTAGCCAAGTCGAGATACATGAAGTAACAATTTCTGTGCCAGATACTGTCAAGGTAGCAGAAAAACACCGAATTTTAAGCGTAGAAGGACCACTAGGAAAGACAAGAAAGAATTTCAAGAAAATCCCAGTAGAGCTCCAAATCAGCGGAAAAAATATCATAATAAAATCAGTTGGCACTCGCAAAAAAGATTATGCAATATTTAAAACAGCAGAATCACTTGTCAACAGCCTCATCAAAGGGGTACAAAAAGGCTATACATTTAAGATGAAAATTGTATATGCCCACTTTCCAATTACAGTAAAATCAAAAGATGGATTTATCCATGTAGAGAATTTCCAGGGCGAGCGCGCACCGCGAGTCTCAAAAATATTTGGCACAACCAAAGTTGTACCAAAAGGAGATGATGTTATCATCACAGGTCCAGTCCTCACTGATGTATCCCAGACTGCAGCTGCACTACAACAAAACACCAAAGTCAAAAACAAAGATTCCAGAGTATTTCTTGATGGGATCTATCTTTTTGAAAAACAAGACGGAATCGAAAAGTAATCTCAGCAAGGATTAAATCGGCTTTTCCTACGAACAAGTCTGTTGCCGCCCTAGCTCAGCGTGGTAGAGCAGCTGACTGTTAATCAGCGGGTCGTCAGTTCAAGTCTGACGGGCGGCGCTTTTGATATTTCTAAATTCGAATTCTGAAATATTCTTTTTTGTGCGTGGTACCACATGGTACAAAAAAAGTACAGTATTGGTATGTGATATTTCAAAACTCGAATTCTGCAAGATTATAATGCGATCACATTTTGGTGTATTCTCTTAGACTGTATAGATCTAATAGCGATCATGTCATAATCACACATGCAGGAGGTCCGCATTGGCCAGAACCAGGCGCGCAAATAGATATTGCGTGGACTGTGGGGGAAGATTAGTCTACTACCCCCGCCTTTCAAACCCTAAGGCACCCAACGAATACAGAGTTCTGGTATATGCATGTCCCGACTGCACTAAAGATTTTGATAAACCAAAGATGTTCTCAATTAGGCGAAACGTGGTAGATGAACCAATAGAGACAGTAGAAATAGAAATTGTACAAACACGCGAAAAGATTCCTGAAATAAAATAATAAGTAAAAAAACTAAAGTACTACAGGGCAGAAATTAGAAAAACAATGAGAGTATTTTACACTCCAAAACTGGAGGGAATTCTTGAAAAAATTGACCTTTCAGACTGGAGACAGAGGCTTTGTGAACCGTTGACTTATCATGAGCAAACCATGTCAGATAACTGGAAGATGTGTGCATTAGGCGAGAGAATAAAAAAAGAAGGAAGAGATTTGGACAAGGTAAAGGACCTGTCCCCAGAAGCTCTAAAATTAGGGTTTGATTTTGCAACTGCAGTAAAAAGAAGGGACAGTACTACAGCCTTGGAGATTTTGGAGCAAATTGAAAGTCTGCCAACAATATGGCGAAATCCTTAGCTAGTTTTGGTTCCGTGACCCCGGGGTTTTTGTGAAAAAAATGATAAAAACTAGGGGTTTAGCTTTTATTCGTGTCAAATAACGCCAGACAAACCCTTGCCTGGTAATGGGGGTGTTTTGCCCCTTGGCTGCAATATGCAGGCACAAGTGTTAAACCCCCCCTAAAAATTGCAATTTTTGAAAAAATGATGTGCTTCGTAGATTCTTGAAAATAAACAGGGGTTTAACTTTTGAGCGTAGGTATTCAAAAACGGTACCCTGTCAAATTTTCCTATTTTTTCCTATTTAATTCAGGCATATGCTTGAAAGTAGTCTTGACATGGTATCTTTGGTCAAAAAACGGGTATTTTCATGTCTTTTCTTGCAGATCCGTGTTTCCAAAAATGGCAGGACAATCTTAAATCCGTCATAAATGAACAAAAAATATGGTAACGCACCAAAAAAAAGTAGCAAGTAATTTACATGCTCAAAGATATGGCAAAATTCCACTAAACGCCTATGAGGAATATAGGCAAGATCCGCTTTTCTTGCTTCAAGATATTGTAGAGCGTATCATTATAACACATGATGAAGAAATGGATTTGGCAACACGGGTAAGACTTGAAAATATGCATCACC
>CAYUTC010000011.1:0-14173 GCA_964447595.1 uncultured Nitrosopumilaceae archaeon
AACTCACAATAATGAAATTACCGAAGATCATTGCGGAAAATTTTTCTAACTAGATTTGAATTATTCCATTTGTAATCAAGTATTGAATTGCTCTAACAAATTCATCATCAGATATTTGGCTATCTGCCCACCAACCAACAGTATTTCTTATCCATGTAGGAATCTGGCCAGAAGTGCCTAATTGTACAGTAGAAGGTATCTTTATGATGTTACTTTGTACAAGGTACTGCATGCCCTTTATGAAGTCTTGATCGCCAATGGCGCCTTCTGCCCACAATTTGGCATCATTTTTTACCCAAACTGGGATTGAAACTGTACTATTTGACACATTAATATTGGAAAAATCATAAAGGTTTTTTTCATTGTCTATGTATTCTATGTAATACGTTCCTGGCATGGTTTCATTTTTCAGCAAAAAGGTAGAGTTTGTGGCAGTAACTGAAGAAATTCCTAGCGGCTTATTATCTGGGTCTAAGACAAATAATGTACCTGTCTCTTGAGAATCAAATCTATTAGTATTAATCTCAATTTGTATGGGTTGACCTAAATTATAGCTAGATTTGTCAGTTGAAATAAAATTTGTTCTGGAATAAGGATTCTGAAACTTATCATTGAATCCACCCGAACCATAAATAGATTTGATCTCGGTTATATCAAGTGGAGTAATATCAAAATGTGTAACGCCAATTAAAGTTGTAGTATCAATCATAATAGATGGCATGTCAACTGTTCCGGTAACTATTGCTCTTAGCTCATCAGGTCTGACAATATAATGTCCTAATCCCAATGCATGTCCGATTTCATGACGAATTGTGCCTGCTAACTGCGGTTCATTTGTTATAAATCCAGTATACTGAGGAACATCCACATATTTGTAATAAAGTACATTGCCTTGCTGCCACTCTATTTCTTTTGACATGATTTGAATTCCTAGGTAGTATATCTCGATCCTAGTCTTGTTTTCCTCAAAATTAGGAATTGTCATTCCGGTTACAGCATATTCTAAATTAGACTGCTGTGGTTTTCTTAAAAAATCAATTGTAATATCACAATTTGTATAATCAAAACTTTGTTGTTTGTTTAGTGGAACTTCGATAAGAGTAAGATTCCATAACGTATGTCTTCCCAATCCTCCATTTAGCTTTTGTTTCCAATCTAGTATTGCATAATTGGTTTCATCAAGTACTTGTTTGCCTAAAGTTGGATACTGTGAATCATGTTGTGGCTCCAGTGCACAAATTGTGGGTGCGTGATGTGCTCTTATTGGAAAATCCAAAAACCCATCTGCAAATGATTTTGGGATGTGGTAGACGGACCATAGAATGCTGAAACATACCACAACAACAATGACAACGAATTGAACTTGCACAATTTCTGTGTTCTAGTCCTTCAGATAAAGCAACTAGGATGACCATTTTATCCAAATTGCGGCATATATTACCAATAGTTACCAATGAGTATATATAGCGTTACCATTATATGGTATACATGAGTAGAACAAACTCGGAACACAAAGAGTTCCGTTCAGAAACAAAAGATATCTACACAGAATCAAGACACAGCTTCGAGAAGATTCGTGGCAATATTGAAAAAACCATGCCACAATACGTTCAATCACTGACAAATCTCCAACAGGAATACTTTGCAGCATGGGGAAACTTTGTAAGCACAACTCTGTCAAACCAGCAGCAATATGCTCAAAAGATTGGAATAGATCTTAGAGCACCAGAGGCTGCAGTAAAAGTTGTTCGTGATTTTACTGATGGAATCATCAAGGCAATAGATGTACAAAGCAAAGTAGTACTAACAGTACTTGATGCTACAAGACAAACCACTAAAGCAATAAACGAGACTGCAAATTCTTTCTCTGAGCTAAATCATAACATTGCTGATTCATGGATATCGGCGTGGCCTAGAAAAAACTGACCACATCCATTCTTATTTTTTAATTCATAGAACTCTAACTGATTAAATTATTATTGTAAAATCCATTATGTTCAAGTTAAGGCAGGTTGTTGTTGTACAATACAATGAATTGCACCCATTCCATATATGACATCAGTACAATCAATTCCAACAACTTTTCTTCCTGGGAATACTTTTTGAATTATCTTCAATGCTAGCCTATCATTTTTATGGTGATATGTTGGGACCAACACTACTTTGTTGGCAATGTAAAAGTTTAGGTAACTTGCAGGCAATCTTGTTTTTTCACCTCTCACCTGAGAACGAATTATAGGTGGCATGGGCATCTTTATGATTTTTAATTTTTTGCCATCTTGATCTGTTGCCTTAAGAAGGGTTTCATAGTTTTCCTTTAAAGCGGTATAATTTTCATCAGTTTTGTCTTCTTGATATGCACACAAAATTGTTCTTGGATTGACAAAGCGAGCCAGATTGTCAATATGGCCATCTGTATCATCACCTGCCACGCCAGATTTTAACCAAATTATCTTGCTTACTCCAAAATAGTCCATCAAAAACCTCTCAACCTCAGTTTTTGAGAGATGAGGATTTCGGTTTTTATTAAGCAAACACTGTTCAGTAGTAAGTAATGTGCCTTTGCCATTGATATCAACAGAGCCACCTTCTAATACAATACCAGGTTTGAAATTGTTTAACTGTAATCTTTGACTGATAATATGTGGGATTTGACCATCTTTGGCAAGTTCTTTGTATTTTCCTCCCCATGCATTAAACATCCAATGCACAAAGGCAATCTGTTTTTTTTCTTTATTGAGCACAAAAATGGGACCATAGTCTCTGAACCACACGTCAGCATAATTCCACAAGTAAAAATTGATTTTCTGTAAATTAACATTTTTTTGCTCCAAGAGATTGGCAACATGTGACTTCATTTTTTCATCAGTGACAAAAAGATTGATGTTTTCATTTTTGTGCAACGCCAAAATCATTTGGACGTATGCCTTTTCCACCTTGCTTATTCTACTTGGAAATGTGGTAGAATCATGTGGCCATGCAAGCCAGGTTGCCTCATGTCTTTCCCATTCAGCTGGCATGGAAAACCCCAAAGCATGTGGAGTTTCACCTACGATACGTGAACTAATCATGCCATACATATCAGGGAGGCGATTTCTCAGAAATCCCCAACCATCTTGAATCCTTTTGTTCATTGAGAGATCAAGCTCAGCGACTAAGACTTCTTCATTTTCTTCACTTGCTCGTTTGATCAATCTTCCAAATGCGTCTGATACAAATGATGCGCCCCAGAATTTTATGTTGTTTTCAGTTCCGACACGGTTAATTGATGCTACATGTATGCCGTTTGCAATTGCATGTGATCGTTGTATGTTTTCCCATGCTGTATGCCAATCGTCTTGTGATAGAGGATCACCTTCAAGGTAACCAATTGCAGAAGGGTAAAAAATGAGGTCTGCACCTTGTAGTGCCAAAGTTCTTGCAGCTTCGGGAAACCATTGATCATAACATATGAGTACACCAAATGATATGTTGTTTGTTCGAAATACTTGATATCCAGTATCGCCTACGTCAAAGTAGCTCTTTTCATAAAAAAATGGGTCATGTGGAATGTGCATCTTGCGATATTTTCCCAAAATTGTTCCATCAGAACCAATGACTACAGCTGTGTTGTAGTGTTTTCCAGAACCATCTACTTCAAAAATGGGCGCAATTATTATTACGTTCAATTCTTTTGCAAGGTTTGACAAGGCTGATGTGGTCTCACCAGGTATGGGTTCTGCCAGCAAACTGACATCTTTTTGCTCATCAGTTGGGAAATACTTTGTTCTGTACAATTCTTGTAAACAAATGATTTGTGCACCTTTTTTTGCAGCTTCTCTAATTTTGGAAATGGTATTTTCCATATTTTTCTTAATATCTTCAGAAACACGAGTCTGAACAAGTCCTATTGTGATTGATTTCTTCTCTGCCATAATGCATTTTCCATCTGAGGTTCTTATATTTACTTTGTTCAGATTGCAACTATGACGATCATTTATTTTTTTCTAGTTTTGTTTTCAGACTGTCCTGATTTGATAAAAAATTCTGCATTTTCTGTCATCTTTTTCAAGACCTTCCTTGTAACTTCAATATCCTCTTCTGAAATATTCTTGTAAATTGCCTTTCTTAGCTTGAGTATGGCATCAACTATTAAATCAATAACTGATTCAGCTTTTTTTGTGATAAAGACTCGGTTATTAAGCCTGTCTTTGGGATCTGGTTTTCTTTTGACAAATTGATTTTGTTCCAAGTTATCGATTACAGGAACAAGAGAGGATGCATCAAGTGACAAAAAATCTGCTATCTCTTTCTGACTGAGTCCATTACGAACTGCAAGTGCTGCGATCACTTTCCAGCGTGTGCTTGAAAGGTCGTGGGTTCGTAAAAGCTCTGTGTCCAGTGCTTTTTCTAGCACTTTGGAAGCATTTCTTGATATGAAAGCTACGCTATTTTTATAATCTAGTCTTTTTAGTTTGTCTCTCAATGAATGGGCATCCAATCATTGGTATTCTAGTCTATAAGTCTTTAGGCATCATTAACAATGTTCCTGAACATTGTATCACAATTTTTTATTTATCAAATTACGGAGGTAAGGAGACATGAGAACAAAAGTACTAGTACTTTTTTCTTTTATAACAATCCTAGTTTTTCCTCAATATGCTTTTTCTATGACTTTTGATAACTCGACTGATACAAATGCAACATCCTCTGTAACAACAACTTCAGATACTGAAACATCGTCCTTGTCCAAAGCAACACAAACCACACAATTAAACTCTAATGAAACGGTACAAACCAACAACTCTGATAATTCCTCACAATCAAATTCGATAGACGAGTCTAGTACAAATAACAGTTTTACCTATTCAACATCTACTTCATCGTCAAGCACCATATCTCTGATATCTATGCAATCTTCTCAGAGTGCAACTTCCACAAATTCAAACTCATCAACATCTGTTTCTGTCTCTAATAATACAACATCAGCCGCTGCTTCCTCTTCTAATGACACAAAGTCAGCATCAACCACGAACAACTCATCTTCATCTAATACAAACACATCAAGTGTATCTAACACAAATGCATTGACATTTCCAACTCATAACTCTACAACTAATAATGTGGCATCAAGCACTTCAAACATACCAACGTCGACTTCAACAAACTCTACCTTAACCCTTAGTACGACTCATTCTACAACTGTAACTGTCATACCAAACACATCCAAAGTATTTGTTGGCAGTTCGGTTGCATTTAATGCAGTCATTGCCGATACATCAAACTCTCCAAAAATTCCAGATGGTACTGTATCATGGAATGATGGCAACGCGGGAGGCACATTTTCTCCAACCTCGTGTACGTTGTCGTCTGGCAGCTGCATTGTATCATATACTCCAAGTACAACCTCTGCAAACTCGGTGACAATAACTGCATCTTATAGTGGAGACGGTACTCACTCTAGCAGTACTGGAACATCATCTCTGATAGTAAATTCACAACAGAGTACAATCATAACAATCACACCAAATTCTGCTACGATATACCAAGGATCCAAAGTGACCTTTACCGTTAATCTTACTGGAAATTCAAGCTCTACAATTCCAACAGGAACTGTGTCATGGAGTGACGGAAACGCAGGTGGTGCATTTACACCAACTTCATGTACTTTATCGTCTGGCAGCTGTACAACATCCTATGCACTAGGGATAAGCAAGTCAGGTAAAGTAACAATTACTGTAAGCTACGGAGGAGATGAAATTCATTCAGTTGATACCGCTACAGCTGCCTTGACTGTCAATCTCCTGCATGGTACAATCATAACTATTGCACCAAATCCAGCTGCAGTAATTCAAGGATCCAAAGTACTACTAACAGCATCAGTTGCTGACAACTCCAGTGCACCCATAATCCCATCTGGTACGATATCATGGAGTGACGGAAATGCAGGAGGTACATTTGATCAAACTTCATGTACGTTGTCGGATGGCAGCTGTGCTACATCATACACTCCAAGCACAAGCTCTTCAAATTCAGTTACAATAACGGCATCCTATGGAGGAGATGGTACGCACTATGGAGGGTATGGTGTATCACATGTGTCAATAACGGTGTTGCCATCTTCATTATCATTGTCTACAGACCAGGCATACTATGCCTTTGGTGATGTAGTAACTCTATCAGTGAATCTTCCAGGCCAAAGCCTCCAAAACATTGCAGTAGGCATTTCAGATCCAAACGGAGAAAATATCATTTCAAGAACCGTAACAACTGATGAAAACGGAGAAGGAACCTTGCAGTTTAAGATACCAAATACCTATCAAACCGGAATATACCAAGACTTTGCAACAGCAGTTGTTGATGGGAAGAGTTACACAAATTCTACAGAATTTAATGTAATAAAATCTCGTGGTATCTCAATTGACTCAGTTCAGATAACAAACCAAGAGGGCAATCCCGTCTCTATGTTAAAGAAAGGTCAGAATGGATTTGTCAAAGTTTCAATCTCATCAGGTGAGAAAATACCTGCACTTTTGACACTTAACCTCTTTGATGCAAATCAAAGTAGTCTTGGTACTGCATCTATTCAGTCTGTTGTAAATCCAGGTCAATCTAACGTAACACTATCATTTTTCATTCCATCTGATGCCCAATCTGGATTATCTAATGTTTACACTGATGCCTATTCAGATTGGCCCGCAAATGGTGGGACACCTTTGACTACAGAATCATGCCTTGCAACAGATCTTCAAGATCCATCAACGTTCTCTGTATCATATGTTCCAAATCCACCGCACAGTTGTACTACAAGTTCGTCTAATGGAAATGGAGCAATTTCTGGAACTGCAAATACACAAAATGTTGCAATGTCAAATAATCAAGCCACAGTAACACTTGGAGTTACAATTCAAAATGATTCCATGACCTTTATGAGTCCTGCCAAAGCGCATCTTCTGGCATTAGCATATGATAGTGGCACTGCAGTAAATACACAGGATAATTCTGTGGCCCTTGTAAGCCTTAACTTGAATAATATGAACACTACAAATACAAGTATACAAACATCTGGAAATGTCACCAAGATAGGACCAGCTCAATTTACGACCATTGCAGGTCCTGATATACAAAACAATCCTATGGCACTTAAGATATTACAAGAGATTGAGGAATCCAAAAGACAGGTAGCAAATATACTTGGAAATGAGACGGCAGCTAAACTAAACGAGCAGTTGGTATTGCAACAAAGACAAGCAGCAGCTAATCAACTCAAACAAGATCTTACCGCTCTGGCACAAGCAAATGCAAATACTACACCAGATGTTGCCTATACAAACTTTCTTACAACCGTAAGTGACAATAGAACCCAGTCAGTCTTTCAGAATGAATATAATTTCATGCAACAAAGAATTGGTGCAGCAAATACTGCAATGCAGACAGCACTTGATAATGGCGCTACCTTGGAGCAAGCACTATCTACTTTTGACCAATATGCAACCATAAATCATGTCCAAATGGTTGCTCTAAACAATGAACTAAATGTAGCATATGGTCTTGCAGACAGTAGAATACAATCATGCTTTGACAGCAAAGGTCAATTAACAGTTGTAAATGGAATAAATCCTTGTGTAGCAAATGTTGAGAACAATTCTACCGGATCTAATGGAATATCAATCGTATCAGTACAGCCAACTGATCAACAAGGAAACCCAGTTTCGTTACTTAAAAGAGGACAGACCGGATATGTCAAGGTAGTAATTGATTCAAATACATCTGTAAAATCGCTTGTAACAGTTAATATTTTTGATCCAAATGTCAGCAGTCTTGGTACTGTATCTGCACAATATACATTAAGTCCAGGCCAGTCCGAAGTGATTCTTCCGTACCACGTTTCTGCACAATCAGAAACTGGATTGGCTAGCATCTATGCTAACATATTTACTGACTGGCCAGATAAGGGTGGAACATCACAAACAAATGAACTATCATACTTTGTTGGTCTGTCGTAGGAAAAATTACTTCCATCTCCTAGTATTATATGCACTTGGTCTACTTGTCATATCAGGAATGACTAATTCCTTTGCCCAAGAGGCTGATTCTATTACACTAACAACAAACAAGGGCTCTTATCTTCCAGGCGATATAGTGCAGCTAAGCGGTACAGTATCATCTCAACCAACCTTTGGCATTGCTGTGGAAGTAACAGATTCGGATGGCTCTGTAATTCTAAATAGAACAGTCCAAGTAGATCAAAATGGAAACTTTGCAATCCAGTTCAAGATTCCTACAACTGCTTCATCAGGCACGTTTACAGTATACGCAAGTGCACTGGTTAACGGATTTCATATAACGCAGAACAAGACATTTGCAGCAACAGTTCCAGAATTTGGTCAGCTTGCACCCCAAATTTTGGGGTTTTCTATCATACTCATAATAGGAGTTTTTGCAACGTTCACTAGATTACAAAAATTAAATTGTCATACTTGGTAATAGAGAATATACATTTCCAATGATTGCATTGCACTGCAATGTATACTTGATTCTTAAATCTCGGAAGTCGGTTTGTGATAACAGGTGCTAGAATTGGCAGCCATGAATGACTTTATGATGCACAACATGAAGAGACGAGCTAGCATTGGCAGAGGAATACTTATCTGTGTAAAATGTGGCTCTGATAACGTGAACCGTGAAGAGGATGGTATGGTTTGCAGAGATTGTGGTGCTGTCTTATTCTTCTCAAACGATACATGATAATTTCAGTGTGAGCTATTCTATAGATTCAAAAAAGTTAGAATAGAAAAAATGAATTGTGCTATATTTCTATTAAATTATAACTAATCTTTATTATTTGAGTTGTCCTGTTGACAATAAGTGAAACTAATTCTAATCGTAGTTATTTTATTATTTGTAGGACTAGTTCAATCGTCGTATGCACAGTCATGTCAATGTGTCGCATTCAGACTAGATGACATTCAGGATTATTGGCTTGATTCGGTGCAAACCAAAGTTATAGACACATTTGAAGAAAAGAATGCTAGCCTCACAATTGGAATAGTCGGAAATTATTTTGGAAATGATTCCAAAATAGTTGATAAAATCACAGAATCACTACAACATAGCACTCCAAAATTTGAGATAGCAAATCATGGATTCAATCATGAAGATTTTACAAAATTCCCGGAAGGTTTGCAGTATATTTTAATGGAAAGAGCTAATCAAAAAGTAATAAGTCTTTTAGGAGTTGCTCCGTCTGTTTTCATACCGCCTTATAATACAATGAATAATGATACCTTGAAAGCATTTGAAGAAAATAACTTTCAGATAATCAGTGCCAATGAAACTCAGGATTATCCACCATATATGATAAAAGACGAAGTTATTCATCACCTTCCTGAGACTGCCATAACCGGGAATCTAAACAAGGATAATACTGCATGGTTAGGTGAGGATCATAAACAAACCTTTGTGGATACCATTTCCAGCATTCAAAAATATGGATTTGCGGTAATTGTGATGCATCCCCAGGAATATTCAATGAGAGAAAAGCTAGACTATACAAATAGTGTTAATGAAACCCAGGTTCAAGAGCTAGTGCAATTAATTGATGAGTTGCAAAAAAATGGCATCAAAATAGTAACAATGAGCGAAATTCCAGGTTACATAGGACCACAAACTATTCCAACATGGACACATAAGGTATTTGAGTTATATAATAAAGGAAAGCTTTCTGTAAACGATGTTTATGGTATGACACAATTCTTACTTGATAAAAAAATTGTACAATTTGGTTCGTCTAGTTTTGTCTATCCTATTCATCATAATATCACCACTACTGTATTTTGGGTTGGTGAGCCTGCAGACAAGGATAATCAATTCATTGATAATTTATCAAGTGTCTGGATTAAAGATTGGGTAACAACTTTTGGTGGTGTAGATGATCCAAATTCCAGAAATAATTACTTTCCAGCAAAATTTGTTCCGCATGAAAATCCATTTTACTTTGCATTACCATATGATGATATTGCAAATGGTACCAGAATGCCTGATGCATACCGAGTCTATTGGTCACATGATAAAATCTGGGGTACTTCTGAATCAATGGTAAAAAACAAGTGGATAAAGATAACAAAAGGGGACAAGACAGCATATGCACAATGGGAGGATGCAGGACCCTTTGTTTACGATGATGTTAACTATGTTTTTGGCAGTGCTAGGCCACAAAACCATGAAAATAACAATGCTGGACTTGATGTCTCGCCAGCTGTGAGTAATTTTATCGACCTTTACAAAGATAACAATAATGTAGTTAGTTGGCAGTTTGTTGATTCTAATGACGTTCCTGATGGTCCATGGAAAAAAATCATTACAGTATCACAAATGGATAATGCTGGCAACTAGATCTCTCATGGCTGCAATTTACTTTGACAATCTCCATTAATTCTTACATTAACAAATTTTTATCTAGTGCTTATATACTCAAGAATCAAATCGCACATGATGGACATGTCAATTAAGGGATATGTTTTGATTGCAGCTCTTATTGCTGCAGCAGGCACAATTCCTGTTTTTGCATATTGTCCGCCTGACTGTGCTCCAAAAATAAATTATCAACCTGGAGCTAATGGAACCTTTTCAACTCAAAATTATACAGGTTCAAGCATCGGAAGCATCTCTACTACAAGTTCACCAGTTACTGTAACCACTGACAAACCATCTTACAATGATGGCGATAAAATAACAATTTCTGGAGCTGTTCAAGGTTATCTGGGCGATACGCCAATTTCTGTTATAATACGAAACCCCATTGGAAATATAGTTTACATTAATCAAGTAAGTCTTGGAAATGCCACTACATATTCTACAACAATAAGTGCTGGAGGTAACTTGTGGCAGGCTGCTGGAACTTATACAATATCAGTACAGTATGGCGGCCCTGACAGGACAGCAACAGCTACTTTTGGCTTTTCAGGTTACAAGGCAGCTCCAACTACATTCCCAGTGGATGGAACTAACTTTTCACTTGCGTATACAATTACAAATGGCAAAGTAACTGACATAAAAGCAGACGTGCCATCCAAATCTCTAATAGTATCAATTCAAACTACTGGTGATGGAACACTTACAATAACAATGCCAAGGGCTCTAATTGATGCAAAGACGACTGGTGGTGCTGATGATACATTCTTTGTATTAAACAATGATCAGGAAAATGATGGATTTCAAGAGATAAACACAACCAGTACAGATAGAACCTTATCAATTCCATTCTCAGATGGTACGGAAAGTATTCAAATTATGGGAACATTTGCAGTGCCAGAATTTGGCTCAATTGCAGTTCTAATACTTGTAATTGCAATTGTATCTATAATTGCAATATCGCAAAAAACTGGACTGCGATTTACTCTAAAAAACTAGTTCAAACCTTGCACAAAACTCTTGGAAAACTAGATCCATCTATCAATTTAACAAACGCGTTAATTGATACTCATAGAAACTGTAAAAACCTGTAACCGGCAAAGTCTGTACAATGATTCTGATTCTGTTGTATTTGTGGGGATGTATCCCAGAGTTCCAACAAGGGATGTGTTGATATGAGTAACGCCTCTTCGGCTTATCTTGGTGTCATAGCTGGTGCTGTGTAGGGGCAATAGTAAGCTGGTGGATATACAACAGGCAAAAGAAGACATCTGACTCGCAAGATTACATCTTGAGAAGAATTAAAGATTTGGAGTAAACCATGATTCAATATTAAAAAAACTTGCAGAATTTGACGATAAACACGAATCCTCTCTTGAAGCTATACAAGAATTAAATGAAAAAATAAATTCATTCTTCAAAAATAACGATTCAAACAAATGAACAGATGGTTGTTAAAATGTTTGGTAACTGAACAACTCACTTAAACTTGGGCAACAAAATGTGCATTTCTGTACCCTTGTTTCGACCTTCGGATGTGGCCCAGATCTTTCCACCATGTCCTTCAACTATGCCCTTACAAACGGACAAACCAATTCCAGTACCACCATGTTCTCTAGTTACACTGGTATCAACTTGATAAAACTTTACAAAGATTTTATCAAGTTCTTCTTTAGAAATTCCAACGCCGTTATCTTTTACCATGATTTTGACACCATTGTTTTCATATCGTAAATTAATGTCAATTCTACCCACATGGGAAGAACAAAAATCTAGACTATTAGTAATGAGATTTGATACAACTTGTTCCATCCTAATGTTATCACAAAAAAAGGGAATGCTATCCTCAAGATGTGTTGTAATGACCACACCTTTCTTTTCAGCGTTTGGCTTCATCTTATTTACAGTACTTTTGATAATATCAACTAAATCGTGGATGTCCTTATTCATCTTTAGTATGCCCAGTTCAATTTTCTGGGCATCTAATAGGTCTGAAATCAATTTGAGAAGCGAATTTGTGCTTGATTTGATGATTTCTAGTCTTTTTTGTTGTTCTAGATTTAGTGTACCGAGCTTCTCTGACATGAGAATGTCAATGTATCCTTTTATTGGAACAAGAGGTGTTTTTAACTCATGAGTTATCATTGTAAGAAAATCATCCTTTAAGGAGCTCAAAGTTTGCAATTGCTCATATTGTTTTCTTAATTGATGTTCACTTGTTTCAAGTTTTATTTTTGCATTATGAATTTCCGTAAGATCCATTAATGCTACTGTTCTTCCAACCACATTACCTTCTTCATCATACAAGCTTGCTCCACTTAACAGAGATGGGAAAATACTTCCGTCTTTTCTTTTCATCCAAATCTCTTTTTGTGACACCTCATGTGTTTTTTTCCATCTTTCAAATTCTTCTTTCATATTACTCATACTTTTTTCTGCAGTGTGATCATAAATGGACATGCTTATAGCTTCTTCTTTTGTATAGCCAAGTGCTTTTGTGTAAATGTCGTTGCAATCCGTGATTCTCCCTTCAAAGTCTATAGTTCTTAATAAAACAGGTGACGTTTGATACAAGTTTCTGTATTTTTGTTCAGCTAGTGTGAGAAGATTGTTTATTTTTCTAAGTTGTTCGTTTTGCAATCTTAACTGGCGTTCACTTTCTTCTATCTTTGCACGAGCATTTGATATTTCAGAGATATCCCTAATTGATGTATTGCTTCCAATCATCTTTCCATCCTTGTCATAAATGCTATGTGCGCTTAGTAGTACTGGAAAAACACTTCCATCTTTTCTCTTGAATAAAACCTGTTGATTGTCAACAGTTCCGTTTTTCTTCCATGTCTGAAAGGATTTTCGCATGGCTGCAAAACTTCCCTTTGCAACATGTGCAAATATTGATTTGCCTATAATCTCATTTTTTGAATAGCCAAGATTTTTTGAATACGCATCATTACATGCAATAATTATCCCTCTAGTGTTTATTGTACGCTGAAGAGTAGAAGATTCTTCGTATATTTTTCTGTAGTCTAGATTTCCTACGAGAATGGATTTTTTCTGTTTTCTTTTATTTGATTTTGAACTTTTTTTCAGTCTTGGGGTGCGTCTGTATGCCATTATCTTAGATTCACCTCTAACATCACTATGGTCTATATTCAAAACGAATTGTTATCTTTTTCTAGTGCGACATCCTCTATTCATGTGGTAGGATTGTTTGGCAAAAAGGAAGAATTTTGCACTGTTTGCAAGAAGCGTATCTCGCACAAAAACAAGCCAAAAAGTGACTGGAATGTTGAAGGACCACTTTGTGGTAATTGCTACGTTGACCTAATGAAGGAGCATTTTAAAAAAAACGATGATGACAAGTGTGTTCTTTGTGGTGCAGAACCAGGATCATTTAATCTATGGAAGCCAAAAAAAGAATGGGGTGTTGAAGGCTGGCTTTGTAAACCTTGTTTTGATAAAAAAGAAAAATCAGATGATGAATTAAAAAAATATTGCAGTATGTGTGGTAATAAACTTGGTTTTTTTTCTTATAGCACAAAAAAAGAGTGGAATATACAAGGTCAACTCTGTAAAAACTGTTGGACAATACACAAAAACAAATAAAACAAGATGTGATTGTTACAAAATTAATAGGTCAGATAATCTTTGTGAGTAAGGCTATACGCTATGTTTTGATTGCTGACGAGGAAGGAAGATTACTTGCAAGTAAATCTGTAATCCCGCCGTTTATTAAAAATGATGATCAGGGAAGAATGCTTGCCACAGATATGCATATTCT
>CAYUTC010000011.1:14273-22135 GCA_964447595.1 uncultured Nitrosopumilaceae archaeon
TTATCTCACGAAAACAATTCATTTACTATCATCAATACTTGCCTTTGGTATAGTTTTTTTAGTATCTGATGTTTTGGCTGCTTCAGCACAACAACTGGGTAGCGATCAACCATGTTCTTCATCTTATCCATGTGAAAAAGTCTGCGGAAACCATGTATGTGGTCCAGGGGAGGTACCAGGCGCCCCTCAGCAAACAAACCAAACTACAACCCAAAAAGTAGCCACTGGTTCTGCGATGACAAATAAAACCATCACACAAAATGCTACCTCAATTCCTGTGGCACAACAACCGTTCAAATTCTCAACAAAAGGCCAGATAAGTAACTCTTCTGGCATTGCACCAGGTACAGTAGTTTGGACCATACTAAATGGAAATAATGCCACTTTCATATATCATGGAATCCAAGGACTCACAGTAATCAGATTGGTGACAACACCAGATCCGGTCTGTGGTAATGTACAATCTCAAATTTGTCTTGATGGCAAAATAACACAACTAAAAGATCTAAGCCAAGTCTTTTCAATAGGCGATGAATCCAAGATTAACATTCAGCAAACTCAAAAGCAAGAAACTGTTGGGTTTGTGACAGGACCACTTCAAAACATTGTTCTTCAAATTGATCTCACAAAGATTTGGACATACAATACTGGCAATAACATGAACACAAATACTATGGCCTTGGCAAATCCAGCTTCAGTGTACTGTGTTAATCATGGTGGAACATTGCAAATGAAGACAGGTCCAGCTGGAGAGTATGGCATGTGTACGTTTTCTAATGGTTCACAGTGTGAAGAATGGCAATATTTTAGGGGTCAGTGCAGTTATGGACAAACATCCACTATGAATTCTACATCACTGAATTCTACTTCCACTTCAATGAATTCAACTTCAATGAACACAATGCACTCTAATTCTACAAACTCTACAAGTAATCCATAGTTTTTAGGTCGTTTTTGATCACCAGGTCTCTATAAATTAGTCTCCTTAACAAATGGCGTTATAGTATAAATCAGGTAAAAACGAAATCATGTTTTAGGAAATGAAAAAGACTGAAGGTGTTCTATATCAAGGAACCATAAACTTTTCACACTCTTTGATATGGATTGGTGTGCTTTGTGTAACTTTCGGTTCTATCTATTTTGCATTACCACCACTCATAGAATTGTTTGGTGGAGATTTTGTTTTTCCCAGCATTGTAAATATATCTGCAATTTCGTTTGCAATTGGAATATCTCTGCCTATCTTGTTACTTGTAATAAATCTCAAAATCCAGGTAAAACAGGATGGAATTTATCTGAAAATTATCCCATTTCAGCTATCCTATAGAAAGATACCATGGGATGGCCTTGTAAACTATGAATCATATCAAGCTGGTCAAAAAGGACAAAATAAACTTGGTATAAGAGATACAATTGCAGGTCGGTCATATGCTCTTGGGGGAAGACGCGCCATTAAATTAGAATTTGCAAATGGGAAAACTATTTTCATAGAGTCACGACGTCCTGACAAACTCATAGAGATTATATCAACTATAAAAAAGAACAATAATTAGGCAATATCTAAGTTAAAAATTTGTTTACTGGGATAACATATACTGTGCAACCTGATGATTTTTCCTTTTGGTTGGCTCGTTGACAGATAACACTTTTCCCTCCTTTTTCATCATTTGTTGAATGAATCTTTCAAAACTTGATTCATTAAATATCTGCCAACCCCACTTTTGTATCCCAAGATCATATGATTTGTAATCTTCAATTATGTCTCCAAACCATGCTCTGTAAAGATCTTCTTCTCTTTTTGCTTGATCTGGATTATTGAAAAATTTTAGTTCAATCCAATCAACATCTCCATTTGTTCTAGCTGAAAAATCACAAAATGGTGCCTCTGTCAAATATTCTTTCATGTCTTGAACTCGCTGAAGAAAATCTTTTGGCGAGGTAAATTTGACAGTGACAAGACGTGGAACTGGCATGTTGACCTTGGGAAGATCAACCATTGTAGTATACCCAAGAATGATTTTTTCACGCTCAAGCTTTGCTATTCGTTTTCCAATACCTCGTTCAGACATGTTAATTCCTTTGTCTGATAGTTTTTTTACTATGTTTCTAGCTGATATTCTTCCATTGACGATAAGCAGATTGAGGATTTCTCTGTCAATCTCATCCATGTGGAAAAATAAAGAAATTATAAGATACGCCTACAAGTTCAAAAGTTGAACTAAAATTGTCAAAAAGTTCAATAGATGAACCAAAACCACATCAAAAGTTCGGTCGGTTCTAAATATTAGAATGTACAGTATGTTGTCAGAAATAAAATGACTGCACAACATATCCAAACAAATCAAGACAGCGCCTCTACGACCAAAAGAAAATTGGGCGTAATTGGCTTGGCAGCTCTGCCAATTGTCTTGGCCGCATACAGCAACAATGGAACATCACTTCAATCTGTTCCATCCGTCCTGTCAAGCGGAGTATTCCCAATAGGTTTCACTCTGCTTTCATGGGGTCTTGCTGCAAAAATAGGTCTCAAACTAAGAAAGTAAGGTTGCGCTAGGACGCACTTATTTTCACTTTTTTTTTGAAATTCTAATCTACCTTTGTATATTTTTTAATTTATACTATATTTGTAAAGAAATTGCCCTATTACATTTTATAGTGTGGTTTCAAACCCTACCTAAATGAAGTACTATGTGGCAAGTTGTTTACTGTTTTTAGGATTTGCTATTCTTGCCTCTTTAATCATTTCAAATAATACCCCGATAACAAAATGGGATTATTCGGTATTTGGAATTATAAACAATCCCTATAACAAAATTATCAATGAAATGATGATTGCTCTTACCAAGTATGGTAGAGAAGCAGTATGGATTGCTACTACCGCATTACTTTTCATATTTGGTAAAAAAGAAGGCAGGCAAGTTGCAGTTTTGCTTGTTATCGCATTTATCATACTAGTACCTCTTGGAACCGTTCTAAAAGACGAAATTAACAGACCAAGACCAATGCCTCTTACATATGATAATCTGTTGATAAAAGAAGAAACCGATCCGTCTTTTCCCTCAGGTCATGCTGTTATTGTGTCCGCTGGTGCATTTATAATGATGGCTAGATTTAACCAGGGAAAACGCATTATAATTTCAACAGTACTTGCAATAGAGGCCTTGTTGGTAATTTATTCAAGAATTTACGTAGGAAATCACTATCCACTTGATGTCATATCTGGAATCTTGCTTGGGACAGCTACAAGTTCTGTTGTAATTGGCTCAAGTAAATATTTGACACCTATATTTTCACGGCTGGACTCGTTAGGAAGAAAAACACTTCCTTAATTGTGCTAACAAATCTTCTACTATTGAAATTATTGTTGGATGTACAGTTGAATCGATAGTATGCTATGGAATTAGATATACTAGTAAAATAAAAAATAAAAGAAAAATTTGGTCTACTACTGAGTTCCAGTTGGTGGACTAGCAGGAGTGGATGAGGATGGTTGCTGTGGTTGCCAGGAACCTGGACTCATTCCCATGTGGCGTTTGCCCATCATTCCATGATTGCCCATTTCACCACCCATTCCAAGTAATCCGCCTAGTTGTATTGGATTGCCTTGTGAAGTGTATAGCACTTTGCCATTGCCCGCATCTACTATTACGGAATAGATGTTTGTGCCGTCTATCACTTTAAAGTTATAGACAACAGAACCTTGGTTCACAGATAAACCGCCAGCTATTACTTGTCCATTAGTTACAGCACCAGCTGCAGTATTTGCTGCATCAGTAAACTTTGTCTGAACATTTGACAAAAGTAGCTGTTGCAAGTTGACAGAACCTTGTATCTGTGGTGGTGTAGTTCCAGTGGAACTCTGTCCAGATGTAGAGCCAGCAGTTTGTGCAAATGCATACGATCCTCCGACTATAGCAATTATTGCTACGCCAAGAATCATTGCAAGCATCTTTTTATTGCTGGTTAGAACTTTTGTATTCATTCTGCCATGCCTACGTTAAAGAATATATAAAAAATTGCGACACCTTGTTCAGGAACATTGTTAGTGATTCACAGGCAAAATGTAAATTGATGAGAATACTGAATCACACTAAAATACTTTTGAATTTCTCTAATCTTCCAATTCCTTATCAATTTTGTCTTGCATTGACTTGAATTTGGCAAATCTTTTATTCCACTTGGAAAAGAAACGATACTCCTTGATTGCAACAAATAGCAATATTCCTGCAAATATGATGGAAATTATTATGAAAATATTAATTCCTAAAAAGATAGATCCATATCTGGGAGAAGGTGGTGGTGGCATTTGTTTAATAGGTATGTCACGAATTACAGTACCATTTTGTGAAACCAATTGGATATGTGCACCTTGTAATTGCATGTTAGCAGAACTTCCCTCAAAACCTCTCTCCTGTAGGTGCCTTATGTTGTAATCTGGATGGCCAAGCAAAACTCCACCCAATACAAGGGCAACGGGAGCAAAAAAGAGTGCAGATCCGATGAAGATCAAGAATAATTGCCTTGAACTATTTGTGTGAGAGACTAGATCATCGAGCATCTTAAACAGATTTTCTCGAGATTCTTTCTCAGGCTTGTTTTCATCAGGACCTTTGTCTTGATTTTCTTCGGAAGAAGACAATTCAATGAATCTCCTTCAAGTGTAAATAAAACATTTCGCTAACTTTGTTCCCGGTCACTTTTTTCACTTCTTGGAAAAATTTCTTCATAAGGTTCCAAAACCATCTGACAAAACTGTCTTCCTTTCTCTGTGACAGAATATTTTATCACTTTTTTGTTTCCCCAGGGAATTTCTGTCTTTTTTATGAATCCTTTTCGTTCAAGGCTCTCAAGTATGTCTTTATGTTTCATTAGATTTAAACCACAATAGCTTAGCAAATTTGTTTGGTTAAGTTCGCCATATTCTGAAAGCTTCAAAATGATATCCTTTCTTATGTAAATTCTGTCACGATATTCATGCGACAAGGATATCGCCTTGTTGGATACAAAATTCTGTATTAAGCTTTTACATACAATCTGTAAAACCTAGAAAAAAATCAAATACATTCACTAACAATGTTCCTGAACATAGTTTGACAATTATTTAATTTCCCTAATAGCTAATAGAATATCTGTGGGCATGATTTTAAGTTCTACCATGGAGACAGTGAGTGCTTTTCGCAACCCCAGCGATCATAATATGTACTTTGGTGGAGATGCCCACGCATCCAATCTTACCGATTTAAAATTTACTCTAATAAAACTGATATCATTAAGTAGTTCATATGGAATCACTTTTTTTAACAATCTTGATTATCTCTTTGCAAGGTTGTGCAATTTACTATAAAGGATAACATGACAATGAGGGGAATTTTGAACAAAAATAAAGCAGATGTCAAATACGACTATACAAGAATGGAAAACAAAACTGTAGAGGTAGATAACACAAATTCAACTGCTCTTAGGGTAGAAAATTTATCCAAAATATACGATTCTAATGCAGGAAGGGTGGTAGCACTATCCAACATTAATTTTACAGTAAAAAAAGGTGAATTTGTTTCCATAAGAGGTCCATCTGGAAGTGGCAAGTCTACTTTGCTCAATATGATCGGCGCACTAGATAGACCTACAAGTGGCAAAGTCTACATAAATGGAGTAGATATTTTTTCACTTGCTGATTCTCAGATTGCTACAACGAGAAATACACTAATTGGTTTTGTCTTCCAGTCATTTAATCTAATCAACAGAACGACAGTTCACAAAAATGTAAGGCTGCCTGCCATTATATCTGGCATGTCCACTTCAGATGCCAATGCACGTACTACAAAAATTCTTGAAGCATTAGGAATCGATGACAAAGCAAAACAAAAACCAATCAATCTAAGCGGTGGTCAACAACAAAGAGTTGCAATTGCAAGAGCTCTAGTTAACAATCCTGCAATAATACTAGCAGACGAACCTACTGGCAATCTTGATACAAAAACTGGGGAGGATGTTTTTGATATGCTAAAAACATTGTCACACAAGTTTAGACGTACCGTAATAATGGTAACTCACAATCCAGAACTTTCAGAATCTACTGACAGATCAATCTCTATTAGAGATGGGAAAATAGACACAGATGTTATCAATTAATCTATTCAATAAATCAAATATGATTTTTGCAAGAAAACTTGCACCAAAGGTAGCTCCTTTTGTATTACTAGTGTTGTTCTTTATCCCATTGTTTAATGTGCCATCATCTGCTCAAGTCATGCAAGAAAACGACTGTGCGCCACCACTTACCACAACTATCGATGCTAACTATCAAGGACCTGTGGCAGTGGATGCATATTGGGTTAATCAGGGAACGCCAGATAATGCAGCGACTTCAACAAACCCAGTTAAAAAGGAGGTGGGACCAGATGAAGGTGCAACAGTCTTTGCAGTAGTACTAAACAATCGAGGAAATAATCCTCTAAGCTCAGTAACTGCATTTCTGAATTTACCTGCTGGTTTTACTCCCACAGGAGAAAGCAAGATACCACAACTCCTTCAACAATACAATCCTGCATCAAAAGTAGCAAGCAACTATGCCCTTGCTAGTTATTACGGTACAGTGCCAGCTGGTGGTACTTTTACTTTATTCTTTAATGTTAATGTTCTGCATACTGCCAAGGTTGGAACTTTCGGTACCAACCTTGTGGTCAATTATAAAATAGGTGTGGGTGCAGCGAACCTTAATATCCAAAGTTGCACATCAGCACTACTCCAGGTCCCATTTGTTCTTCCTGGAAAAGTAATATTGGATGTATCAACGTTAACCCCAAACATACCTGTTGCAAAGGCTTCTCCCATTACCATTACCATTACAAACAAGGGCTCTGCTCCAGCAACTGGTGTTATAGCCACAATTACAAACCTAGGTCAAAAAGGAAATTCAGGCGGCTCTTCGGAATCAGGCACATTAACATTATCGTCAACAACTACCAATATTGTAAATCTTGGAGACAATCAATTCAAACTGGATACCATACCAGCTAATGGTTCTGCTACTATAACTACTACTGTCTTTCCAAGCACCTCTGCAGCAGGACAAACCCAAGTTGTTTCAGTACTACTCTCATACCAAAATGCATGGGGTGGATTGCAAACTACTCAACTGAACACTGGAATTGTAATTTCTCCAATACCACCTGAATCGCTAAGTCTTGCATACCTTGGCAATACAACATCTCCAGTAATTACTTCTGGAAATCTTGCACCTCTTAATTTTGTAGTAACAAACAACAGCACAGAGGATGCATCAAATATTGTAATGTCACTTGTCCCACAATCCACCTCTGTTTCAGTCGTAGGTCAGTCAACATGGACCATACCAAAATTGGCGCCAGGAGAACAACAGTACCTGTCAACTCAAGTCTTTGCAGCAAATTCATTGATTAATACTCCTACCTCATTTACACTTACTGCAAATTATGTATCGCATGGACAGACTCAGACTAATTCCCTTACACTTGGAGCATTTGTAGTTGGTGATATCAAATTGCAGATATATGGTCTGTCAGTAAACTATGTGGGTAACTCCCCAAACATTGCAGGCAGTTTACTAAACCAAGGAAGTACAACTGGACTTTATAGTACCTTGGAGCTGACCAAATCTCCACTACTTGATGCTATACGACAAGCTAGATTGAACAATTACACTAATAGCTCTGCTACTGACAACTCATCATTCCTGCAAGCCCAAGCCCAATCAAGTGGAGGTGGACAAGGTGGATTTAGTGGAGGTGAACAAGGTGGACTTGGCGGAGGCGGACATGAGGGATCTAGTGGAGGTGGACAAGGTGGATTTAGTGGAGGTGAACAAGGTGGACTTGGCGGAG
>CAYUTC010000011.1:22235-27925 GCA_964447595.1 uncultured Nitrosopumilaceae archaeon
AGTGGAGGTGGACAAGGTGGATTTAGTGGAGGTGAACAAGGTGGACTTGGCGGAGGCGGACATGAGGGATCTAGTGGAGCAGGCCAAGGTGGATTTAGTGGAAGTGGACAAGGTGGAAGAGGTCTTGGAAATTCACAACAATTTATCGGTGATCTTACTGCTGACTCTCCTATACCATTTAGTATCCCCGTTACTGGTTTGAATTTGTTACAACCAGGAATGTATCCTGTTTCGTTTAAGATTACCTACGCTGATGATCTCAAAAACTTTCATACAATTGTTCTAACTGAAAATCTACTAGTGGGAAGAAGCCAATCAAGAACAATACATGTACAACAAACCTCATTTGACCAGATTTTTAATACGGTACCATTGCCAGTTGTTATTGGTATTTCTATTGCAGCAGCTGCAGGTATAGGTGTAATCATACGAAGAAGAAGGTCTAGACAAAAACTGAAAATGCTTACTGGTTCTGACACAGACATAGTCACAATAATGAGTAACTCTGATAAAAAACAAAATGAATCCTAGAGATATTTTTTCACTTGCTTTTGATGCGCTAGTTGACCGAAAGGTCAGAACCATACTGACAATACTTATGGTGACAATTGGCAGTAGTCTTGTTGTTGTGCTTAACGGTCTTACTGCAGGTCAAGCAGCATTTTTAGAAAAACAATTTAGCTCGTTGGCCACAAATGTAGTCACAGTAAGTTCTGGTTTCGAATCATATCATTCAGGTGCAGCTTCAACGGCTTCTCTAATTGTCAATGATGTTATTGTGAACAAAATAAAGGCACTTCCATTCGTTCAGGATGTGGTTCCTCAATACAGTGGTTCAGTCCAAATAAATTCTTATGGAAATACACAACGAATTTCTGTGGTTGGAATGGATCCTACCAAACTAACAGTTCTTTTGCCAAACTTGCAATTTACTGATGATTCTACAATAAATCCTACAAACAATGCAAATGCTGTTGTTGGCGACACAATAGCAAATCCATCTGGTGCTACAACACCATTTGTAACTGTAGGCCAAACATTGACAATAACATATTCATATGCGGATTCAGCAGGAAAATCCCAAACAGCACAAAAAAATTTTCTTGTTACAGCAATAATGAAATCATCTGGAAATACAAGAATAGACAACTCTCTTGTGATTAATCTCGATGCAGCCAATCAGTTGTTGCACAAAAATAGAAGGTATGATTCTTTGTTGGTACAAACTGTTTCATCCGACTATGTCAACACAGTACAAACTGAGATCCAGAATCAATTTGGCAGAACGCTTGGAACAAATTCTCCACAATCAATCCTTCAAGTAAGACAACAAGCAGCAAGTGGAAATGCAGCTTTTATTCTAATGGTTGGAATTATTGCATTGGTTGTAGGGGCAGTAGGAATTGTAACTACACTGTATAATTCAGTAACCGAAAGAATTCGTGAGATTGGCACCATGAAAGCAATAGGTGCACAAAGTAGTTCAATTCTCGCGCTTTTCTTAGTGGAAGCTGCACTAATTGGTGTAATGGGAGCATCTTTGGGTGTTATTGCTGGCATAGGGGGGGGATACATGTTAAGTAGTTTTACTCCTGCAGGCGGGACTAGTACCAGTTTTGGCGGTGGTCCAGGAGGTCCAGCAGGTGGAGCCAATCCAACATCTGTTCCTCCAATTTATGTACCTCAAGATCTTGTAAAGGTCTGGATTTTGTCTGTGACCTTATCAATAGGTGCAGGAATTTTCCCTGCCTGGAAGGCATCAAAGCTGTCTCCAATGGTTGCACTTAGACGAGAATAATGTGAAAAATTAGTAAACTTTGATTTGTGGTTCTAATAATATCATTAAGGAACATGTTAAATGTTCGAATCTAGGACATTCATTGATGAGCAAAAATACACAATCAAGAAATGAAATCAAAACGTGGCTAGAAGAAGAGGGTTTTTCAATATCTGAAAAAGGTGAGGATGTGTCAGACTTTCATCTTGTGATATCCAATTTTTATGGTCCTGGAACTTACGCAGATATTGTGAAGATTAAAAATAAGAGTTTGATAATAATTGGAAGCGCATTACAAAATCCACCTGGAATCTTACAACTTTTTAGAACAATGGATGAACAAGAAAGATCTAATTTTTTTGGACAAATTCAAAGAGAACTGCTCAAGTTCCAAGTTGAACATGAATTACATCCAAATAGGCTTGTACCTGAAAGAATGATAGTTAGAGACTCGGTATACGAAGAAGATCTATCGAGAACAATCTTCATGGAGTGCTTAAAAAGGGTAAAGTTTGCCTCGCTTTTTCTTCTCTGGTCAATTGGGCATAAATTTTCAGAAGCAACACCATCCTTTACACAAAACCATTCCACAACTGTTGGTCGAACCCAACCTCCTTACGGATGAATTATTAAAGAAATTTCTAACCACATGTTTGCCAAATGTTGTTTTAGTTGATTCTTAACTATTGGATAAAAATCAAAACAATCTTTTTTCAAAAAGCTTGAAATCAATGCTTAAAAAATTTTAACAAAATGATCCTAAAAACTCAAATCAATTCTCAAAAGCGCTTATATATTGCCAAATTGAATCGCAATCATTGAATATTCAGTTTAAAGGATTTGTCTTGATTGCAATTTTAATTGGTGCTACAGGTGCAATACCAATTTTGGCACTACATCCAGTTTTTGCAACCAATTCTACAGGTTCGAATGTTAATGCAAACATGTCTGTTTCAGACACAACTAATGCATCTATGACAAATCCTCCACCAGTTCCTCCACAATATACTACAGGAACTCCTTCATCAGGTTCATCGCCAATTACGGTGACTACGGACAAGTCATCCTATAATGCTGGAGATAAAATCACAATTTCTGGTACATCATCAGCCTATCTTTCAGACACGCCAGTGACTGTAATGGTTAGAAATCCTGTTGGAAACATAATCAAAGTTGATCAAGTAATACTTGGAACGGACCAAACCTATACTACGTCCCTTATGGCAAATGGGGCTTTATGGCAAGCAGCAGGAACATATACTGTATATGTTCAGCTTGGAAGTACAGACAGATCTGCAACTACAACATTTAATTTCACAGGAGTACAGGTACAGACAGGTCCACTAACAATTCCAGTAGATGGAACCAACTTCTCAATATCATATACAATTGTAAATGGTACAGTACTTGATATCAAAACTGATCAAGCACGTACATCACTTATTGTTTCTATCAAGACGACAGGAGATGGTTCATTAACAATAACATTGCCACGTGCATTAATTGATTCAAAGAACTCTGACGGTACTGATAAGACATATGTTGTATCAAACGATGGCCAGATTGCACAGTTCACTGAAACCACCACGACAAACACTGATAGAACACTAACAATTCCATTCAAAGACGGTACGCAACAGATAGCTATAGTGGGAACATTTGTAATCCCAGAATTTGGTCCGGTAGCAGCATTGGTACTTGTAATTGCAATTGTATCAATAATTGCAATATCATCACGAACTGGGCTCCGACTCTTTCCAAAATACTAGCTACAAAACTTAAACAGAGCACCTACAAAAAATAAAATCCAATATTTTGCCAACCAACTAGTTTTTGTAATTCAGCAACTATAGTATTTCATGTCCATACAAAAAATCTTGGATAACGTCATGAAGACAGACCCTCATATACGATATGCAACAATTTGTGACATGCAAGGAAAGGAAGTAGGAACCTCAATTAGAGAAGGTGTTACACCTCTGCTTGACGAAGAAGAGCATAAAGAGACACTACAATATGCAGTAAGTGCGTGGAAAACACGTGCCAAGTTTGCTCCAAAGATAGGCAAAGGAAAGTATGTTTTAGCAGTATACGAGAATTTGCGTAGAATGACAATGCCTATTGGAGACAAGTACATGCTATTGATAACTTGGGGACCTGACGGAGGCACACAAGATATAGTGATACATCTACAAAATATGTTCTCTGGGGATCCAACCTTAGACTGGTAGTAAACCATACAAAAAACATCTAGTAAACTTTATCACATCCAAATAGAATAGGTACCCACGGATTACAAGAATCTATTTGACAAGGTTATGGAAATTGATCCAAAGATTAGATTTGCTACTATTTTTGACATGACTGGCAACATCATGTTTAGTGCTCATAGGGAGGGTGTTAAGAGCTTGCTTACACCTGAAGAAAGCAAGAGATCATTACAACTTGCCATCAATGCTTGGAAGTCTCGTAACGAAGTATCAGATAAGATAGGAAAGGGCAAGTATGCTCTTGTAGAATATGAAAAGTTAAAGCGAATCACAATACCACTAGATTCAAATCACATACTGTACCTAACAACAGATGTGGAGGCAGATCACGCACCAATCATTTACAGAGCGCTTCGACTAAAACAAGACATGACATGACCCTGATAAAATACTTGTGTGATAGAATACACAATTTTTAGTTTGATAATCTTTCTGGTTTTTCAAGCATTACACGTAGTACTTCTTCTTTGATCTCTGATACTGCCTTGTCAATGTTATCAAGATAATATTGTAATTCCTTGTCTATACTATGACTAAATTTTAAATTAATTATGGTAGACCAGATCTTTATCATACATATATTGTAAAGAAGAGGATCTTTTTCAAAGTCGCCTTTCAAGGTCAAAACAATCTTTTCGCTGGGTTGAGGCATCTGATTTTCTAACAATTGTGTTTGTATAAAAAATTGCCCTGCCAAAAATGGAAATGTGCGATCTTAAAATCTCGATTTTAATTTCGCTTTTTTATTGATAGATTGCTAAAACGGCCATAAATTCTTCATTTATATCAAAGCAAAATGTCAAAGGTCAACTATAATTGACGCGTACACAGATTTGTGAAAAATGTTCTATACTCAACGGTTTGGTGGACTTCGAAGACATATGTAAGAAGGTTATGGCCTTGGACAAGGAGATAAGATTTGCTGGTATCATCAATGAAAGAGGCAAGCTTTTGGCCGGAGGTCTTCGTGAGGGACTAAAATCGCTTGAGGATCCAAAAGATGATGAAATGCTCTTTATGGAACTTGCCCTGCGAGTCCGCATGAGAAAAGAGTTCGACAAGCAGTTGGGAGCAGTCAAGTTTGCAATGTCGTTTAGAGAAAAAGTAATTGTTATGAGCTTTCCAATGGGTGAATCTGGAATACTGTACGTGTCTGCAGACACAAAATTGGACTATGGTAAGATACCATCAAAAATATTAGAAATTATTCGATAAATTGTTATTTTACAAATAACCAAGATTGAAAATTGAACTCTTTATTTGTCCACTGATTTTTATATAAATTGCTTCACAATTGGCAAACAATTGTCTATTATTCTGAGCACTTCGGAGCGTATTACATTTTTATCAATTGATACCCATACAGTGTTTTTCCCAACTGCAAAAGAAATTGTTTGAACTTTGTCTCTTTCTTCCCAAATAAATCGTGCTGTGCCAAGTTGTTTATTGAATTCTGACGCCATACCAGTCTGAATTGCAAGATGGGAAAATCGATTTGATGTTTTTTTGGGATCAAGTAAGGGTTTCAGGTCATGTCTTCTTTCATAGGCCATCAATTTGCCTTTGCTGTTTATAACTCCAACAAATCTTACATACTGACTTATTGTCCTAATACTTTTTGCAATCTCTTCAGCATCAGTCTT
>CAYUTC010000012.1:0-26455 GCA_964447595.1 uncultured Nitrosopumilaceae archaeon
AGCCGCTTGAATAAACAAAGAAGAGATAGCTTGATGCAAGAAGAATTACATGCTGTGGTTTCCTCTGTCTTACAAAATGTATTATAGCTAAAAATACGATAAAAAAGACTATGAAATCTATTGTATTGAAAAGCATTACAAACTATTCCTTATGAAATTAGAAACATCATCATCAAATATCAGCGCATTTCTGTCTATTGCCACATGGGTTGTATCGGTCCAAATATTCATGTTCTCATATCTCTCAAACAAGTCAAGCTTGGATGCGTCAAGCTCTGTTACTATTTCTTCAAAGTTATGGCGGGCACCCGGATTCATGTCTTTAATGTGGAGGTATTGCTCAGGAAGAACTACTATGACGCATTTTATGTGGGCAAGTTTGAACTTGTCAAGTATTTGTTTTAGGGCAAGATAATCCTTGTTTGACTGGTAGGGTGGTATGTTGTCAAACCGTAACTCATGCTTGTGTATTTCTACCAGATCATTTGATATGCCATGGTCTGTTGCTGTTATGTTGATAAAAGGAGTTTTAGGATATGGTGGAAACTCTACATCTATCGGTCTGTTGCCTTGTATGTATCGTAACAAGTCATATTGTGGAGTAGAAATGAAATCGAATCCTGTAATGTATGGAGAGATCCATTCCAGAATGTAGCTCTGTTCTGCAAAACTGGCAAAATCTCTTTCTGATATACCATAAACAACAAGAGTAGGTTCTGTTTTGATGATGTTGTCTATCATCTGTATACGTTCACTAGGCTTGTCACCTCCAATTGCGAGGTTGTAAACCTCTTTGCCAGTAAGTTGAGATAGGAGAGTGGTATTCAATGGCTTTACCTGACTTGAACCAAGAATGATTACACTTCCCGGTTTTATCGTATTATTATCAAACCATTTCTCTGTAAAGCCATAAGAAAGAAAAGCAACAATCGGATGTATCTGATAAAGAACCAACGCAAAGATTGCAAAGGCAATTACAAAAGATAGCAATATCCATGGCAGAGACTACATGCTGTGCTTAATTGGTGTCATGGTTAAAAACTTCCTAGTTTGATATTATTAATTATGTTACTATTCTGTTAGCTAAAATTTAATTAATGGCAATATTTCCTCAGTGGCATTGGAAGAAATTGATTTTGCAAAAATAGACGAGGTTTACTTTGAATCAACTACTCCATTTGTAACGAAAATTTTCAAGAAGCGATTAAAAATTGCAATAGAATTTGCTCAAATACAGGACAGTTCAAACATCTTAGACGTTGGCAGTTCTTATGGGTATCTTGTAATGTTATTACACAACCTCTATCCATCTTGCCAATGTTATGGTGTTGATAAGGACCCTGACTGGGTAGGTCATCCTGCAGAGAATTTATCAAATTGCCACTTTAGGGTAGCTGATGCAAAACGTCTTCCTTTTAATAACGACTACTTTGATGTGGTTTTTGTTCTAGATGTTTTAGAACATATTCGAGATTTTCATCTGGTTATAAAGGAAATGCATAGAGTCCTAAAACCAAACGGTTTTGCAATTTTAAGTGGACCTACAGAATCATGGTTTTACAAACTTTGCAGGTATTTGTGGACTAGGCAATGGGAAATGCATGGTCATCTCTTTACTGTATATGACATTGAAAAAAAATTCAAAGATATTGGCTTTGAATCTGTAAAAAGAAAATCTCTTCCAGGAATTCCACTTCCAGAACTTTTCAGAGTTACCAAATTTAAGAAGATAAAATAAAAAATTTGTAAACAAACACCGCTCTCATAACAAACTTTTTTCTGTTTAAATCGAAGAATCTATAATGTTTTATTATGACTTTATATTGTTCATTTCTGTCCTTTCATTAGTGAAAGAACTTAGAATTCTTGTTGGCAGACATTACGGATTAGATGGAAAACACGAAACTAGTATCATACTTGATAATATACTCCCAATATTACGAACTAGATTCAAAGTCAAACTCATATGGTTTTTTTATATGCCTGAACGAGTTGACTATGGTACAATAAAAGATCCAGATGTTGAGTTTTATGACGTACACGATTTCAACAATGCTTTAGAATTAATAAGAAAGGCTAAACCGGATCTCATTTTTGATAATGAATTTCCTTCGTTGATGGATCTTGCAATAGACACAGCAGCTAAATTTTGTAACATTCCTGTGGTTAGCAGAATGAATGCATCTACAGAATTTAAGATAAGCAAAAAAGAGCTCTTTACAACATTCATACCGGCATTTTTCCAAGATTCAATGCCATATGAAGAGAACAAAAAAAAGCAATTCATGAGGCGAGGTAGATTCTTTCTTTTCAAATATGCATTTTTACTTAGAACTTTAAAAGCAACAAAAATGAACACAGCTAAAATCATTCATTACTTTTTCATAGTGTTAAATTGGCATCTTTCATATCAAGTTCCTTTTATTGACTCTAGATTTGCAAACACTCTTCATTTTCTTGAGAGCGAGAAATTAATGGAAAAATGTCTGCAAGCAGGATATTCACGATCAAGTCTTGTTGTTACTGGAAATCCAATATATGATGATGCATTCAAAAAATATTTGAATTTTCAATCCTCTCCTACAAATGACAAAATTCGCATTCTATTTGCTCCTCTACAACTCTATGAGAGTGGTGTCTGGACTAAGAAACAAAGAGATTTTGTTCTTGTTGAAACAATCAAGAGTATGAGCAAACACAAAGAATTTTCTCTTATAGTAAAATTACATCCTTCATCTCAGGTCTACTCTGAATATGAATCGATTATACATGCGGTAGATCCATCAGTTCCAATATATCAAAAAGGAACAATAAATGATTATCTTGATGATTCCGACGTTCTTGTATCTTTTGTACCTATTTCAGCTGTTGCGATTTATGCACTAATAACTCGCAAACCTCTAGTACTTTGCAATTTCTTTAGTGTTAGAAATGATTTCTTTCTCACTAGAAAATTAGCACTTGAATGTAATGATCCATCTAGTCTTTCAAATCTTATACATCAAAGTCTTTCTGATAAGACTGTCTCAAAAGAACGAATTGATGATTTCATAACAGAGTTTCTTTACAAATCAGATGGAAAATCATCAGAACGAGTATGTGATGCTATAACGAATTTAGTCAACAAAAAGTAAGGTAATAGTATATGGCTTTCCTATTTTTCTATAACAGATAAGCAATGAAAGATAAAATTCTCTATTTTATTCAAGCATTTTATGAATTGGGTACTATAAAATCCATTCAAGAAAAATATGATTGTGAAATATATGCACTGATTGATACTAATAAACATCTGACAAAGTTTTTCTTAGAACAAAATTTTGTTACATTTCAAAAGATCTGGTACCTAAGGGATCACATTCAAAATCTAGAAAAAAAACCAGATGTACAATATCTTCGTGATTTTGAAAAAAAATGCAACATAAATCTATGGCTAATTGCATACATGGACAGAAATTTTCATGAATATAACAAATATCACAAATTTAGTGATGATGAAATATTATCAGTTTTAGAACTTGAATGTAAATTTTATGAAAAATTATTAGATGAAATCAATCCCGATTTTGCTATAATTACAATACCTGACTATAATCAAAATCAATTATTATTTGAAATATGTAGAGCTAGAGGAATTCAGACCTTAATACTAAACCATAGTCGTTTAGGACATAGAATGATGATATCTGCCCAAGTCGATAAATTAGATTATTATGATAATATAATTGAAAATTATACAAACAGTAAAGAACATACAATAGATGAACTAAAAAATTATTTGAAAGCATATTCACAACTAACATCAGATTTTAAAAGTGGTTATCGTTCTTCTGCTGTTAAAAAATTCAAAGGTTCCATCAAATACCTTCTCTTTGTGTGTAATAACGAATACAGAAAATATTATGTAAATTATGGTAGAACTAGATGGAGAATTATAAAAAATGAAACATCGACGTTCTTCAAGAAATTTTACAGGCAATCTTATATTCAAAAACACTTCTTACGAGAAATTAAAGAAAACACACCGTTTGTCTATTTTCCATTGCATCTTGATCCTGAACAATCAACTCTGATGGGTGCTCCATTTTACACTAATCAACTTAATGTAATAGTAAATATTGCTAAATCATTACCTGTTGAATATGTTTTATACGTGAAAGAACATCCAGCACAGATACTAAATGGTTGGCGCAGTATTTCATATTATAAAACAATTCTAGATTTACCAAATGTCAAATTACTACATCCTTCTGTTTCAAATGATGAAATACTCAAGAAATGTTCTTTAGTGATTACAATTGCAGGTACCCTTGGTCTAGAAGCAGCTTTTTACAAAAAACCTTCTATAACTTTTGCCGATGTTATTTATTCTGGACTGTCTTCCGTTTATAGATTAAAAAGCTTGGAAGATATCCCTCATGCAATTAAATCTTCTCTGAAACAAAAATTGAATTTATCAGATCTTAATAAATTTGTAAATTGTATCATTGATAACTCATTTGAATTCAATTTTACTCAGATAGAGATTCAATCACAAAACAAGTTTTTTAATGGGGGATTTTTCTTTGATACGGAAATTCCTATGAATGAAGCAATATCTTTCATGAAGGAACACGAATCAACCTTTGATACAATTGCTTCTGAATATGTAAAAAAGATTGTGCAGCATAAAAAATTCAGAGACACTTTACAGAATAAAACACGTTGATGCTTACTTGCCTATTTTCTGTTCTCTATTGATGTAGTTATCAATATTTATTGTTCTATTATCAACTTCAGCCGTATCTCTCATAGTTTTCCTAGGCAAGTAACAATGTTTGCATATGTTGATTTCCTTTACCCCCATATGATGCATGTGTATTTCTCTTGCCTCAGTAAGTTTTTTGCCGTGCCAAATATCATAAATCGATTCTTCATTAACATTTCCGATCTTGTGAGCTCCCATCTCATCATTGGCACAAAGTAAAACGTTTCCATCTGAACTAATTACTAGTCTATTAAAAATTTGAGGGCAGGTAAAATGTTCTTCATACACTATGTCTGTGTCTCGCTGGAGGTAATCTATTAATGGATTTGAACCAATTTGGTCAGTAATAGGATTAAATATATCGTAAAATTCTTGTGGATTTTTTGATATTGCAGGCCAGACAGTTTGAACTTTTATAACTGGTTTTACTACGCCTTTGCGTTTTTTAATTTCTTGATAATTTTTAATTTTCTGTATCGCATCATTAAATTTTAGTGGAAATCTAATTTTTTCATAGGTCTCACCTATGCCATCGAAAGATATTGTTAACCAATCAAGACCTAAATCAATTAATTTTTCAAATTTTTCCTCGTTTAAACGTCCACCATGGGTAAGGGTGGAGACTTCTTTGATTCCTTTCTCTTTTGCATATTTTATTATATCAAAAACTTTAGGGTGAACAAATGGTTCTCCTCTTAAGCTTAGTCTAATAGAATACAAATTATATTTTGCACACTCATCTATTATTTTTTTAAATAATTCAAAATCCATGATGCCTCTATTCACTTTAGTTTTGTATTCTTCAGTAGTTGTATAACACATAGGACAATTCAAATCACAGGTACTTGAGATCTCTATGTCCACATGAGATGGAAACTTGGTCACATAATGTAAGCGAGGCGATAGATGCCAGCTAAGTCGATTTTTTATGTAGCTAAACATGTGACCTTTTCCACGGTTCCAGTCAAATCTCAGATTCTTGTAGCATGGAGTTAAACGAAATTGTCCCTTGTTAATTTTCATTAATTCATATGAATATACTATACAGTATATAATATTCTATTCGTTAACAAATTATTCATACCCAATACTATTCTATTTTGATTTCAAAATATCGAATTCTTGCCTAGAACATTAAATCGGGTCATGACTATTTCAAATGCTTCCGCAGCCTTGAAACCATACAAGCTTCCCCACCTCTTTGCCACTGCTTCTATGGCTTCTTTTGAGCGTGGATGTGGATATTTTCTTAATTCATTCTTATAGGCGCTGATTGCTTGCAATTTTGTTCTGAGCTCTAGCGATATGTCAACATACATGTTAGGGCAAAACTTATAGGGACGACGCCAGTCGGTAGAGGAAATTGCTTCAAACGAAATCACTGATTTTATTGACGAGTCAAAAATTGGTCTTGATGCAGTAATTGTTGCTTCATATGCTATTCTATGATCAATATTTAGATCATTATAGTGATGAGTAAAAACTGTACTGCATTTTGTTGCTTGTATCTCTTTCTCAACTTCTTTGACAATCTTAAGAAATGGAACTGTATCCAGTTCATTATCAGGCATATCAAGGAACTTCATTTTTTTAATACCTAAAAGGGCTAGTGCATTTTTTGCATGTTGCTTTCTTACTTCAATCTCCTTTAGCATCATGTTGTTATCTTTTTTACTCACTTCATATTTTGCAACATTAACATGACCAGCTTTTTTTCTGGCTGTAATGCCATCTGCCAAGAATAATACTTTGATGTCGTGTTCCTTGGACAATTTTTTGAGGGTACCTGCCATTCCTATTGTTTCATCATCTGGGTGAGCAGAAACTACTAGTATGCTCAATTCTTGCCTCCTATCTGTTCTATTATTCTGGTTACCCTCGCAGTTCCTTCTCCATCTATTATATTAATTCCAGTCTTGTTCATCCTTTTTCTTTTACTATAGTCTGCTAATAGTTCTTTTGCAACTTCGCTAATTCTATTCCTAGAAACTTCCTGTCCATATCCCAAGTTGACCCCAAACCCCTTCTTCTGCAGTAATGATGCTGTTTCATTTTCGAATTTTTCACCACATACTACTATGGATGGAATTCCCAGTCGACACAACTCGAGAAGAGACATGCCACCTGCTGTTATTGCCATGTCGTGCTTACTCATGACTAAACTCATATTTTTAACATTATGTAATATTCTTAGAGGTTTTCTGTTAGTCATTGTGGATTTTTTCAATTCCTTCCAACACCTAAAAGATGGTCCCAAGACGGCTGTTATTCTAAGATCCCCTTTCAAACTGTTCAAGGCTTTGATAATCTTGGGTGTAAAACACCTAGTGTCTGAGCCTCCCTGTAATACTAGGATTGATTTGACATTTTTTTTAACACGAATGGGTTTTGAATTCTGAAAAGTCTTGTTTAATATTGTATATTCAAAACCTGAAAAGGAATTATTCCTAGAAGCTGCACTTTGCTGGTAAAGCATGTTGATACTATTTTTTATCATGCCTTTATTGTTACCAGTATAGTCTATTGCTATGATCTTTGATTTTTTTTGCAATAGTCGTATCTCGCTTGTCTTTTCTTTGAGTTTGTCTAAAATAATTATGTCTGGCTTGAATCTTTGAATTATCTTTTGTTTTGTCGCTGAACGTTTCGGTAATATGTAGCAAGGCGATTTTTTAAAGAGAATTTTTCTAGCTTCTTGATTTTTAGTTAAAAAGATAATCTTATGTCCCGACTTCTTTAGGAAGTCTGCTAAATTTAGTGATCTATACACATGACCCATACCAATATGATGATCTCCATCTACCCTTACAATTATTTGTAATTTTCTTGTCATCTCACACCATGCAGTTGTTATCTATGTCCTGCGGCTCTATCCTCTTCGACAGATTTTCTATATCCTTCATCAAAGGGAATTTTGTTGTTAATCTTTACAAGATTTGGTTCTTTTGTTACAATTTTCAGTATATCTTTAATTGAAACAAATTTTCTCTGTTTGGAAACACGTTTGAAAATCTCTCTTACAAATGAGAGATCATCTTTTCTATCTACGGTGCACCTGATAAATGAAAGATCTGCCTTATTTTTTAGGTTTGAAACTCGGAATAATTTCGGATTGAACTGAACATATGGGAACACATGTTCTCTCTCAGATGGTTTTTTGGCCTCTTTCCAAGCCTTCTCAAGAACCTTAAAACTTGATACCTCCACAGTCATTCCTTGAGGAAAGTTACAAGTAGCATTCTGCCATTTACCGTCAATTTTTTCTAAATTATTTGCAACATAATCATATGAGCTGTTCAAAAATTTCCTTACCGCTTTATCAATAACGGTTGGATCGATTAGAGGACAGTCTGAAGTTATCCTTACTATTGGATCGCAACCAAACTTCTTTGCACATTGATAATATCTATCCAACAGATCTTTCTTTGATCCTCGAAAACATTTCACACGATTTTTTTTACAATACTTTACAATAACATCGTCTTCTCGTTGAGTTGTTGTTGCTATTATTACTTCTTTAATGATTTTGGACGATGTAACTTGTTTAATCACATGATGCAACATGGGTTTATTTTCTATCTCAAGTAATACTTTTTCAGGTAATCTGGTAGAACTCATTCTTGCTTGGATTATTGCTGTAATCTTGTTCATTTGGAAACCCCCTTCATTTTGGAGCGTTATTACTAATTATATTCTTGATCATTGTATATGTTCATAATCGTGTTAGAACTTGATCTTCTTGCAAGTTCTAACAATTTGACCCGTTTACTTTATGTAAATTCGTTTTCCTGTCTTTGAACTCTCTTCTGCGGCATACATTGTTTTTAATAATATCTTTTCATCATTGAATGTAAATTCTGGTTTTCTTTTTCCCTTGGTTATTTCTATGAAATTCTTTATTTCTTCAACATACGATTCAGTCATGCCAGTATCTTTGATCGCAAATCCAGACCTGGGCTTTTCTACTCTGTATCCCTTGTAATCTAATCTCTCTGGATATTCAATCCATCTTTTATTCCTCTTTGAAAATACTCTTACTAGTTTTCTATCATAATCCCATCTTATCATGCCCTCTTCGCCAATTATCTCACAAATTCTACCAGGTGGTCTCTGAATTACGTCTACCATTACATGACCTACCACATTATTGCCAAATTCCAAAAGCAGGTCATAGGTATCATATATCCTAGCTTTGAAAGAACCTAGTTTTTTTGTAATTGCCATGACACTTTTTGGTCGTCCCATTAGTGCCATTATCCAACTAAGCTCCCATGCTATCTGATCTCTACCGCCACCTGTCGCTGTTCTGTAAACATAATAATCCTGAAGTCTTTCCCACGGATGCCAGTCTGGCAAATAAGATCCTGAATGAAAATTGAAGAGTAGAGGTTTTCCAATGGTACCCTTTTTTAACATATTTTTCATTCTTATGACAGAGGGGTGAAACATCAAATTGGTACTGGGTACGCCAGCTACTTTTTTCCTTTGTAGTATATCAATTAATTTTTGAAGCTTGGCAGGTTCCATTGTGTTTACTTCTGTAAAAAAATGGATTCCATTTTGTGCAGCAATCATAGCATAATGTAGATGTTTGTGGGGAGGAGTGCTTATGATAATTGCATCAGGCCTGCTCTTGATAACAGAATTAAAATTGTCCACTACTTTTATCGAGTATAATTTTACTGCCTCTTTTCTTCTGTCACTACGTACATCAAATCCTATTATTTCATCTACTTTCAACTCTTGTAGGTTCCTTACCCTTCTTTTTCCCATGGAACCTAATCCAACTACAAGAACTTTCATTGCTGTGATATCACCAAAACTTGGATGAGATTTTCTCAAGTTATCACAACGGCAATCCAGCTTTCTTTATTAGCTCTTTTAATTCGTTCTTTGGAATTTTTTTAACATTATCTGATGAGTATACGAATGCATTTTTGACGTGCCTGTAGCCTGGGTAGCGTTTTTTAATTTCTTGCTCTGTCAGATTGGGTTTCACAATGACATAATCATCTTTATTTTCAAGGGTATTTCGCATTTCATCCTGGTTTATTAATACCTCATTTAGCTTCTCCCCAGGTCTAATTTTTGTTATTTCTACCTTGGCTTTGCCAACAATTTCAAAAAGAGCATCTTTTAGATCCATTATGTTATATGCTCTTAGCTTGGGCACAAATGTGTCTGAACCTTTTCCTTTCCAGGCGCTATTTAAAATGAAATCAAGTGCTTCATCCATCAAGATACTAAACCGAGTCATATGCGGATCAGTTACAGTAATCTTGCCCTTTGATATTATTTGTTCATAAAACTTGGGGAGCACCGATCCGCTGCTGCCTAAAACATTTCCATATCTTACAGCAATAAATTTTGTCGGATGTTTGTGAATGTCTACGTAACTAGAAGCAGATACAAATAATCTCTCCATCAATAGTTTTGTGGCACCATAAGTGTTCAGAGGTGAAACTGCTTTGTCTGTTCCAACACCTACTGCAATCTCGACCTTATGTGCATGACATGCGTCTATAACATTCTGAGTACCAATGACATTTGTCTTTATCGCTTCAAATGGGTTGTATTCTATTACTGGGACATGTTTTAGTGCAGCTGCATGGAAAACGATATCAACTCCTTCCATAGCACGCATTAAGCGTTCTTTATCTCTTACATCTCCAATAAAGAATCTAAGACGAGAATCCTCGTACTCTTGTTCCATTCTTATTTGGCTATTCTCGTTTCTACTTAGAATTCTGATACTTTCTATGTCATATTTGAGGAGCCTTTTTGTTAATGCACGTCCAAGTGAACCAGTCCCACCAGTTATTAGAATTCGTTTATCTTCAAACATCTAAATCAATTCGTCAACATAAAACAGGCAAAATAACCTTTCGTTTATTGATTTTCTTGTCTAGCTAAAATTTAAGATTTAATTAGCAAACGATCAATATCAAAAGGGATAATCTTTGAAAATTTTGATTCTAGGATGTGGCTCAATTGGTAGTCGTCACGCCAGAAATCTTACATCATTGGGAATAACTAAGATAGTTCTGTGTGATCCAGATGAATCAAGACTAAAGTCATTGGCAAAGGAGGTAGGTACTGACATGTTATACAAGGACTTTAAGAGGGCTGCAAAGGAAAACCCTGATATCACAGCAGCTGTGATTTGTACCCCAACTGCTTATCATATAAATTCCGCAGTTTTTTTTGCCAAGAAAAAAATTAATTTGTTTATTGAAAAGCCATTGTCAAATAGTCTTTCTGGTACAAAATTACTTTCAAAACTAGTGAATCATAACAAACTTGTTGCAATGATGGGTCACTCGTACATGTTTGAGAATGGTTTTATAAAATTGCAATCTCTCCTAAAACATAAAATTATTGGCAAGGTGTACTTTGCATCGTATTTACAAGGACAATACTTGCCTGACTGGCATCAAAAGGCAGATTATAGAGTGGAATATTCTGCCAGAAAAGAACTAGGAGGAGGAGCTTTACTTACACTTACAAGTCATACCTTCTACGTTATAGAATGGTTCTTTGGTAGAATAAAATCAATTGACGGTTCAATATTGGATACATTGGGTCCTTTAGAGGTAAATGTCGATGATTCTGTATTCTTGATGCTCAAAACTAAAAACAACATTATAGTACAGACAATAAATAATTTCATAGTAGGACTTCATCAACACAAAATTATAGTTGAGGGTGAAAAAGGAAGACTAGAGTACGATTTTGTAGAAAAAAAAGTCAATATATTTCTGAGAGACAAAAAACCAAAAATTTTAGGTGCGGATAAAGGACCAAATGATAGGTATGTGAGAGAGATGAAATATTTTCTAAATAGACTTAAAGACAGGCGAAAATTAGATGATAACTTGGATTTGGAAAGCGGGATAAGATTTCTTGAAACTGTAAAACAACTAAAGTAACAGGATTGTTTTATAAATAGGAGTAAAATCTAAAAATGTCAAATGTGATGTAATGGATTCTAACCTGAAAAAATCATTTGAATTGTTATCACGAGCAAAAAAAGTTCTACCTGCACAGACTCATACCTTCAGCAAGGGATATCGGAGTTTTGTGGAAGGTGTTTATCCTGTCTTTGTAAAAAGAGCAAAGGGAAGTCACTTTTACGATGTAGATGGCAATGATTACCTTGACTATGCAGCAGCACTTGGACCAATCATTCTAGGTTATTCATATGGTGCAGTAAATGATGCTGTACGAAAACAACTCGAGGATGGCTCAATTTTCACATTGCCCCATCCTCTGGAAGTAGAGGCGGCTGAATTAATGTGTCAAACAGTACCTGGATGTGAGATGGCAAAATTTTCAAAGACTGGTTCTGACGCTGTTACTGCAGCTGTGAGGGGTGCACGAGCTTTTACTGGAAAAGATAACGTGGCATACTGCGGTACCGGCGGAGTTTGGCATGACTGGTTTACAGTCATTACATCAAGAAACCAGGGAATTCCTAAATCACTGAAGAACATGATAAAATTGTTTGAATACAATAACATTGAAAGCCTGAAAAGATTACTTGATGAAGACAAAGAGATTGGTATCGTATGCATGGAACCCATGGTTTTTGAAAAACCAAAAAACAATTTTCTTGAAGAAGCCAAAGGAGTTGCACATGAGCATGATGCCGTATTAATTTTCGATGAGGTCCAAACTGGCTTTAGGTGGTCACTAGGTGGTGCACAAGAATACTTTGGTGTAGATGCAGACATATCAGCGTGGGGGAAAGCAATGGCTAATGGAATGCCTCTTGGAGCAATATCTGGAAAATCTGAATTTATGAAAGTATTTGACGAGGTTTTCTACTCTACGACATTTGCTGGAGAAACCTTGTCACTAGCTGCATTCAAAGCTACTGTACAAGAACTAAAAGAGAAAAAGGCGATTGAACATATTTTCAAAATGGGAACAAAATTTACTGAAGGATTTTCAAAATTAGTACAAGAGACAGGAGTAGATATAACACTTGAAGGTTTACCATGTAAGATCAAGATAAATTTCAAAGACAAGGACGGTAATGACTCGCTTTTGGTACGAAGCTTGTTCTGTCAAGAAACTATAGAAAAAGGAGTATTTTTCTGGCAAGGTCCAATATTTCATTCCTATTCACATTCAAATGAAGATTTGGAAAAAACACTATCTACGGTTCCTAAACCTATGAGAATAGTCAAGGAAGCAGTAACAAATAACTCAGTTGAAAAAATGTTAAGAGGAAAACCCATGAATAGGGTAATGTACTTCCCTGTGTAATCGTTTTCAGTATTTATATTGAAAATGAAAAAACTAACAATTGTAGATTTACGAGATTTACAAACAAAGATTGCAATTATTGAAAAAGGGAAACATCACTTAACCAATTTAAAATTCTATTCAGATGTTTGTAAGGAGGTACAGAAACAAATGAATGTAGAAATAAATAAAGATAATTTACAGCAAATTAAAAAAACAATTGAGGAATCTATTGAAAATCTCAAGATGAGCCCTGATTATTGGAATACAGATCTCTACAAAAAAAACTCAGAAACAAATATCAAAATTGTCAAAAATACAATATACGAAATTGATTTTCATTCAAAAAAGGTTATGATATGCGGTAGGGGCGAGAAACAACATCCAGATATCTATCCAAGATTTTCAACTCCTACCACAAATATTACTTCAGATCTCTATGTAACAGTAGATCATGATCCTGCTTATACAGAGTTCATTACTAGAAAAGGCAACTATGCATTGTGCCTAATAGTAGATCCCTCTGTGCCAAAAAAAATTACTGAACTTGGAGGTAATATCTATTGGTTTTCTCCAGATTTCATGGATTACAAAATTCCAAAAATCTCAATAGGTAAGGCTCCACGCGGCAACAGTGGCCTTGCTGCAATAAGCTTAGCATCCTATCTGAAGACCAAATTTATTCTACTATCTGGCATAAAATTAACTGAACATTATTCCCAATTCATTGATGGACAAAAATTAGTATTTGATCATGTGAGAAATTTAGGATCCAAAATATTTTCCCTTGATGGAACACTTGCAGAACAAATAACAATTGACCAGTGGCACAAGTTATAATATAATACTGATTTACAACCCTTATTGAAAGTTGGAGTAAAATAAAATGATCGTATCAATTCATCAACCTGGATATTTGCCATGGCTTGGCTTTTTTAAGAAAATAGAGAGTTCTGATATTTTCGTCTTCCTTGATGATGTTCAATATGAAAAAAATTGGGTTCAAAATAGAAATAAAATTCGTACTAGTGATGGTTCCATGTGGCTAACTGTACCTGTAAACGCACCATTTGGTTGTTTATTAAAAGAAGTTAAAATAGATAACACATCAAATTGGGCAAATAAACATAAAAAATCAATACAACTGAATTACTCAAAGGCAAAATATTTTAATAATTTTTGGTCCCGACTCGAACAAATTTATGAAAAAAATTACGATTCTCTTATAGATGTAGATATGGCAATAATCCAATTATTGATAAAAGAATTTTCAATTCAAACAAAAACAGTATCTTCATCCGAACTTGATACTTCACAAAAAAGCTCTGACAGAATACTAGAAATCTGTAAACAATTAAACGCTGAAATTTATCTCTCGGGAGAATTGGGTCGCAATTATCTTAATTTGGAAGATTTCGAAAAAAGTGGAATACAAGTTCAATTTCAGAATTTTCAACATCCAGTTTATGAACAATGCTACAAACCATTTCTGCCTAATATGTCCGCTATAGATCTCATTTTCAACGAAGGACAAAACGCATCTAGCATTCTTCATAATGCAAAAAATTTCGTATAAAATGATCAATAGGTTATAAAGTGCATATTCTATCTTAAATAATATTGCAACAGGTAGATTTCTTAGGACAAAAAATTGGTGATGGTAACCGACCTCATATAATTTCAGAAATTGGTGTAAACTTTAGAACATTAGATGAAGGTAAGAAACTAATTGATTTATCAATAAAAGCTGGGGCAGATTCAGTAAAAATTCAAACTTTCAAAGCTGAAAATCTTACCTCAAAAGAAGCCCTCTTTGATCTACCATCAAGAGGAATTCAGTCACAATTTGATGTATTCCAAGACTTGGAAATCCCTGAAGAAATTCAACGTTGCTTATTTTCTTATGCAGAAAGTCAAAAGGTTCTCTTTTTCTCTACTCCTTCAGACAAGCACGATGTAAATTTCCTAGAAAGTCTTGGGATGAAAATATACAAGATAGGGTCAGATGATGCAAATAATTTGCCCTTTCTAGAATATGTCGCACAACTCAAAAAACCCACAATAGTATCAACAGGTATGTGTACAATGGAAGAAACAGAACAAGTCAAAGAAGTTTTTTCCTCACATGACAATCATAATCTAGTACTTTTACACTGTGTAACAAAATATCCTGTAGAACCTCAATATGTTAATCTCAAGGCCATCAATTCCATGAAACAAAAACTGCAAATTCCAGTAGGATATTCAGATCATTCTATTGGTATTGATGTCTGTAAGGCCGCAATAGCTGTTGGAGCAAATGTAATAGAAAAACATGTGACACTAGATAAAAATCAAAAAGGCCCCGATCACGTTCTGTCAGCCAGCCCTACCGAACTTTCTGAATTGGTATCATTTTCAAAATTATTTTATTCAGCTTTGGGAAATGGTGTAAAAAAACCAGCAGAATGTGAAGCGTTTACAAGAAAAGAATCTAGAAAAAGCGTAATTGCACTACAAAACATTCCAATAGGAACCGTGTTAAAAGAAGATCTACTGGGAGTGAAAAGGCCAGGACATGGAATACCGCCTAGTAGATTCAAAGAATTAATTGGAAAAACAACCAAGACAGAAATTAAAAAAGATCAAATGATAAAATGGTCTGATTTAGTTTAATTTTGTTTATCTATAAATATGATGCCTTGGTCTATTTCGATAAGACATGTCTACTGACAAGAAAATTATTGTAGCAATAATAAACAAACTAGAGAGCAAAAAAAAGGAAGCTGATAGATTTATTGAAAAATATAAAACTAGAAACATGTCTGATCTTGAAGAATACTACAAAGGAGTAAGTTGGGCTTTGGATTATGTAATAAAGATAATGAAAGAACCAACTCATGAAAATTAAAAATTGATTCCCGACACATAAAAACTCAAGTATCAAACTTGAATATTTAATACCAATTAAACTTCCTAACATCTAGTGAGCTCGTTGCAGAGGATAAAATTTGGAATAATTGGCTGTTCTAATGTTGCAAGAAAAACCACAATTCCCGCTATCGTTGATTCTAACAACGCAGAATTATTTAGAATAGGCAGTCATTCAAATGAAAAAGCAAGAGAATTTGCCTCGGCGTTTAACTGTAATAGATATGGCAGTTATGAAGAGGTCTTAAATGATAAAAACGTTGACGCAGTCTACATCTCTTTGCCTATAAGTTTACAGGAAGAATGGACAATAAAGGCAGCAAAAAGTGGCAAACATATACTCTGCGAAAAGTCCGCATCCGTTTCCTACAAGGGAGCAAAAAAAATGGTGGAGGCTGCAAAAAAGAATGATGTTCGAATACTGGAGGCGTTCATGTTTAGATTTCATCCCCAACACAAAAAATTCATAGAAATGATACAGGATGGAACGGTGGGAGATTTTTCAGTGTTTGAAGGCAAATTTGGTTCTCCACTTACAAACAGAACAGGATTTAGATTTGATATAAAACTTGGTGGCGGTGTATTAAATGACAATGGTTGTTATCTAGCATGTGCAAGCAGAATGGTCCTTGGAGGAGAACCAGTAGGAGTTATGAGCAATCTGATTTTTGATCCAAAAACGGAGGTCGACACACAAGGCGGTTTTCAATTTATCTTTCCGGATGGTAAGGTAGCCTTGTGTTCATTTGGCTATGACAATTTCTACCAGTCTACGTATTCTGTATGGGGATCAAAATCTCTCATTTCAATAGATAGGGCCTTCTCCATAAAACCAAATAGTGAATCTGTAATATGGATAAAATCTGAATCAGGAACAAACAAGGTCGAGATCCCGTGGGTTGATCAAACTAGACTAATGGTAGATGAATTCTCATCAGCCATAAACGATTCAAGCAAAGCAAGTTTCAATTATGAAAATGACTTGTTAGCACAGGCACGTTCCATGGAGGCCATCAGGGTTTCTGCAAGAGAAAAAAAATTTGTAAAGATAGATAAGATTAACTGATAAGAACTCTCAAAAATCAGTTATCTTGAACGACTCGTATGCTTTGTAATTTCTTTTTGCAGTCTTTCCAATCACACGATTAAATTTAGAGGCAGAAATTCCCTTATTAGGCCTTAGTGCTTTCATGTTTTCTCTTGTGAATTTCTCTCCTTTTTTGATCTCTTTTGTTGTCCATAAGCCTCTTCTCATTATGATTCGGGTTTCCTTCTCCACTGGTTCTATCTTTTTGATGCCATCTCCCATTGCCTTCTCAAGAAGCCTAATGCTTTGTATCATGTCTCTAAATGAATTAGGATCCATCGCATGTCCATGATCGGGACCCTTTAGCTTTGGATTTGTGGTAAAGTGTTTTTCTATTACACATGCACCTAGGACAACACTTGCAAGAGCCACAAGAGATCCAAGTGAGTGGTCCGAATAACCAACGTTTAGTGCGAATTTTTTTCTTAACGTGTCTAATATTCTTAAATTGGAATATTGTACCGGTGATGGATACTGGACAACAGAGTGCATAAGAATTATTTTGTTATTTCCAGTACTTTTTATCACTCTTACCGCATCTTCAACCTCGTTCATCTCTGATATTCCAGTTGCAAGGAGTATAGGACGATTCTTTGAAGCTGCATATCTTAGAAGATCATGATGTGTTAGATCCCCAGATCCTATCTTAATGGCAGGTGAATTTAGCTTTTCGAGTAAATCTACTGCCTCGTTATCCCAGGCACTTGTAAAAAAATGAATACCAATTTTTTTTGCATACTGACTTAGTTCCTTGTGCCAGGTGCGCGGCAACTCTGCATCCTTGTACATATCCCAAACAGATTTTTTCCATTTGGACTGGTATCCTTGTCTTTTCTCAAAACCACTTTTAGAGATTAAGTACTCTGTCTTAAAACTTTGAAACTTAGCTGCATCTGCACCACACTCCTTTGCCAGTCTGATAAGTTTCTTTGCCTTGTCCAAACTTCGGTCAAAATTAGAGCCTATTTCTGCAACTATATAGCAACTATGGCCATCTCCCACCACTTTATTGCCTATCTTTACAGGTCTCAAATTTGACATCTTGATATCTTGGTTGTTGGTAAGGATCATCTATTTTTATCTTTAAATGAGAGAGCTTAAATCTTCTTTTGAGAAGTCTAGTAACCGTGGAAATATTGACAAACCTTGTGGTGCCATAGTTGAAAAAATTAATTTATTACATTAGTGACATAGGCAGAGGTCATGCAACACGTTCTGTTGCAATAATACGTGAACTACAAAAAAAGGACATACAAGTAGTGATAAGAAATTCAAATGTTATCAATTTTTTGAACCAATCTCTGCCAAAAATTCCTGTCGTTGATGCCCTTACAGACGTGGGTCCATCTATAACAAGTGGTGGCATGTTTATGGATGAAATAAAAACCCAAAAAAATGTTAAGAAATGGATAGATGAAATGAATGATTTTGCTGGAACAGAATATGAAAGGATACAAAAAATTAAACCAGATTTGATTGTAACGGATATTTCTCCAATGCCTCTCCTAGCTGCCAAAAAAACCACCAAACCTTCAATCGCAATATCTAATTTTTCCTGGTATGACGTACTGAAATTTCTTCCTCAAAACCAACTCACATTTCTAAAAGAGGCATATGATAAAGCAGATCTCGCACTCCAGCTTCCTATTGGCTCTGAAATGAATCATTTTAAGACAAAGAAAAAGGTTGGTCTTGTAGCACGAATTCCATTGTTAACAAGAGACGAATCAAGAAAGCATTTGGGTATTGGTGAAAATGACTTTGTTGTATTGTTTGCCATGGGAGGAAACGAAATTACAATTAATTGCAAAACTGACAAAAACATCAAAATCCTTACCATGAATGCTGCAGTAGGCAAAGTTAATGATATAATAAATCTGTCAGACTACCCTGAAGGTCAAGATGTTGTAGCTGCATCTGACTTGGTAATATGCAAATGCGGTTACGGCATGGCATCAGAATGCTTAACCAATGGTGTACCGTTCCGATATTTCGTATCCAATAATCCAATTGAACAAGTTCAAGCTGCTGACCTTAAGAGACACAAGTTTGGAACAAGCATTACTAGCGAAGAACTAGAAGAGCTAGATCTTACTTGCGATTCTCTAAAATCTATTCAACCAATAAAAAAAGAGACTCTTGGCACCAACCAAGTAATTGAATATATATCAGAATTCCTGAGGAACTGAAAGTGAAAATTCTAGTAGTTGGTTTAGGTTCAATGGGAAAAAGAAGAGTGAGAAATCTCTTGAGCCTGGGTTATCAAGATATAGTTGGTCTTGATATTAGAAAAGATAGAAGGGACGAAGCAACTAGAAAATATGCGATAGAAACAGTATCTAGCATCAAAGATGCATTGGCAATGAAGCCTGTAGCAATGATAATCTCAACACCACCAGACTTGCATGCAAAATATGCCAATATTGCAATTGATAACGGAATTAATTTTTTTACCGAAGTTAACCTCTTTTCCTCAGAGATACGCCAAATACTGAAAAGACTACGAGGAAAAAAAATAGTTGGTGTTCCTTCATGTACAATGCTATATCATCCAGTTGTAAAGGAGTTGAAGAGAATGCTCACCAAAAAAGAAGCAGGAAAAATTTTAACAGTGTTCCATCATTACGGAAACTATCTTCCCAATTGGCATCCATGGGAGGATTATAGGGATTTTTACGTCTCAAAAAGAAAAACAGGAGCTGCTAGAGAAATTGTTCCCTTCGAGCTTATCTGGTTAACATATCTTTTTTCAGAAATAAAATCGGTATATGGTGACATGGCTAAAGTTTCTAATCTTAAAGCTGACATTGATGATGTTTATCAGATCCTCATAGAATTTAGAAACGGAGTCAAATGTATACTAGTAATAGATGTATTTTCCAAACCGCCATTTAGTGAGACAAAAATCATTGGAGAAAAAGGCTCTATACTCTGTGAATATAATGATCCTACAATTAAAATTGGAAAAGAAACCAAATGGAAAACCATCAAACTAAAGATGGGCAAGGCTACAAAAGGATACAAAGGTAACATAATTTCTGACTCTATTTATGCACATGAGATATACAATTTTCTTAACTCTATAAAGAGAGGAAGTAAGCATCTCTTTTCATTCAAGGATGAATTGAAGATACTGGAAATTCTTGATGCTATAGAAATGAGTGATAAAGTACGCAAGCAAATCCCAGTGAAAGCAAATTGAAATTAAAAGAGGCAGCTATTGTAACCGTTAGAAATTCTTCTTCTAGACTGCCAAACAAGGCTATGATGAAAATAAAGGACGATCTGCGAGCAATAGACATAGTTGTTGAACGTGCTAAAATGACCAAATTGCCAGTAATAATAGCAACCTCAACGGCAAGTGAAGATGATGTTTTTCTTAACGTAGCAAAAGAACGCGGAGTCCATTTATTTCGGGGGTCGCTTCTGAACAAAATTAAGCGTTGGCATGATTGTTTTAATGAATATGAGATATCATACGGATTAATTGTAGACGGGGATGATCTTTCTTTTAATTATGAAATTGGTTCTAGAGCCATAAAACAACTGAAATCAACCCAATCTGATATGATTATTAATACAGAGGATATTGTTACTGGGTTCTTCTCTTTTGCGCTGACAAAAAATGCCATTGCAAAAATTTACCAAATAGTAACAGACGAGAAAACAAACACAGATGTTCCAACCAAATACATAGAAAAGGCAAATCTTACTATCACCAAAGTAAAGTTATATGATTATGAAAGAAACAAACCAATAAGATTAACATTAGACTATGAGGAAGACTTGAAATTCTTTAGAACACTATATGAAAAAATGGATATTTTAGAAAATGGAAAAAATATAGTAGATTTCCTAGAAAAAAACCCGGCTATAACAAAAATAAACTATCATAGACAAGCTGATTTTCTCAAGAACCAAGCAAAGTTCAATGAAAGTGTGAAATTATAATTATTGTATGCCAATGCTCAAAACAGGATTGTTCATGCATGACTTATGTTATATTCACTGAAAGGATTTGGTACCAAGAGCTTTTAGAATTCTTTCCTTGTACTTTTGTGTCTCCTCGATATAGTTATTTGTCAAATCCATTCTAAATTTTAACATGTCCTGTTCTTCACTTGGATTTTTTTCATCAAAAATTTCATCATAGCGTACTTGACATGCTTCTTTTCTTCTTTTTTGAATATCAATCCATTCATCAAAGATGTCTCCTACAGACATAAAAAGAAGAATTTCATGAATGTATAAAAACGTATTAATTAATTTAGGTGATGGACAAAACGGTATTGATTTTGAAAGAAAAAGACATTGTAGCTGGCTTAGGGGAAATAGGCTATCCCATTCTTAGACTGATCTCAAAGGCTACCGTTGCTGTAGGATATGACGTCAATCCAAAGCTTATGGATGCAAAGAAATTTGCAAATACAAAAAACATCAATACTTCCTTCCTACATGTTTGTATCCCATTTAATGACAGATTCGCCGAAAACGTAGTTTCTCTTTACCGAAAATTCAAACCAAAGGGGATTGTAATACACAGTACAATAAGTCCTAATACAACAAACAAACTCCAGTCGATACTTCCAATTCCTGTAATCTATAGTGCAACAAGAGGAGTTCACAAAAGAATGCTATATGACCTCAAACGATATGTCAAGTTTTTTGCAATAGAATTAGATGCTCCAAATAGAAAATGGGCAATTTCTACTTATCAAAAATTAATGAAAATTTCAGGAGTAAAAACAAGACAAATGTCATCCCCTGTTACACTTGAGCTTGCAAAAATAATAGTTGATACATCATACTATGGATGGCTAATAACATTTGCCCAGCTTAGTAACATGGTTGCCATAAACCACAAGGTAAACTATGACGAGATGTGGTCATTTGCAGACGAGATTCACAGGTATCTAGGAAACAGACCAAAAATGTTTCCTGGATTCATTGGTGGTCACTGTGTTCTACCCAATCTCAATCTTATGCATAATCAGACACTTGACATTATCAAAGAAATAAACAATCTCTATGCAAGAAGAGTCAAAAATACAAAATCCATTGCAAAAAAATATCAAAGAAAATAAGCTGCCTACGGTCTCTTCTACTTTGTAAAATCTAATAATTCTATGATAGTCTTTTTACAAAATCAATCGATCTCGTAGGTGATGGATCTACTTTTGATAATGCAGCGAGGTATATGGTCGAATAATCCAAAAGGTAGATTAAATTTATCAATTTTGAAATTATAGAGCCCTTTTCCGAGTGTACCTCTCTATAATCAATCTTGTTTTGCTCAAAGTATTCTTTGAGAATCTTCCATCTCTGTTTGGTCTTACTGTAGTCATCAGCACCCTCAAGAAGAATTGGCTGAACTTTCTCCTTTTTTTCCCAAGATACTATATTGTTGTGACTTGCTTCTATAACATCTTCCATCATGGCATGTCTCTTCGCATTCTCCTCAAGTGAGTTCTTGAATCTTACTGCAGCTGCTTGTAATCCAAACGGATAGTAAATGACTGGTATTCCATGTATCCATTCTGCTATATTCAATGATAGATTTTTCTTGTTAAGATTCTTCGATGAAATTGTTCTTGAAAGATTTTCAAGCCCCCTTATAGAATCAAAGACATCTCTTTTCTTTATTGGAAGGGCCGGACCTAATACTTGTAAAATTGTGTACAAAAATCTCGGAAAAGATGCACGAGGTGAATGAATCTGCGTAATCTTTCGGTACTCTATTTTGTGTTTATTACAATATTCTTGCATCTTTCCTCCTGAAGAAAACGCAATGAGGTTACATCCTGACTTTTTTGCAGAATCCAAGACAGACAGAGTCTCAGCAGTATTTCCCGAGACGCTTGTTGTCACAACCAGTGTTTTTGTGTCAACCGTATTTGGAAGATGATACCCCTTGATTACAGCTACATGAATGTTTGTCTTTGAGAGTATGGCTGATAAAATATCTCCAATTGCTCCAGAGCCACCCATTCCTGCAAAGACAATATGGTCTATATGATTGAATTCAACACGGTCCTGAGAAGACGAGTATGATTCTCTTGCAAGCTTGGGCCAGGCATCATATACTTTGTACATGCCTGAAACATCATACTTTTTTAACGTACATAGATTGAACAACTATTGATTTGAATAACAATTGCAATATAATGTTTAATGGATAAATTGCAAAGATTATAAAAAAGCAAGAAGCCAGAGACCAAGTGTTGGAACAGGAAACCAAGATTCATTCCAGTCTACGTACTGTTGAATGGAAGAAAAATACAGTTATCATGATTGATCAAACCAAACTTCCAAACAAGCTCGTTTATGTTAAATACAAGGATTATAGAGATGTTGCTACCGCCATTAAGTCACTGGTAGTGCGAGGAGCTCCTGCTATAGGGGTATCAGGCGCTTTTGGACTTGCTCTTGCCGCCCTACAAAGTAAGGAAAAAACGAAAGAAAAATTATTAGAGGATCTAGAAAAAGCAAGAAAGACATTATTTGAAACAAGACCTACTGCTATCAATTTGGCTTGGGGCCTTGAAAGAATAATGAAAATTGCAAAAGCAGGAAGAGATGTTTCTGATATCAGACAAAGTGTAGTAAATGAAGCAAAGAACATGGCAGAAGAAGATATTGAAATTAACATGCGTATGGGAAAACATGGCTCACAACTCTTCAATGACAATGATGTTATAATGACACATTGTAATGCAGGTGCGCTTGCAACAGTAGCTTATGGAACAGCTCTTGGAGTAATTCGTGCAACAAAAGAAGGAGGAAAAAAGATCAAGGTTATTGCAACAGAGACAAGACCCGTGATGCAGGGCTCAAGACTTACTGCATTTGAGCTAAAACATGATGGAATAGATGTCAGTCTGATCCCAGATACTGCAGTTGGATATGCTATGGCAAATGGCCTAGTCTCCAAAGTTATCGTTGGGGCTGATAGAATATTACGTACTGGTCATGTATACAATAAGATAGGAACATACCAAGTGGCTACAATGGCAAAACAACACAACATACCATTCTATGTTGCTGCCCCACTTTCCACATTTGATATGAAAAGCACTCCAAAAGATGTCATCATCGAACAAAGAAAGGCGAGCGAGGTTACTGGAATAGCAGGTAATAAGACTGCACCTGATGATATCAATGTAATAAACCCTGCATTTGACATGACCCCACCTGAACTCATTACTGGAATTATAACAGAAGCAGGTATTGCAAAACCGCCTTTTGAAGAGTCAATCAAAAAACTATTTGAAACAAGGCTGTAAGGTATTTATTTCATAGATTGAAGAAATCACATCATGTCTAAGGTTACACCACAGCAGGTTCTTGATTCATTGAAGGAATGCATGGATCCAGAGATTCCAATCAATGTGGTAGATATGGGTCTGATTTACGGAGTTAACGTAAAAGATGACAATAAAGTTGATATCAAAATGACCATGACTACGCGTGGGTGTCCATTGCATGACACCTTGGTAAGTGACGTCAAAAGATATGTAAGCAAGGTTCCAGGGGTAGCTGGTGTAAATGTTGAGATAGTCTGGGAGCCACCATGGACACCAGAAAGAATGTCAGGAGAGGGAAAGAAATTAATCAATTATGGAAAGCAAAAGACAGTTGCACCAATTAATTATGAAACAGCTTTACCACAAGGAATAGGTTCTGTTGCCAAGCAAGAAGATGGATCCCTAATACTAATGAATGAAAATCAACAGGGTTTCATGGTAAATCAAGCAATAGTTGATTTTTGGAAGATGTGCAATGGTCAGAGAAAGATCACAGAACTAGTAGATACATTTGCACAGAAAATGGGCCTTCAGCGAGGGCAAGTTGAAAAAGAAGTATTGCAATTAATACAACAACTAAGAGACGGCGGATTAATCACAATAAAGGAACACGAAGTCTCAAATGTCCAGTTCAAAAAATAATCTTAAATTTCTCTAATTTCTGTTATAGTTCCCTGAACCGAGTCCATCTTTACTATGGCTCTTTTTTCTAAAAATCCTAAAGCAACATACCAATCTCCTGCATCATCATCATATTTTGTTTCAAGTGTCTTTACTTGATCAGCACTAATCCCATACTTTTGAACAATACCTGAGATTGCAACAGGTATTGCTTCCTTCTCGGTTGGCAGCCTTCTTTTCATTAATCCAATTCCAGGACTCATGGTATCACTTTATTTTTGAGATATATAGTAATTACGTATTCAAAACTATATTATTTTTTCAAATTTCTCAAAATTGCTATTTTACAGAAATTTTCTTTGACTTGAAAGTATAGTAAAACCAAACAAAATTTCATATATTATCATCAAGCCTTTACAGTATGAGAGTAAGTGGAGCTAATGATTCGTTTCTCTTTAGCTCAGAGAAAATATCACATGCTATTTCTATTTTGGCTACATTAGGAACCTTTATTGTTCTTCTAGGCGGTGTGTGGGATTCATCTTCTCATGAATTGCGTATTCCAGATACGTTCTGGACCATACAGCACATAACAATCTATACTGGTGCATCAATTGTAGCCTTGTCTGCAATTATGGGTACAATGGTTCTGGTAAAAAATACCAATAAAACAATTCATGGCCCAATAAAGATAATTCTAGTTGGAGCAATAAGACAGCTACTGGGTGGTTTCTTTGATTATAGTTTTCATACAAAATATGGCATTGATGGACTTGTTACCTCATCACATCTTACTGTTGAAACAGGTTTGTTACTAAGTGCTATTGGTGGGCTGATAATGATATCCAAAATAAAACACATTCACATCAAAAAAATAATTCCTGTTTCCATAATGACAGTACTGTTGTCAGCAGCATGGGTGGGATTCAACTTATCCTTATTACTTGGCGCTGTAGTGCTGTGCGTTCCAATATATCAGATGTTCTCATCTGGCTGTGCAGTAATGTAGGCTTTTAATTTTCTATATCCTGCAAATACCAAAAGGATTGTTCCAAGTAATACAATAACAGCTGGTATCACAAAGTCTTGAAATTTAGTATCGCCAATCTGGGTTGTCAGAACTACTGGTTTGTCAGCAAAATTAGTAATCTCAAGTGTATATTCTCCTGTTTTATCAAACTGGAAATAGTTTACCGTAAGTTTATTGGTTATTCTCTTCATGTCGATATAGTTTCCCTGCGCATCTAGAATCTTTGCAAGAAGAACATTGTTGTACGAGTTTGAAGAAATGACATAAAAACCAAGGCCCTTACCATTGAGATCTATTGATGTTATACTTGAACCAAGTCTATCTAGAACAATATTATTAGACTCTTTGATGGCCCCAGAAAATACAATTCCAGTCCAAATGGAACCTATGATAATAAGTATAATTCCTATTTTTAAGGTAGAAAGTGGCATCATCATAATCATAGATGCCATATCTTCATTATCTAACTATTACGTAAGGGCCCGGAGGGATTCGAACCCTCGACC
>CAYUTC010000013.1:0-25833 GCA_964447595.1 uncultured Nitrosopumilaceae archaeon
GTATCAAAAAATCCTATGTGTACTGGTTGCGGAAAACAGATGAAATCAAAAGGAATAGGCCAAGGATATGAATGCAAAAAATGCAAACATACCTTGCCAAGCAAGATTTTAACAGAGATTCCTCGAGAAATAAAAAAACAACTCTATTTGCCAATATCATCTGCACATAGACACTTGACAAGACCATTGCAAAGAATAAACAAGTTCAATAGGACCATAAAATTTGATGATTCAAAAAAATGGTTTTATAATTTCAATTGATGATTATTTAAAAAGTAGCGGGGAGTAGATTTTCCGGAACCTAAGCTCCATTTGAACTACTGACTTGCGGGTGTCTCATCAACGGTGATTATGAGCCCGCCGGGATGACTTAGCCCAACAGTCTGGCTTCCCCACCCCGCTAAGTGAAAAGTGATTTCGGGGTGATATATACGCTTTATCTATTTTTTTAGAAATAATTAATAGGATTTCCAAAGTCTCAGACCTGTGGACAAAAAAATACGAATTATAGCTATTGCTGCTGCTGTGGCAGCTTCAATAATAATTATGACCTCACCCTCTGGTCTAGTAATTCCACAACCTACTTCTAGTCCAAGAGGAACAGATGCAGTCCAAGTTCTTGCTACAAATTTGCAAAAACCATGGGCTATAGCTTCAACTGATGGAAAGATCTTTTTTACAGAAAAAGTCGGCAGAATAAGAGTAATTGATAATGGAACCCTAGTTAACGAAACATTGGCAAACCTGCATGTTGCAGACATTACAGATGCAGGATTGCTTGGAATAACACTTGATCCAGATTTTAAATCAAATCATTACATATACGTCTATTACACATATCAAGAAGGAACAAATCTCTGGAACAAGGTACTAAGAATTACTGAATCAAATGATAAAATAGTAGATGGAAAAACAATTCTTGATAAAATACCTGGTGCAGAATTTGATAATGGTGGTGTCATTAAGTTTGGACTGGACAAAAAACTATACGTTGGCACAGGCGATGCCACTAACCAAGGCCTGGCACAAAACAAGACTTCGCTTGCTGGTAAGATTTTGCGACTAGACAGCGATGGCTCAATACCGCAAGACAATCCATTTCCAAATTCACTAGTCTATTCTTTTGGCCACAGAAACCCTCAGGGGCTAGCTTGGGATGCCAAGGGTAACCTATACGAAACAGAGGAAGGGCCTACAAGAAATGATGAAATAAATCTCATAAAAGCTGGACAAAACTATGGTTGGCCAGGACAAGAATGTTCAGGTTTGAATGGAACTCGTGCATCTTTGATGTGCTATAACCCAAGCATTGAACCAGCAGGAATTACATATTACTCATCAGGGAAGCTTGACCTTAACAACAGTCTAGTTCTTGCTACCTTGCGAGGTAATGCTCTTTACCAACTTAAAATACAGAATGAAACTGTGAGTGCACAAAAAATCATTTTGGATGGTATCGGAAGAATTAGAGATGTCAATGAAAGTCCAGATGGCTACCTTTACATTATTACATCAAACACCGATGGAAGAGGCTTTTCTGATCAAAATGACGACAAACTTTTGAGGATTGTAAAATAAATTGAAAAATTCATCTATTTCAAAATTTCATGAAAAGAAACGAGAAGAAAAAATCAATCTAGTAAAATCTTTTGCCGGTCTTTCAAACGACGACATTAAGGTACTCAAAAGCAATGGTGGAATATCATTTGATGAGGCAAACAACATGGTAGAAAATGTCATTGGTACACTGTCGTTACCGCTTGGAATAGCTACCAATTTCAAAATAAATGGAAAAGACTACCTCATTCCAATGGTAATAGAAGAGTCCTCAGTCATAGCTGCCTCATCAAAGGCTGCCAAAATCGCAAGAAAACACGGTGGTTTTAGAATTCAAGCAGATGAATCGTACAGTATTGGTCAGATTCAACTAGTAGACACTGAAAAATCAAGTATTACCAAAGTAATAAAGGCCAAGAATGAAATTCTAAAACTAGCCAACTCAAAGAGCAAGACACTTTCTAAAATGGGTAAAGGTGCAAAACAAGTCTCCTGCAAAAAAATACACACAAAATCAGGTACGATGCTTGTAGTTGAACTCTTAATCGATGTCGGAGATGCGATGGGTGCAAATGTAACTAACACCATGTGTGAAGCAGTTGCACCGTTGCTTGAAAAGCTGACGAGTGGAAGAGCCATTTTGAAGATATTGTCAAACTATTCCACTAAAAGATTGGTAAAAGGCAGTGCAGTTTTTGACAAAGATGAAATTGGCGGAAAAAAAATCATTGACAACATAATACTAGCTTACGAATTTGCTGCAAACGACCCCTACAGGGCAGTAACACACAACAAAGGAATCATGAACGGAATAATATCTGTAGCCCAGTCTACAGGACAAGATACAAGAGCAATTGAGGCAGCAGCACACGCTTATGCATCAAGAAATGGAAGATACCAATCCCTTACAGAATGGACTAAAGACAAACAAGGAAACTTGGTAGGCAAGATAGAATTGCCCATGTCTGTTGGAATTGTTGGCGGAATAGTAAACGTTCATCCAATGATCAAAGTCTGTAACAAAATTTTGGGCATAAAGTCTGCAAGGGAGCTGTCATGTATAATGGGAGCAGTTGGACTGGCACAGAACTTTAGTGCAATTCGAGCTCTTGCCTCTGAAGGAATACAAAAGGGTCACATGAGGCTCCATGCTAAAAACATCGCAACAAGTGCGGGTGTTCCAAAAAACAAGATGTCTCATGTGATTTCACGCATGGTAAAGGAAGGAAATGTCTCGGTTACCAGAGCTAAAGAGATACTCAAGAAACTATAGCGACTAAATATATATCCAAATAAGGTTCTAGGACTACGTTGACCCTAGTAAAATTTGCAGTCCCAAAAGGCAGTATAGAAGAAGCTACCATCAAGGTTCTAGAAAAATCCTGGACCAGAGTGTTACGACGGGAGAGAACCTACAGAGTAATGCTTGACGACCCAGAAATTTCAGTAAAGATGCTCCGCCCACAAGAAATTCCAAACTTGGTATCCGATGGATTGTATGACGTCGGCATAACTGGCAGAGACTGGGTCCAGGAAACAAAATCTGACGCTAAAATACTACTTGATCTGGAATATGGAAAAATAAAACTTGTAATAGCTATTCCAGATTCTTACAAATTCAAATCCCTTGATGATATGATATTATCGTACGCAAAGAGAAAAAAAATCCTAAGAATTTCTTCTGAATATCTAACCACTGCCTCACGATTCATAATGCAGTGCAAAAACTACAAGAAACTTTACGGAACTAAAGAGCCTCTTATAGTGACACCATGGATACGTCTTGGTTCAAACAAAAATATACAGATTTTTCTCTCCTTTGGTGCAACTGAAGCAAAACCCCCAGAGGATGTTGATGCAATAATGGATGTCACAGAAACAGGCACCACGCTAACCCAGAATCAACTAAAGATAGTTGATACAGTTATGGAATCATCAGCAGTTCTGATTGCAAACAAGACATCACTTAAGGACAAGAAAAAACGAGAAAAAATTTTTGACATTGTAACCATGTTACATGGTGCAGTAGAAGGCAAAAAGCATCTACATCTATTCTTGAACGTAAAAGAAGGAAACCTCAACAAACTACTAAAAGAGCTTCCATCTCTAAAACGTCCAACAATCAGTCCACTAAGCGAGAAAGGATGGTATGGAATCAACACGGTTATTCCAAAATCAGAATTTCACAAGCTTATTCCAAAACTACGAAAGATTGCCCAAGGTCTTGTAGTACATGAACCAAAACAGATTCTGGCACTTGAGGAGATAAAGCGTGATGAGGAAAGTTGATGAAAACCATAACTGTTCAAGACATAGATTCTACTATAGAATCTCTAAGACCTAAACCTAACAAAGAACTCAGGCAAAGAGTACTCTCTATTATCTCAAATGTACAATCAAGAGGCGACGAAGCCTTACGAGAGTATGAAAGGAGATTCAGCAAAGTCAACCTTCGCTCTTTGAGAGTATCTCAACGGGAAATAAAAACAGCATATGGTTTAGTTTCACAAACAGAAATTGACGCAATTAAAGTTGCAAAAAAAAGATTGGAAAGAGCAGAATATGCTGTAAAAAAACAATTTCGTAACATAACTATTCTAAATGACGGAGTAAAGATAACCAAAGTTTTCTCACCAATAAATACAGTAGGCTGTTATATACCGGGTGGAAAAGCGCGATATCCTAGTACTGTTGTAATGGCTGCAGTTCCAGCCAAAGTAGCAGGTGTAAAGAGGATAATAGCGGTATCACCTGCAAATCAAGATGAAACTATAGATGCCTTAACATTAGTTGCTGCAGATATCTGTGGTGTAGATGAGTTTTACAAAATAGGCGGAGCACAAGCTATTGCTGCATTATCATATGGCACAAAATCAATTCCAAAGGTAGACAAGATAGTTGGACCCGGCGGGGCATTTGTTACGGTAGCAAAATCACTTTTGAGTGATACTGTTTCTATTGATATGGTTGCAGGCCCAACCGAGCTTGCAATCATAGGTGATTCTTCTACAGATCCTGATCTTGTGGTACTAGATCTAATTTCACAGGCAGAACACAGTACAGATACAATGTGTTGCCTGATAACTACCTCTAAAAAGTTGAAAGATGAAGTAATCAATTCCCTTCAAAGAGCCAAGAGATTGAAGAGGGCAGAAATTGTAGAGACTAGTCTGCGAAAAAACGGATTCATTGCACTATGCAAGGGAGGCAAAGAAGTAATAGAATTTGCAAACAAACTTGCTCCAGAACACTTGGAAGTAATGACTAGAAATCCTAGGAAAATAGCAAATAAAATTTCGTCTGCAGGACTTGTACTAGTTGGTAAAAACACCCCCTCTTCTGCAAGCGACTATTTGTTGGGCTCAAACCACATACTTCCTACCACCGGGTTTGGAAGGACGCGTGGTTCTCTAGGTGTCCTTGATTTTATAAAAATAGAGACAAAAATAGAATCATCAAAGATGACTCTCTCAGGGATTTCCAGATATATGAAGGCCATAACAGATGCAGAGGGGCTTACAAACCACTATGAGGCTGTGAAAAGGAGACTGGTATGAAAAAAAATTGGTTTGAAAAAAAAGTAGAAAACTTTGCAAAACTTGGTGGTTACAAGAAACCAGAAAAATATCCTAATGCAATCAAACTTGATTCAAATGAAAATTACGCAATTTCGCCAGATTTCTTTCAAGACTTGATAAATCAAACTAGAGAAAAAATGGATGTTCGGGAATACCCATTGGGTGGAACAGAAAGATTGGTTCAGTCATTATCAGACTATATCAAGATGCCAAAAGAGATGATTGGGGTGGGCAATGGCTCGGATCAAATAATCGATCTGATACTTGGCAACTTTGCTACAAAAGAAACCAAAATTCTAACCTCAGAGCCTACTTTTGGATTTTTTGAAGAAAGATGCAAACTATATTCCATTCCAACTGTCAAAATTCCTTTTGATAAAAACATGAACCTAGATGTTGAAAAATTTCTAGCATACTCAAAAAAAGCAGACATTTTGTATCTTGATTCACCAAATAATCCTACCGGATTCCAATTTCAAAGAAAACAACTTGAAAAACTAATCAAATCATTTGATGGGTTGGTTATAATAGACGAAGCGTATGTAGAATTTGCTGATTATTCAATTATTGATCTGACAAAGAAACAAAGTAATCTTGTTGTATTGCGAACACTTTCAAAGTCGTTTGGACTTGCAGGACTTCGAATAGGATATTTTGTATCAAGCAAGAAAACAGTAGATGCGTTTACCAGAGTAATTCAATATCCATATCCACTCAATACGGTTGCGATAGATGCCGGAATCTTGGCTCTAAGACAATCAAGCTATTTCAAAGAGATGGCAGAACTAGTAAAAAAGGAAAGAGTCCGTATCATAGAAAAACTTCGTGAAATAAGAGTATTCCAAGTATTTGATTCCAAAGCAAATTTTGTTCTCTTTGCTGCAAATGGAGCAAGCCAGAGAATCCACAAGGCTCTCATAGAACAAGGAATAGTGATAAAAAATCTTGGAAAGGTCGGAAAACACGAAGGATGCCTCAGGGTTACTGTTGGCTCACAAGAAATGAATTCTCGGTTCCTTACTGCAATACGTGACTTGTTGAATTGACATTGAAAAAATTAGACAAGGGTATCTTTGTAGATGATTCCAAAATAGATCAAATTCGCAATCTAGACGCAATAATATTTGACTGTGATGGCGTGTTAATTGATGTAACAAACTCGTACGATCTGGCTATAAAAAAATGTGTGGACTATATAACAAACAAAATAGCTTTGATTAACGAATTAAATCTAGTTTCTACCAAAATAATAGGTGGGTTCAAAGATACAGGAGGCTTTAATGATGAAGTTGATGTGACCTATGCACTTGTACTTTCTATTGTTGCAGCAAAAAAATTGAACAAGCCCTTTTCCAAGTTCATAATTGAGGTTATAAAAAACTCTGATCAAACAGGAATAACATCTGTTGAAAAATTCCTTAATTCACTGAAAGTCGACCTATCAGATATCAAACAAAAACTTGTTTATCCTGGGAAGAGATCTGAGAGTCTTCTCTCATCTATTTTTGATGAGATGTTTTATGGTACCGAACTTTACACACAACTTTACAAAAGAAAGCCACAATTCTTCAATGGTACAGGATTAATTGAAAATGATATCGTACTAGTTACACATGACCTTCTTGGCAAGCTTCACAAAAGATTCAAAAACAATATTTCCATGGTGACTGGGCGTGGGCTTGTTTCTGCAAGTTATTCTTTAAAGAAACTATTTGACGGATTTGATCTAAAGAATTCAAGATTTTTAGAAGATGAGCCTAGGGAAATGGCAAAACCAAATCCAAAATCACTGATATCGTCAATCAAAGGCATGGGAGCATCTTGTTCGGTATTTGTTGGCGATTCCACAGAGGATTACCTCATGGCCAGAAAGACCAACGAGACAGGCAACACGACTCTCTTTTGTGGTGTATATGGTACCAGTGAAGACCCTGCTACAAAATTGGCTTTATTTGAGGACAAGGGTGCAGATATTATAGTAGAATCAATTAATCTACTTCCGAAGACATTAAATCTAGTTGGGGTATAAACCACTTCCCTGCGGGGGATTTCATGAAGTCTAGGATTGGCCACATTATTAGAAAAACTAGGGAAACTGAAGTATCAGTAACAGTAAACTTGGACGGAAACGGAAAGATTTCTGTAAAAACAAATCTGCCCTTTCTAGATCACTTGGTAACTTCACTAGCCAAACACGCAATGTTTGACCTCAAACTAAATGCAGCTTCAAAGGACGGAATTGATCACCACCTAGTCGAGGATACGGCAATTGCTCTTGGAAACGCTATTGACAAGTCTCTTGGAACCAGAACAGGTATTGTAAGATTTGGTTACGCTTCGGTACCAATGGATGAATCTCTTGCTGAGGCATCTCTTGACTTGGTAAAAAGACAATATCACAAGATAGAGCTATCTATAGTTAGAAACCAAATTGAAGGAATATCAAAAGAAGATCTCGAACACTTTTTCCGTTCGTTATCTCAAAGTCTGAACAGCTGTATCCACATATCTGTCAAGTATGGAGAAAACGATCACCACAAGATAGAAGCAGCCATCAAGGCATTTGCAGTTGCTTGGAGGACAGCAGCTAGTATAGATAAAAAACAAAAAGGAATGCCAAGCACAAAAGGTGTAATGTAGTGGTCAAGGTTGCTATATTTGATTATGGCGCAGGGAACATATTCAGTTTAAAATCATCCTTGGAAAAAAATGATGCTCAAGTAGATATCATTACCAATTTTGATAAAATAAACGGTTACTCTGGACTCTTACTGCCAGGTGTCGGCAACTTTGACCCTGCGATTAAAAGTCTTAGCTCATCAAAAGTAGCATTTCAGGATGTTGTAAAAAAACAACTTCCAGTTCTTGGAATATGTCTTGGAATGGAGATGTTCTTTGAGAAAAGTGAAGAGGGAACGCTAAGCGGGCTTGGAGTCCTAGATGGTGAGGTAATCTTACTTCCAAGCAAACTCAAAATTCCACACATGGGTTGGAATGATTTGCGTATAAAAAAACCAAGTGTGATACTTGAAGGAGTAAAGGATGGCTCTTGGGTATACTTTGTTCACTCATACAAGGTCAAACCCGCAAGCAATGATATCATAAAAGCAGACTCGGACTATGGAATGAGTGTGCCTGCAGTCATAGAAAATGGAACCCTATTTGGTACACAATTTCACCCTGAAAAATCAGGAAAAGTTGGAACCATCATGATAAGAAACTTTTTGCGGACGTGCAAAAAGTGAAAGTAATTCCAGCAATTGACATCATGGAAAACAAGGTAGTGCGTTTGGTCAAAGGAATTCCAGAAAATAAGACAATTTACAGTAATGATCCTGTAGCTATTGCCAAAAGATGGCAAAAGGCAGGTGCAGACATGTTGCATGTGGTGGATCTTGATGCCACACTTTCAAGAGGCTCAAACCTCCAAGTGATAAAAAAAATTACCAAGGAAGTTTCCATACCTGTACAGGTGGCAGGAGGGCTGCGTTCAAAAGAGATCATAGAAAATGTCCTGCAATTTGCCTCAAAGGTAGTCCTTGGAACCATCGCATTCAAAAATAAACAAATTTTGCGGGATGTTTCAAATGAATTTGGAAAGGACAAAATAATAATATCTGCTGATCAACTAAACGGAAAAATTGTCATAAGTGGGTGGACAGAAAATACTGGAGTAGAGTTGATGACTGGCATAGAGAACTTTGCAAAACTTGGTTATTCTGAATTCTTATTGACCAGTGTGGCCCGAGATGGTACACTTGATGGCCCCGACATTGATTCTCTAAACAAGGCATGCAGCATACAAAATACAAAAATCATAGCAAGTGGAGGAATATCTAGTCTACAAGATATCATAAATGTAAAGAAATGCGGTACATATGCTGTGATTCTTGGAAAGGCATTATATGATAGAAAAATTTCAATTGAGGAGGTTAAAGCTAAAGCATGACTCTAACCAAGCGGGTGATTCCTTGTTTGGATGTGGATAAAGGAAGAGTAGTCAAAGGAATGCACTTTAAATCAATAAAGGATGCCGGTGATCCGGTTCTGCTTGCAGAAAAATATGGCAATGAGGGCGCAGACGAACTAGTGTTTTTAGATATTACTGCATCTGAAGAACGAAGAGAGACAATCAAGAGTCTTGTACAAAAGGTAGCCCAAGTAATAGATATTCCATTTACAGTAGGTGGTGGAGTAAAGACTCTTCAGGATGCAAGAGACATATTGTTAAGCGGTGCTGATAAGGTTGCCATTAATACAGGGGCTGTAAAGAATCCGGAGATAATTACCAAATTGATGGAAATTTTTGGCAAGCAATGTGTTGTCGTTGCAATGGATGTTAGACGAAATTACGATATTAAACCAGGAAAACACGTCTTTACTTCAGATTCCAGACAATTCTGGTTTGAAGTTTACATTTATGGAGGAAAAACTCCAACAGACCTGGATGCTGTTGATTGGGCCAAAAAGGTAGAAAAATTGGGTGCGGGAGAAATACTTCTAACAAGCATAGACATGGACGGAACAAAGGAAGGATATGATGTGCAACTTATCGAAGAAATAGTAAATGCAGTTAACATTCCAGTAATTGCTTCCGGTGGTTGTGGCAAGCCGAAACACATGCTTGATGTATTTCTACAAACTAATGTAGACGCAGCACTTGCGGCTTCCATATTCCATTACAAGACTCATTCTGTAGATAGAGTAAAAGAATACCTTAAAGAAAACGGTGTTCCTGTTAGAATATAAGAAAAATAAGGAGGAAACAAAATTGAAAAAAACAATCTCAGATATTGATTTTACAAAAGGTGACGGTCTAGTTCCTGTTATTGTTCAAGATGTTAATTCAAGAGAGGTCCTTACTCTTGCATACACAAACAAGGAATCGCTTGAACTTACTCAAAAGACAGGAAATTCATGGTTTTGGAGCAGGTCTAGGAACAAATTATGGATGAAAGGCGAGGAATCAGGAAATACTCAAAAAGTAAAAGAGATTCTAGTTGACTGTGACTCTGATGCAATAATTTACCTCGTTGAACCTGCAGGTCCTGCATGTCATACAGGAGAGCGGGTTTGCTTTCACAATATACTAGAAAAAAAATAATCTAGCAAGGATTGATTGGTTTTATTTCTGATTGAGATCCCTGAACCCATTGATTTATGACTTGAAATGGTATTGATCTATAAGATGTTTCCTGAAAAACAATGGTCCAGTTGCCAATTAAATCTTGTGGAGTACACAATTTCTCTGGCCTTTCTGTGTTTGGCTTGAAGAAATAATTAAACTCCGATTTCTCCGTTCCATTGAAAGGTATCTGCGAAAAGATTCCTCCTTTGGGATCGTACACAATAATCTTACCTACATCAGTTGACTTCAAGCCAAATACTACCATGAATACATTATCCCCTAATCTGTATGTGCTATTGTTTATTGAAAAAGGACCTGATGTTTGTGTCCATTGAGTTGTGTGGTCTTGGGAAAATTTTTGTTGATTATAATAATAAATTCCTGCTGGAATTATTGCCATGATTACAATTGCTGCAATTATTGCATTAGTGCGACTTTTTTTTCCAGTTGGTTTTTTTTTCAATTTTCGTGTATGGTTTCTATAGTATCATTAATATCTCTTACAATTCTAAAAAATTCATAAAATTTGCCGATCATGATAATTTTCATTATTGATAACAGAATTTGAAATGATCTTTTTCATGTAACAGTAAGAAATTGTATTAATTTTTACTAAATTAATGTACATTTGAATTTAAGTATTACTTAAATTAATATTAGGACTTTTTATCTATTCTACAAAGTCAGATTTATCGTGTCAAAGATAAAATCATTACAATGTAGGGAATGTAAGAAGGAATATTCTCCTACATTTAAGTACATTTGCGAAGAATGTTTTGGTCCCCTTGATGTACGTTATGATTTTCCTTCCGTAGACAAGAACACGTTTTCAAATCGCGAACACACTTACTGGCGATACCATGAACTATTGCCAATTGAATCAAAATCAAATATTGTTAGCATAGGTGCTGGCATGACTCCACTTATCAGAGCAGAAAAGTTAGGAAAAGCACTTGGCCTGACTAATTTGTATATAAAAAATGATTCAGTAAATCCAACCTTTTCATTTAAAGACAGACCTGCAGGAATTGCAGTTTCAAAGGCAAAAGAATTTGGACTTGATGCAGTAGGATGTGCATCTACAGGAAATCTGGCATCTGCCACTGCAGCACATGCAGCAAAAGGTGGTTTTCCATGTTATATTTTTGCACCCAGTGATATTGAACATGCTAAAATCACACAGGCCTTGTCCTATGGTGCTAACTTCATTGCAGTTGATGGAACCTATGATGATGCAAACAGAATTGCAGCTCAGATAGGTGATAGCAAAGGAATCGGAATTGTAAACATAAACATGCGTTCCTATTATGTAGAAGGATCTAAAACGTTGGCATTTGAAGTTGCAGAACAACTTGGCTGGCAAGTACCTGATCATCTTGTTGTACCAGTAGGAAGTGGTGCCATGTTAAATGCAATTTGTAAGGGATTTGAAGAATTAGAAAGCTTGTCTTTGATAAGCAAAGTATCTAATATGCATATGATTGCAGCACAACCACAAGGCTGTGCGCCAGTAGTGGAAGCCTTTAAGAAAAATAGTACTGAGGTCGTGCCTGTAGAAAATCCAGATACCATAGCAAAAAGTCTTGCAATTGGAGATCCTGGAGATGGTCAATACGTCCTAAAACGGCTAAAGCAGTACAATGGATACGCTGAAGAATCATCCAACAAGGAAATTCTTGATGCAATCTTACTCTTGGCCAGAACTGAAGGAATATTCACAGAGCCAGCAGGAGGAGTCTCAGTCGCAGTTCTCAAAAAGATGATAGAGGCAGGTAAAGTCGACAAAAATGACTCGATAATTTGTTATGTTACAGGAAATGGCCTGAAAACCACAGAAGTTATGATGGAAGTGCTTTCTAAACCTCAAACAATGCAGGCTGATGTTACAAAAATCTCTGCACTGGTGAGGTAATTGGCTAACATAAAATTCACAATTCCATCTGTACTAAACAAAGGTGGAGGAGAAAAAAAAGTGGACATTTATGCAGTCACACTAAATGAAGCATTTGACAAAATTTCACAAGAACTAGGTGATGAATTCAAAAGAAGAGTTCTCAATCCAGATGGGACCCCGCGTTCTCTTATCAACATATACATCAACGGAAAAAATATGAGATTTTCTGGTGGTTTGCAAACTAACTTAAAGGACGGTGATGAAATTTACATACTTCCAGCAGTAGCGGGAGGATCAGAGCTGTCAAGTAAAGATCTTGAAAGATATTCAAGACAAGTGATGCTTGAAGAAATTGGATATGAAGGCCAGCTAAAATTAAAGAATGCAAAGGCATGTGTAGTTGGAGTTGGCGGTCTGGGTAATCCTATTGTTACACGACTAGTTGCTATGGGTGTTGGAAAAATTAGAATTGTAGATAGAGATGTAGTAGAGTTGTCAAATTTGCATAGACAAACCATGTTTGACGAGTCAGACATAGGTCAGGTCAAGGTAGAGGCTGCAGCAAAGAAGTTGGGAAAAATGAACTCTGAGGTATCAATTGAGGCACTACCTGTTTCTGTAAACGACTATACTGCTCTTGACATAGTTGAGGGATGCGACGTTGTCATAGATGCACTTGATAGTGTAAATGCACGATATTCACTTAACAAGGCATGTGTGAAGAAGAACATTCCATTTGTAACTGGAGCAGCAGTTGGTGTTTCAGGCCAAGTATTCACAATTTTGCCAAGACAGACTGCTTGTTATCACTGTGTATTACCAGCATTAGATGAGAATTCTATGCCAACATGTAGCACAGAAGGAGTACATCCATCAATTCTCTCAATAGTAGGTGGAATAGAGGTTGCAGAAGCAGTTAAAATAATGATTGGCAGACCTCCGGCCTTGGCAAATAAGCTACTCTATATCGACTTGGATAATTTGGATTTTAGTTCTGCTGAATTCAAAAAGGTAGACGAATGTCCTGTGTGCGGAACAGGAAAAGGTGACGAACAACCAAAACAAGAACTAATAATTGAAGAGCTTTGTGGACGAAATAGGGGAAAGCGCACCTTTTCCATAACTCCTACAAAAATGATAGAGATAGATGTTCCAAAGATAACAAACACTGCTTCAAAAAAAGGATTCAAAGTTCAAAATCAAGGAGAACTTGGTATCTCAATTTCATCAAATGACATCTTTGTAAGTTTTCTAAAACGGGGGTCGGCAGTTATTGTGGGAGAAAAGGATGAAAATTCTGCTATTGCTCTTTACAAGACACTTGTGAGTGCTTGAATTAAATTTCAAATTACTTGATTGTTTTAATTACCAACAATAATTTTTCAAACGGATCTTCCATAGCTTGTAATATTGTAGCTGCCTTCTTTTTGTTCTTTGGCCCCGCATGTAACATTTGTTTGGCTATTGCAACAACTCTTTTGGGATTTGTTTCTCTTTTTACAAGACCACTGTTCACTAGATATTTTTCGATGTAGTTTGGAGCTACATCATATGAAATGGTAGGAACACCAAACAACGCAGATTCTGCAGTCATTGTACCACCTGATCCAATAAAGAGGTCTGTAACAGCAAGTAGAGATTTTCCATCTACAACTCTATCCATAACTTTTACTTTATTTCCATATTGCTTTCTTAAAAAATCCCTTTGAGACGAATATCTTGCCAAAACTATAATATTGTACTTTTTACTTTCCTTACTAAATTCACGAATTATATCATTGCTTGTACTTGTTTTTCCCAAAATATATGCAGCTTCAGATTCCTCTGGTCGTATGACAATAGTTTTTTTGTTTTTATCAACATAAAATGGAGTTATCTTTGATTTGTCCTTTACAATAACAGCTGCATCAATTGCCTTATACTGGACTATGTTGTTCTTTGAGATCCCAAATCTCACAAATTCTCTTTTAGGGATGACCCATGGAATGAGAAGCTTTTGAGCAAAAGGTATTGAAAGTCTCATCACTGCTTCTGCATGTGGCGAGTCTGAAAAAACTATGTGTCTAGTTCCAAAACCAAATGAAACTCTTGCAGCCTCTGGCGAACAAAAGCTAATTGTTAAATCAGGAGAAAATTTGGCTACTAGGTCTGTTAAACCATACATTCGCTGAATACTAGCTTTTAACTTGTCACTTTTTTTTGATCTCCCGTGTTTGCCTACAAGACGAAGATTAACGTGTTTTAGTTTAGCAAGCTCAACAACTTCACGATAATTCCTAGAAGTACAAAGAATTTTGTGATTTTTGCCCAATTTTCTTATCATTGGACCAAAAAACAGGAGTTGCTTAGGTGTAAGTATATCAAACCAAATTTTCAAACATTTTGGATAGAATTTGAGGGTGGAAAAAGTTTTTCTTAGCCTATACACCTAGTTCGCATGATTTGGCTGCGACAAAAGTAGTTGTTTATGGGCTTAGTACTGAAGGATATGCAATTGCATGCCAATTGGCTGTTAAAGGAGCCGATGTCTTCATCGTTGATGAATCAGCACACATGGCCATTTCCCTTAAAGCAGAAATTGCAAAGACCTATCCAAATGTAACATCGTTAAAGGAAGACGAACCTCTTCTTGGTGTGGAACCAATCGATGTAGCAATATCACATTCTGAATACTTGTTCTTTGCTCCAAGGATAAGAAAAACTGGTCAGGAAGCAAAAATGGAAATCCACTCAAAATTCAAAGACGCTGTATCTTCCATTAAAAAAGGAAGTTCTGTGATATACAATCTTCCTACTGGAATTGGAGGCAATAATGAAACAATATCGCTTTTGGAACACATTACAGGCCTAGAGATGGGCAAAGGTATTTCTTATTTTTATTATCCACTAACAAAAAATCAAGCTCCCGAGGTGATTGGTTCTTTTAATGGCAAAACCGACGAGAAACTTGGTAAATTACTAGAGACAGACAAGAAAGCCAAAAAATTTGTTTCAATAGCTTCGGCTGAAATTTTGCATGCCGTAAAGATTCTAACACAATTTGCAAGTCTTGCCAGCATACTTGAAGTCTGCAAGTTTGCACAGGATTCTATTACAAGAAATGACCTTGTATTTACTGACTACAAGGACCTCTTCTTGGATGACATGACCAACGGTCTTTATGACTTGAGATCTCTTGGCACATCTGTTGAAGGAGCTGGTACCATGATGTATTTGGTAAACGGTAGCATAAAGGGCATTGAGGGATATGTAAAGCGACTCATAGATGAGATTCGCTCTACACTAAAAAGGAACGAACTGAAGGCAAGCAGAACTCGAGTAATGTTGGTGTGGACACAGGATTCCTATGAGATGCGAGGAGACAAAGTGGACATGCTTAACTCTCTTGTCACAAAGCTACGTGATTATATTGGAGATGTGGAGGTGCATCAAGGTTCTGGTCTTGATCTTTTCCATAGTGATAAAACAACCATAATTGTAGTCTGCTCAAAATCAGATTACGATAAAATAGTTAAAAACGGAAAAGATTCCGATCTTATAATTATAAAAACTAATCCACTATGTGAGATATTATAATAAAGGCAAGATCATACAAAAAAGCACGATATACCTTGTCAGAAAATAATGATGAAATTAATCAAGAGCAACTCAAATCTGTAGATGACACAGAAAATCAAAAAGAAAATGAACAGGAAATTATTCAAGAATTAAAATCTCAGCTTGAACAAGAGCAAGAAAAAACTGCATCATATGAAAAAAAAATTCAATATTTATTAGCCGACTTTGAAAGCTTGAAGAAAAGATCAGAAGTTGATGTTCAAAACAGGGTAAATGCAATTACTGATAACATCATATTAAAATTTCTCTCAATTTACGATGATTTTGTGCGTGCAAGAGACGCATTATCAAAACAAAAGGCAAATACAGAAGGATTAGATGGTATTTTAAAAAACATGGACTCATTTTTCTTGGAATTGGGAATTAAACCAATTGATGCGTTGGGTGAAATCTTTGATACAAGATTTCATGAAGCTATTTCAATAAAAGAAGATCTAACACTTGAAGATAATACAATCACTGCAGAACTTCGTAAAGGATATATTTTGAAGGACAGAGTTATTAGACCTAGTCTAGTAGAAATATCAAAACATGATAAAGGAGAACAATAGACATGGCTAAAATTATTGGTATCGATTTAGGAACAAGCAACTCTGCCGCTGCAGTTATGATGGGTGGCAAGCCCACACTAATTCCAGCAGCTGAAGGAACTACTGTGGGAGGAAAAGCATTCCCGTCTGTTGTTGCACTTACAAAGGACGAACAACTTATCGTGGGCGAACCTGCAAGAAGACAGGCCGTAACAAATCCAGAAGGTACTGTAGTTGCAGCAAAGAGAAAAATGGGTACTGACCATATCTTTAGGATATATAGCAAAGAATACAAACCACAGCAAATCTCTGCCTTTATTTTACAAAAAATAAAACGTGATGCAGAAGCATTTATTGGAGAAAAAATAGAAAAAGCAGTAATTACTGTACCTGCCTACTTTAACGATAATCAAAGACAGGCTACAAAAGATGCTGGCCAAATTGCAGGCCTTGAAGTTGTCAGAATAATTAATGAACCCACTGCAGCCGCACTAGCATTTGGTCTTGACAAATCAAAACAAGATATGAAAATTATGGTCTTTGATCTGGGTGGAGGTACTCTAGATGTTACAATTATGGAGATGGGAGGAGGTGTCTTTGAGGTGATGAGTACCTCTGGAGATACACAATTGGGTGGAACTGATATGGACAAAGTACTGATTGATTACATTGTAGACAATTTTAGAAAAACATCTGGTATTGATCTTTCTAAGGATAGTGCTGCGATGGTACGAGTAAGGGAGGCTGCTGAGAAAGCAAAGATAGAACTTTCGTCAATATTTGAAACTGATATCAATCTTCCTTTCATCGCATACGATTCTTCAGGACCTAAGAACTTGGAGATGAAGGTAACACGTGCCAAGTTTGAGGAACTCATAAACCCAATTGTGGAACAATGCCGTCCTTCCATGACAAAAGCATTAGAAGATGCAAAACTGACTCCACAGGATGTCAGTAAGATTATTCTTGTTGGAGGACCTACAAGAATCCCCCTTGTCAGAAAGTTTGTTGCAAATGTACTGGCTAAGGAACCTGAAGCAGGAGTAGATCCAATGGAAGCAGTGGCACTTGGAGCTGCAATACAAGCAGGCATTATAGCAGGTGAAGTGACAAGTGATATTGTTCTCTTAGATGTGACCCCCCTGACTCTTGGTGTAGAAGTGCTTGGAGGACTACGAGAGCCACTAATTGAAAGAAATACTACCATTCCAACATCTAAAAGCAAGACTTTCACTACTGCAGCAGATAATCAAACTGCCGTAACTATTCACATTGTTCAAGGAGAAAGACCTATGGCAGCAGATAATGTATCACTTGGGAGCTTCAACCTGTCTGGAATCCCTCCTGCACCACGTGGAATTCCACAAATCGAAGTGAAATTCGATATTGATGCAAATGGAATCCTAAATGTTACTGCTAAAGATCTTGCAACTCAAAAAGAAGCCAAGATTACAATTAGCGCAAGCACCAAACTCTCAAAAGATGACATAGAAAAAATGAAAAAAGACGCTGAAACTTTTGCAGAACAAGACAAGAAGAAGAAAGAAGAGGTAGAGGTAAAAAACGAAGCTGAACAATATATCTATGCCACTGAGAAACTAATTAATCAAGATCTAAAAGACAAAGTATCTCAAGAACAAGGAATTCAAGTAAGCAATGCAATAAAAGAACTCAAGGATGTTTTAGATAAGGGTCCTGCTGAGATAAAACCAAAACTTGATGCGTTAAAGAAACTAGTTAATGACATCAGCACGGAACTTTACAAAACTGTAACGCCTCCCCCAGGAGCTGGTGCAGGTGGTGCGGGAGCTTCAGGCCAATCTGCTGGTGGAACGCCAAACTGATGTTTATACTAGGGAAAAAATAACAATATTTCGAAATTATGAGTACCAAGCGTGATTATTATGAAGTATTGGGCGTTCAAAAAAATGCCTCTTCTGATGAAATAAAATCTCAATACCGAAAACTGGCGCTCAAATTTCATCCAGATAGGAACAAATCTCCTGATGCAGCAGAGTATTTCAAAGAAGTCTCAGAAGCATATGCAGTTCTCTCTGATCCAGAAAAACGAAAGATCTACGATACTTATGGTCATTCAGGAGTTGATGGCAGGTATAGTACCGAAGATATTTTCAAGGGATCTCGTGTTAATTTTGAAGACATCTTTGGTTCAAGTTTTGAATCTATATTTGAAAATATTTTTGGTGGTGGAGGGTTTCGATTCGGCGGTTTTGACTTTGGGTTTGGTAGACAAAGAGGAGCAGATCTAGTTTATGATACCGAAGTAACATTGAATGATGTTCTTAGGGGTAAAAAAGAAGAGATAGAGTTGCCAAGAGAGGTCCAATGTGATACTTGCAAGGGAACAGGTGCAACCCCTGGTACATCAATGAGAACATGTACTGTTTGCAATGGTCATGGTCAAGTGAGAACATCTCGCAGCAGTGGTTTTTCTACGTTTGTTACAGTTCAGCCATGTAATACTTGTCGGGGGCAAGGCAAAATAATAGAAAGACCATGTTCTAAATGCAAAGGAACTGGCAAACAAAAAGGAACAAGACTGTTTTCATTTGAAATTCCTCCTGGCGTAGAAACCGGTGAGTATAGAATTAGTGGCGAAGGCGAATCTGTATCAAATGGAATAAACGGTGATCTTATTGTTAGAATTAGAGTCAAACCTCATAATAAATTCAAAAGAGATGGTGCAGACATTTTTTATGATGCAAATATTTCCATGATTGATGCATCCTTGGGCAAAAAGTTGATTGTACCAACACTGGAAGGAACAGAAAAAATTGATGTCGAAGAGGGTAGTCAACCTAATACAATAATAAAATTAAAAGGAAAAGGTCTACCTCATCAAGGAAGTAGAGGAAGAGGCGATGAATATGTTAGACTTGTTGTCAATATTCCAACAAAACTAGAAAAACATCAACGTAAACTGCTTGAAGATCTACGAGATAAATTAGATAAGGGACAAGAAAATTGAAAATTGGACTTGATGTTGACGGTGTTCTTGCTGATGTGATAAATGCTTGGTTGTCGTACAATAACAAAATTAGGCAGACTATATCAAAGTCAGATATTTCTGAATGGGATTTTTGGAGAAAATACAACATAAACAAGTTTGATTTCTACCAAGAGCTTTCAATGTGCTGGAAGTCTTGGAAAACCATACCTCCAACTGAAAGTGATATTTCCTATGCATCAAAAGAACTTTCAAGGGTGGGAACAGTGGATATCGTTACAGCAAGAGATGATTCCACACATGATGATGTGAAGAATTGGCTTAGAATGCATAAAGTAGTATTCAACAATTATGTAGGAGTTCAAGAAGGAACAGAAAAGGCAAAACTTGATTATGATGTTTTCATAGACGATTCGCCCATAAATGCACAGCACATGTTAAAGGAAGACAAATCAATAATTCTCTATGACCAACCATGGAATGTTGGGTTTTGTGATTCAAGAGTAAAAAGGATCTATGAACTAAAAAATGCGGCTAGCCTCATTGAAGAAATCAGAACTTGACCTTCTCTGTTTAGGTTTGAACGATAGAATATGCAATTGATTATGTCATATAGGTACAATCTGTCTTCATAAAAAAGACACTTATTCTGGAGTTTTAATTTTCACGTTGCGGGGGTCGCCTAGCCTGGTCAACGGCGTAAGGCTCAGAACCTTATCTCTTAGGAGTTCGTGGGTTCAAATCCCACCTCCCGCATTACAAAATTTTTTGAAGATTATGAAAAACTTATAATCTATTATCTAATTGTTGGCTTCATGAAAAGAGTCGAGGCTGTCATCAGACAAAATAAACTCGATGCAGTAGTTGATGCGTTAAAGAAAGCAGGGGTTGGCGGTATCACTATATTTGAGGCAAAGGGATGGGGAAGAGGAACCCCACTATCAAGTGATGCCAAAAAAGCTCCTGGCTCGTATACAAAATTCAATGTTAAAACCTATGTTCTTACAGTAGTTGATGATTCAATAGTTGACAAAGTCATCAGTGCTATACTTGACACCGCAAGTACTGGCTCTATAGGCGATGGCAAAATCTTTGTTGACGATATAAATACAGCAGTGGATATAGGAAGCCGCCAAAAGGGAGTTCATGCTATATGACGTTAATCTTTTGAGCTTTTTTGAATTTGTGATTTTATTTTGTTTTCAAGAAATTGGTTTATTAGTTGACCATCAACCTTTCCTCGAAGGGTTTTCATTGCAAGTCCCATCAAAGGTCCAACAGATCTTAATCCTTGCTGTTCTATCATTTTGATGTTTGATTTAACTAATTCATCTAATATGTTATTTAATTCACTGTCATCAATAGCGGTTATTGCATTTTTTTGAATGGCATCTGCAATGGAACTTGCCTTTCCATTCATAATGCCTTCAAAGATGATTTCGAGTGATTCTTTTGCAATCTTTCCTTCGGCCAAAAATTTAAATGCCTCAGAAATGTCTGCACTTTTCAATAGTTTTGAATCCAGTCCACGTCTCTCAAGATTAGTAATGGTTCCACAAAGAACAGATGCAGCAAAATTGGGAGAAATTCTCTTGTCTTTACAGATGGTTTCAAACAAGTCAAGATATTCAGAATCAAATATTTGCAAAGCAAGCTGAGAATTAAGTTCATATTGTTTTTGAAGATCCAATAAACTATCTTCCCACGATTTTGGTACATTCTTTTTTGCTTCCTCAAACTCGCTCTTATTAACAATGACAGGAGGTATGTCAGTTTCTGGATACATTCTTGAAGCACCAGGTCTTGGTCTCAGGTAAACTGTTTCCCCTGTTGATGTTGCCGCTCTAGTTTCTGCAGGGATGCCAGCTTTTGCATCTTCAATTCTTTTGATAATAGCATCAATTACCACGTCTAGTTTCTTTGATTCTCCTGCTAGGATCAAAAAACCATCTTTTGGTTGCAACTCTAGAATTTTTTTTACTTGTGCGATCTCGTTTTCTTCAATTCCATAGTTTGGAAGCTCATCTGAATGAAAAATGCCTCCTAAACCAAAGAACCTTACTAACTCTCCTAACTGTTTTCCAAGTCTTATCCCAGGATAGGGCTCAAAACCAAACATACCTGAGAAATTTTTGACCCTGATTGCTTTTACAACCGAACCCTCAGCTAATGCCTTCTGAATAGTCTTTGACTTGCAATTTCTGAAAATTTGTGTAACATCCTTTGTGTCTCTTTCCTTTGCAATTCTTTCTGTTTCTAATTTTCCCAGTTTTTCTGCAATTATTGCAAGACCATGTTGTCTTTTTGCTTCATATTCAATTACTTTTTCTAGTTGATCTAGTTTTTGAACACCTTTTACTTCTATGATGCCCCCACCCTCTATTGATATGTTGACATCTTGTCTGATCGAACCTAATCCTCTTTCTACTTTCTTGCTTGCTCTCAACAGGCGTCCTAATGCCAATGCAATATTTTTTATCTCCTCGGGTTTCCCAGTAACAGGTTCTAGGGCTATCTCTACCAACGGAATGCCAAGCCTATCAAGGCTGTATTCTCTCACATCGTTCAAATCTCCTAAGAGCTTTGCAGCATCTTCCTCTAAGCATATGCTCTGAACTCCAATATTTTTTCCATCCACTGTAATTTTGCCACCTATGCCAACTAGCATGGTTCGCTGAAAGCCAGATGTATTGGAACCGTCTATTACTAATTTTCTCATAACATGGATTTCATTGAAGATATTTGATCCAAGTGCGGATGCTATGATTAAAGCAGTTTCTTTTGCATTACGATTAAGGTCATGAGGAGGTTCTTCATCTTGTTCAACAAGACAACTACTCTGGGGGTTTCCATGGTATAGAATGGTCTTTTCTTTACTACTTTCAAACAATGCGCTAGGATCAAGCTCACCTAGCTCACTTTTTGCAATTCGTAGTCTTCTAGTGAATTTTATCGGATAGCTATTTGATTCAATAGCAGCACAATTACAGAATAATTTTGAAACAGCCGCAAGTTGTTGGTGTATTTCCAGTCCAACCTTGAGGCCGATTTTATCAATTTGAACTTGGGACATTTGTAATTTTATCTTCTTACTTGTTTTAAATCTTAGTCTGAAAATTCACCAGCAATATTTTCTTTCATTAGTTTTTCCATTTCGTTAACATCTTTAGAATTGCCAAGTGCCCACATGGCTTTAACAAGAGCAGTCTCTGGAATCATGTTTCCAAGCGGAATTACTCCAAGGTTTAAGAGATCTCTTCCACTCTCATAAACAGTCATTCGAACCATTCCATCTATACACTGTGAGGTCATTCCAATGAAAAGTTTCTTTCTTTTTGCTTGTTCTATGGGCTCATACATCACCTTGCCCACATGCCCAAGGCCTGTTCCCTCAAAGATGACTGCCTTGCATCCAGAGCTTATGACATAATCCATTATTTTTGGATCAAGTCCAGGATAATACTTCAATAAAATGGCATTACTCTTGAAGTTAATTCTTGGTGTGTAGGATATCTTGTGTGGATTAAAAAGTGGGTTTTTTTCAATGGAATCTTTTTTCACAATAAAGGCAGGATCACCACCAATTGTCTGAAATGCATCCCTTTTACTAGTATGGTTCTTTCTTACCCTTGTTCCCCAATGGCATGCAACATCATCATCACTTGTTGTATTGTGCATTACAACAAAAATGCCTGTTACATCTGTCTTGACCAAAAATTTTGTTGCAGAAATCAAATTTAGTGCTGCATCCGATGAAGGCCTGTCTGAAGATCTTTGAGAGCCTACCAGTGCAACTGGTTTGGGAAATCCTGCCAATGAAAAAGAGAGTGCTGCTGCGGTATACTGCATTGTATCTGTTCCATGAGCCACAATGATACCTTTGTATTCCGATCTTGCGTACGAGTTTAACTTTTCTGCAATTTTTAGCCAGTGTTCAGGAAGAAGATTTTCTGAATACTCGGAAAAAAGAACTTCGGTATCTATATTTGCTATCTTGGATAATTCAGATACACCGGCATTAAGCTCTGCTGCAGTTAGTGCAGGGGTCACTGCACCTGTTCTATAATCTATCTTGCTTGCTATGGTGCCGCCAGTAGAAATTAAAAGAATCTTGGGCAATGCAGGGTCCATTTGTGGTTGTATGGTATTTTCTTTTTTTATAGCTGGCGGTGACTCTACCTCAATTTTGGTAATTTTCTCTATCTGTATTCCTATATTGTAACCGCTCTTTAATTTTAGAACAATATGGTTTTCATCACTGTATTCATAGCGAGGCATTAAAATGCCAGAATAAGAAGAGTCTGCCTGAACTTTGACAAGGCTACCTATTTCCACATCGTTTTTTTTGAGAAACTCTAGACTTTTTCCTCTGTATCCAGTATAGGGCATTTGCTAGGATTAGAAATGTTATTTTATTAAAATTACCTATAGTAAGGCACTGCTACCTTTTCGCCTATCTTTAATTCCTTTTGAGTTCTTACTTTTCTTACTGCTTCTTCAAAGTGTCTCATAGAGACCTTTGCTTCAGTTGCTTGTTTTTCTGCTTCCTTTTGGTCTGGGTATTTGGCAAGAAACTCGTGTATTACAAGAGATACTGCAGTATTGGCAATTGCTGCTACATCTGCACCGCTCATTCCCTCTGTAGTTTCAGCAATCTTGTCCAAATCTACATACTCTGCGTTTTTGATACCATTTGTCGTTGCCTCTCTAATGACTGGAATTTCCTTTGTGGTTATTTCCAATATCTTCTTTCTTCCCTCCTTGTCTGGTAACGGTACCAATATGATCTTGTCAAATCGACCCGGTCTTAGTAATGCAGTATCAATCATGTCCGCTCTGTTTGTTGCAGCAAGGACTACGACTCCATGCAAGCTTTCTATACCATCTAGTTCTGTGAGCAGCTGACTCACCACTCTCTCTGTTACTGCAGTTTCGCCGCCTATTCCTCTTACAGGTGCTATTGAATCAATTTCATCAAAAAATATTACACAAGGTGATGCCTGTCTTGCTCTTCTAAATATCTCTCTTATTCCACGTTCCGATTCTCCTACCCATTTTGATAACAATTCAGGTCCCCTGACTGAAATGAAATTAGCTTCACTTTCAGTAGCAACTGCCTTTGCAAGTAATGTTTTTCCTGTTCCACTTGGACCGTGCAATAAGATTCCTCTTGGCATTCTATGTCCTAGTTTAGAATATAGAGTTGGATACTTCATAGGCCACTCTACGGCTTCTTGCAATTCTCGTTTGACTGTCTCCAGTCCTCCAACTTCCTCCCAGCTAACATCAGGATTTTCAATAAAGACTTCGCGCATTCCTGATGGGGTGACTTCTTTTAGTGCATTTTGGAAATCTGCATCATTTACAACTAGCTTGTCAAGTGTTTCTGGTGGGAGTTTTTCATCCTCCAAATTAAGCTCTGGCAATAATCTTCGTAGGCATTTCATTGCAGCCTCTTTACACAAATACTCCAAGTCGGCTCCTACGTAACCGTGGCTAATTGAAGCAATCTTGTCCAAGTTTACATCATCACTTAGTGGCATGTTTCTTGTGTGTATCATGAGTATGTCCTTTCTTCCCTTCTTGTCTGGTACCTTGATCTCAATCTCTCTGTCAAATCTACCAGGCCTTCTAAGTGCTGGATCAATTGCGTTAGGTCTGTTCGTTGCCGATATAACAATCACCTTTCCTCTAGCTTCTAGACCGTCCATTAGCGAAAGTAATTGCGAAACTACTCTTCTTTCTACCTCGCCTGTTACCTCCTCTCTTTTTGGAGCAATCGAATCAATCTCATCAATGAATATGATAGATGGGGATTTTTCTTTTGCTTCCTTGAAAATTTCTCTCAGTCTTGCTTCACTTTCACCATAGAACTTGCTCATTATCTCGGGACCTGATATGCTGATAAAGTGAGCATTGCTTTCATTTGCTACTGCCTTTGCAAGTAAAGTCTTTCCTGTTCCGGGTGGGCCGTAGAGCAGCACACCTTTTGGAGCTTCAATTCCAAGTTTTTCAAAAATTTCTGGATGTCTTAACGGTAATTCTATCATTTCACGAACTTTCTTTATTTCATCAGTTAATCCTCCAATGTCCTCATATGTTACCTGTGGTACTCCACGCAGAGTCTCTCCTTTTTCTGCAATATGAAATACTGTCTTTTGAGTGACAAGTACTGCATCTGCTGCTGGAGTAACTCCTATTACTTGAAAAGTAAGTCTGCCACCAAAATATGGCACCATGACATTGTCTCCTTTTATTAGTGGAACACTTTCTAGTGCGTCTGCAAGATATCTTTCATCAATTGGAGGTATTGCTTCAAGTGGTGCAACTACTACTTTTTCTGCTGCAACTGCTTTTATCTTTCTAACAGCTACTGTATCACCTATTGCAATACCAGCATTATTTCTAACAAGTCCATCGACTCTGATTATTCCCTTTCCCTCATCAGATGGGTATAGTGGCAGACATTTGGCTACAGTTCTTCGTTTGCCTTTGATCTCAATAACATCACCAGTGGATGCACCAAGTGAGTCCATTGAATCATAATCAATACGTGCTAC
>CAYUTC010000014.1:0-5004 GCA_964447595.1 uncultured Nitrosopumilaceae archaeon
ATTTTTGGAGAAAAATATTCTTCGTCTGATACTCTTTTTCTTGATTTTACTAGTCTGAGTGCCATACTGTACAATTTGTAAACAAACCTGTTTTCTCGCAATCGTGGCGCAATCATGTTCCAAAAGTACCTTGCCTTGATTTCAGAAAGCCTTGAGTTGCGTACCACAAAGACACTGTAAAGAGATTTTTCTACAATTTCCATTGTTTTTGGACTAAAGGCTTGTTCTGGTTGATTTCCTGCTCCAATTATTACTACTTCGGGGTCATGGTTTAGGTTCTCAAGCAAATCCTTTGTGATGTCAATGCTTTTTGGATAAATTCTTTCCACAGGTACTTTTTTGAGATCAAGATCAAACATCTTTTCATTTATTTTGCTCAAGATATCCCGCTCCTCCTCAGGTGATTCTACGACTCCTCTCACAATTCGTATCTTACTATCCAGGGATTTGGAAAATGAATGTGCAATTTCAAGGCCTAGCTCAGAGTGTCTTCCTTTGTCAAACGCCACTACGATATTTGAGATCTCTTTTTCAAATTCTTTTTTGAGAGTTACTCCAAGAATGTCACATGTAGTAAGAGTGAGTAATTTTCTATTATTTCTAAGATCAAAAAAGTCAGTTACAAGAAGATTTATTCCCTGCTCTTCAGCTGTTGCAAGAATTGCTTCTGTGGTATCATGCGATAGTCTAATAAGATACCTGTATTCGGAAAAACCTGGCAGTTTTTTTAACTCATCAAATGATTTCATGACAGGCTCTGCAAATCCATGTGCCATGGATAGTGGAATTTGTGGCGGTATTGTTGCAATGTGCAATAAAGAGATTTCACCGTCCTTGTCTTGTGCAATTGCAGATGCAATTTTTACAAGATTTTCAACACTTTTTTTGTTAAAAACAACCATGATGCGATAATCCTTGCGGTGTGGTGGACCAATGTTTGCAACAAGCGGTGCATAGTGCTCTATCTCCCTTTTTGATATGTACAGTTTGTAGATTGAAAATCCAATTATAATCCAGACAATTGCAATTGCCCAGCTAAGTGGATCATATATCAACAAAAAGATTGCAAGTCCTGCTTTGCAGATAATGCCAATAATTGGCATGAGTGGAAAGAGCGGAATTTTAAATCCATAGTCTAGCTTGTGACCATATAGTCTTCGAATGTTTATTCCTGCCCAGTTGACCTGTGTAAACAAAAAGAGAAACAATACACCTGCAACAATTGCGATTTGCTCCAGTGGAAGCCAGGTTGCCATTATCAACATGATAAATCCAGAGGCAAGAATTGCAAAGTGTGGCGTATGATATTTTGAGTGAACAGAACTGAAAATGTATGGCAGATTGTATTGTCTTGCCATTGCATATGAGACACGGCTTGATGAAAATGTAGTGGCACTAAGTGCCGCTATGCTTGATATCATTCCCCCTGCAAATACTACAATGGTACCATATGGAACAAGATATTGTGCTGCTTTTGCAATCCCAATGTCTTGGTAATCACCGATATATTTCCAAACTTCTTTTCCAACAACAGAGCTATTCAGTCCTCCAATTGAAACGAATGTAAAAACGATATACAGTATAGTTACAACGCCAAGTGCAGTAAAGATTGCTTTTGGGATGTTTTTCTTTGGATTTTTTACCTCTTCTCCAGCTTGGACAATTATTTCATAACCCTCAAAAGCAATGTATGTGATTCCCATTGCTAAAATAAATCCAGTGATACCATTTGGGGCAAAATGCTGAAAATTTATCGCCCAGTTTGGGTTGACAAAGCTCATTGCAAAAAGCCCGCCAACTATTATGACTACAATTATCACAAGCTGCGTAATTGTAAGTACATTTCCTACTTTTCCGGTAAGTGAAACACCTCTGTAATTGATGTATGTAAATATCACAATGGAAATTACTGCAATTATCTTTCCTAGTGGTATTCCTCCATATTCTGGTGGAACCCCAACACTTGTAAGAAAGCCGCCAAAAAAATCCCCAATTGAAACAGCATAGAGGCTTCCTGCAATCATGTGGGCAAACCAGGCTATCCAGCCGCTGATAAACGCATTTGGTCGTGGTAGTCCTTCTTTTACCCACCTGTATCCACCGCCAGCTTCTGGAAAGGCAGACCCAAGCTCGGCATAGGTTAATGCAGTAAAGAAGCTGATAATTCCACTAATTAGAAAAACGATAACAAGGGATGGTCCTGTTTCTGACATTGCAGGGCCCACTAGGTTGAATATGGCACCGCCTATCATTGCGGCAATGCCTATCATGGTGATATCAAGTAGCGACAGACTACGTACTAGTCCGGCGTGAGGCTCTGATGCCATGTGAATCTACCCGTGTGGGAATAATGGACGCATAAATCTCTACCCGTTGAATTGTGTTACCATTGCATGTAAAACAGAGTTACTGACTATATCTCAAAGGTAATCATCAAGGGAGCTCTCCCGCAGTGGTTGTGCGTCATACCCCATCTTGACAAGATCTGCTGCAAACTCGTCAACAAATCCATGTATGGTATAGACCTTCTCTGGACTGCATCTTTTGACAAGCTCTAACAATTCTTTGTAATCGCAGTGATCGCTTAGAGCAATTGAATAATCATGCTGTCTTGCAAATGCAAATCGTGTAGATTGCGCCCAGCCGCTAAATCCAATTGTTATTGCGCCATATTTTGATTTCATGTGCTGGACAAAACTATTTTTTCCACTAAGGTTTGGTGCAATCATGAGCCATGGTTTTTTGTCAAGCAATCCTGTGCTTTCTGCTTCTGTGTGTCCGATTGAATCTTTGATGTCTACACCAAAGCTTCTGTAAACATCATTTACTTTTTTTACAGAATCGTGGTAGTAGGGCTGCCAGTGTACAAATAGATAAGACAGAATTTGGGCCTTGCCAAGCTCGTATCCAAGTAGTATTACTGGTTTTCCCTTGGCATACATGTCAGAGATTATACCATTGACCTTGCTTACTGTTTCATCAAGCCTTGGAAAGACGTACTCGGGCATGCCAAAAGTGCATTCTGTGATTAGCGTCTTGCATTTTGGGACACTGGCGCCTTTCATAAAACCTCGGTTGCGGATACAAATGTCTCCAGTATAGAAGATGTCATTTTCGATTAGAAGGCCCTTGGCACCCAAAATATGGCCTGCATCAATCATGGAAAAATTCTCATACTCTTCCCTATAGTTTTGTATCACATAGCCACGAAGTTTTGCAATCTCGCTTGTCTGCCTTGATGTCAGCACCAGTCCGCCATTTTGATTGTGAAGATGGTCAATATGGGCATGAGACACAAAGGTAACACCATCGCTTGCTCCTTTTTTTGGGTCAAGATGAACTCTGGTTTCATTCTGTGATACTACAATACCATTTCCAGTCATCTTGACTGATTGTTTCATTGAAAAATTGGACAGATGCATCTGATATAAATTGCAAGATTAATCCGGTGTAACATCTGGTGTCACAAAATAGTTACTACATTCTTTTTAGATCACAGTCTTTGCGATCAGAAAAGTCCTTATTTCAAGAACAAAACATCTTCTTTGTGATAAATCTTGCCATCTTGATTTCTGGCAGAGGAAGCAATATGGAATCCATTTTACGTGCCGTAAAAAAAGGCAAGATTTGCGCAAAGCCTGCTGTTGTAATATCAAACAAACCTGATGCCAAGGGTATCAAGATAGCACAAAAGATGGGAGTGCAAACTGAAATAGTAGATAGTAGCCAAGTCAAGGGCCCAAGCTGGGATTATGACAAAAAAATTGTTTCAGTCCTGGAAAAATACCATGTCACACCCAAAAACGGTCTTGTCTGTCTTGCGGGTTTCATGAGAATTCTAAGCCCTGAATTTGTAAACCAATACAGGGGAAGAATCCTGAACATACATCCTGCACTGTTACCGTCATTTCCTGGTTTGCATTCACAAAGACAGGCAATAGAACATGGTGTCAAGTTTTCTGGCTGTACAGTTCATTTTGTAGACGATGGAGTAGATACTGGTCCAATTATTTTGCAAGCTGTAGTAAAGGTCAAAGACCAAGACACAGAAGGGACCCTTTCAAAGCGCATTCTTGCAAAGGAGCACCACATCTATCCAAAAGCTGTGAAACTTTTCTGTGAGAGAAAAGTCAGGATGCCTCAAAGGAAAAGTTCGGGTCCAAAACAAGGCTAGGAATCAGGACCGCCAAAAAAGTACATTACAACAAGTTCTTTGGTGTTTCCATGGAAGTAATGTTCAATGTTTTTTGCAACATAGTATGACATTCCTTCTGAAATGGTATAGTCCTTGTTGCCTATTTTCAAAAATCCATTACCTTTTACAACATAATACACTTCATCGCTTTCATGCGGTGCTTGGGTGTCTTTTTCTCCTGGTTCTAGTCGTAAAATGCCTGCAGCCAGATTTTCTTTGTTGATAAACGTATGAAAATAGGATTTACCGTTGGATATATCTTCCAGGTATTTTTTGGTATCAAATTCAATCTTCAATGATTTCTTCACTGCCTAGTGATGATTTCCTACTTTTTTTATCTTCTCTTCAAATTTTGATATAAGATGGGCAATCTTGGAATTTTTGCTGTCGTCTTTTCGTAACAAATAGTATAGCTCTTCTGTTGCAGCATGGTAATCAACACCAATTGTTTGTGCAAGATATAATGCAAGATAGCTTAGCAACAACTTGCGAAGTATAATTTCATGCGAGGCAAAATGTAAATCTGATGCCAACTCGTCTAAAACATTTGAAAAATAGGTCTCAAGATAGCTATCTTTAGAGTCACGCCCTCTAGTTGCAAATGTAGTACCCATGCCTCTCTCATGCATGTGTATCTGTTCCACCACATCGATAAACTCTGAATTTAGTTTTGGATTAGCAGTCAATACATTTGATAGCAGGTCTGCTGCATCTTGCTCTGATCTTCCAGACTTTTGCTTTAAAGAAAATATGACATGGCATGCAGCACATCCATCGTGTAATTCGATTTTGTGTTTTCGAATTTTATC
>CAYUTC010000014.1:5104-17485 GCA_964447595.1 uncultured Nitrosopumilaceae archaeon
AAAAAATAACTCAATGATGTTTGACAGGACAAAAAATTGATGGTATTCTAGTTGCAAATGCAGTCAAGGATAGAGTGAGGGCAGCAGTTGCAGAGCTAAAAAAAGAAAAGATTGAACCGTGCCTTGCAACAGTTCTAGTAGGGGACGACCCAGCTTCTGCATCATATGTCACCAGTAAACAGAAAGATTGTGCTGAAGTGGGCATTGCAACTAAAGACCATAGATTACCACAATCGTTTTCGCAAAAAGAGATGTCAAGTCTGATTGATTTACTAAACAATGACAGTACCGTTCATGGTATCCTGATACAGTTACCCCTCCCAGAACAGCTAGACGAGTTTTCAGTGATTAGCAGAATTTCACCAATTAAAGACATTGATGGACTAACACCTCACAACATGGGTCTTCTTGCCTCTGGAAGAGCAATACTCAAACCCTGTACTCCGTCTGGCATCATGGAATTGCTTGATTATTACGATATTTCGTTATCAGGAAAAAATGTTGTAATCATAAACAGAAGTAATCTTGTTGGCAAACCCTTGTACCATCTCATGCTGGAACAAAACGCAACTGTAACAACGTGCCACTCCAAGACTGCAAATCTCAAAGAACACTGCCTAGGTGCTGATGTAATTGTATCAGCAGTAGGGGACAGATCACGGTTTGTCTTGACTGGAGAGATGGTAAAGAACGGTTCAGTAATAATAGATGTTGGCACCAGTAGATTGGATGGCAAGCTTGCAGGCGATGTTGATTACGATAGTGTAATCAAAAAGGCATCATATGTTACGCCTGTTCCTGGTGGTGTAGGCCCAATGACACGAGCGATGCTTTTAAAAAACACTGTCACAGCTGCTTCAATTAGTAAAGGATTTGTCTCAAACAGTTGAAAAGGCTAGGCTTCGCAAACAATTACTAGACCAGCGCGAAGCCCTTTCCCTTGATTTTATCAAGATATCAAGTGACAAGATACGGGAGAATCTAAGAAAGGTGGAATCTTACCGTACTGCTCGTACCATTGGAGCATACTATGCAATAGGAAGCGAGGTTCGCACCCAAGATATCTTGCAAGAGATACTAAATGCCGGAAAAGATTTGGCACTGCCCAAAGTTGTAAAAGACGACTTGGAGTTTCTGAAAATAAAGAGTTTTTCTGATTTGGAGATTGGAAATTTTTCTGTGATGGAGCCAAAGGACAGGTGTGAAATAATCAAAAAACTTGATGTTGTTCTGGTTCCTGCAATTGCATTAACACGCGATTGTTATCGATTAGGATATGGGTTTGGATACTATGACAGGTATCTTCACGGGAAACGTTCCAAAAAGATTGCTTTGTCCTATACAAAACAAATAGTCAAGTCATTTCCTCATGATTCCCATGATGTAAAAATGGACTGTATCGTAACAGAAGACGAAGTTATTTATCCCAAGTAAGACCTTTTTTTCCAATATCTGTTCTGCAGTATTTGTTTGGCCAGTTGATTTTCTCAGCTCTTGCATATGCGTTTGAGATTGCATCCTTGAGTGTATCGCCTAGTGCTGTTACTCCAAGCACCCTCCCACCACTTGTCAGTACCTTTTCGTTTACTCGTCTTGTTCCTGCATGAAACACGTACGAGTTTTTGTCTTGTATATCAAGTCCTGAAATCTCTTCGTCTTTTGGATACGAATCAGGATATCCCTTTGATGCCAATACCACACAGACTGCGCTCTGTTTTTTCCAGGAGATTTTAGGAAGTTTAGATAAAGTACCGTTAACACTTGCGTTGATGTATTCGTACAAATCAGATTCCATTCTCATCATTATTGGCTGGCATTCTGGGTCTCCCATTCTTGCGTTGTATTCCAGAACGTAAGGCTTGCCGTCTTTTACCATTATACCAGCATATAGAAATCCCTTGAATTGGTTTCCTTCTTTTTTCATGGCAAGAATTGTTTTTTCTATGATATTTTTTTGGATATTTTCTGATAACGTATCATCAATGACACCAGTTGGTGAATATGCACCCATTCCTCCAGTGTTTGGACCCTTGTCGTTGTCGTAGATTCTTTTGTGATCCTGGCTTGTTGCCATTGGATATGCTGTATTACCGTCAGAGATTGCAATGTATGATGCTTCGATTCCATCAATTCGTTCTTCCAAGACTATTTTGGTTCCAGCAGTTCCAAAGCTTTTCTCAACTAGGATTTTGTCAATAGCAGAGACTGCATCTTTGGCATCATTGCATACAATTACTCCTTTACCTGCTGCAAGACCGTCTGCTTTTACTACTAACGGATAATTGACTGATTTTGCATAATCTTTTGCTTTATTTGCATCATCAAATATTTCAAAGCGTGCAGTCTGGATGCCGTTTCTTTTCATGAAATTTTTTGCCCACACCTTGCTTGATTCTAGTTGTGCTGCCATTTTCGTAGGGCCGAATATTCTCAAGCCTTTTTTTGTAAATTGGTCCACTATACCCAAAGATAACGGTACTTCAGGGCCTACTACAGTAAAACAGTCTTCGTCTGAGGCAAATTTTGCAAGGTCAGCTATGTTATCAACATGAATGTCAACGTTATTTGTGGTACCACCGTTTCCTGGTGCAAAAAATACCATGTTCACTTGGGGGCTCTGTGAGAGCTTCCAACCCAAGGCATGTTCTCTACCGCCAGAGCCTACCACCAGAATGTTTACCAACAAATTTTCTTTATTGGACACGTATAAAAGCTAAGAAGAGCAAGAAACAGAATAGAGGTTCATTAGAATCCTTGTCTAACATGGCATATAAAGACAGCATAAATTTACGTGACTATAATTATTGTATTTTTGATGTCTAGTGTAGGATCTCAGACTTTAGAATCTAATGAACTTTAAGAATACGATCATCTAACTTTCAAATATCAAATTTTTAGGATATAGAAATTAGTTTTTTCTTTTGTATGCATCACGTCTATGTGAAATATCATAAACCTTTGCGATACCAGATTCTCGGAAAAAAAGAATCCTATAATCACCAACACGAATTCGATAATGATTGTCATATCCCTTTAGCTTCTTTATATCAAGTCTACACATAGGCCACGTAGTCTCAAGCTCCTTTAGGACTTCTTTAATTCTATTATTCAGTTCAGATGGAAATTTGTCAATTTTATCGGAGATTTTTTTTTTGACTAGAACAGTGATTGGCAACTCTTAGCTTGATGAATTCAAAGGTACAAACTTCATATTGCCTTTTTTTCTCTTGGATTCAAAATCTTTTATTGCCTTAATTTCATAAGAGTCAGGGCTATCTTCGGGTATCACATTTTTCTCAATTAGTTTCTGCAGTTTTATAATTTGGATATGCAAATGTTTTATTTCTTTGTCTGTGGTTTGCTTGTAATGATGCATTTCCTTCATAATTTTCTTAATCTCATGAGGCGATATGGTTCTGGCTTGCATTGGATAACTACTCTATCACTGAACGACTAAAAAGTATTCTCATTTGTTAAATCTAATGTGATGCTCCATCTAGAAATGTTCATTAACGGTTCCATGAATTGGTGTTATATCATGAGTACAATAGACTCACAGAAAACAGTCTATCTTTTTGTTCACGGCAGACGTGATTTGGAGCAAGCCGCAATCAATGCTCTAGTATCAAAAGGCGTTACAAAAGACAAGATTGTATCAGCAAGACCTGATGCTGTTGGAAACGTTGGAGACTATATGGCAATGCTTTGGATGCCTCCAAACCCTGATCACATCAAGATTCAAAAGATAACCAAAGTAGAGCCTGTAAAACCTGAAGGCATGATTGGCCTCTGGAAAGGCGTATCAAAAGAAGACTTGTTTACAGTTCCATTGTAGGTTTTTTATTCTACAGTTAGTAAAGCCAAATCTGACATGGAATTAAATCCAAGAAGAGGTAACCTCGGAAAACACTGTAAATTACAACATTTCTGGATACTAGGTATTCTTTTGTCCGTAATTTGGTGAAGATGGTAGGAAACAAGTATGATGTAAAACATACACGAAATTACTTTCCCGCCGTTGTAATGCCGTAACAAAGCCACATGGAATAGATTGCACCACTATGTTCTAGCATTACAGCTCTCAAACCTTATAACAATCAAAAAGAAAAAGAAATCATGTTAAAATTCAAATGCAAAGATGTAGGTTTCAAGTGTGGTTTTACCGCAAAGGGAAAAACAGAAGATGAGATTCTGTCACAATGTGCAGCACATGCAACAAAAGACCATGGGATGAAACCTGAAGAGATAACTGATGAGCTCAAGAACAAAATCAAAGATAATATTCACAAATCGTGGTTTTGATCTTAGAATTTACCGAATATGCACGAAGTGGTTCCCACAGGTCTCATAATTATCACTAAGGTTGGTACAAGCAACAACTACCACAAAAACGATTGTTCAAATGATGGAGGAATTTTTTCAGATCATGTCATTTTTTAGGCACAAATTTGACATGCTTTTATCAAATTTTTAAAGTCAAATCCAAAGCTCAAACCACATTACAAAACAAAACTTGTAATATGTCAAAAATAGGCCTATTTTCAGTTGTCTTGCAGAGTTGATTGCAAAAAGGTCGATCATTAAATACATAAAAACCCCATTTTTGAGGGGTTTTTAGACACAAATTTTTGAGTAAAACCTGCCCTAACAAAAAAAGGGCTTTGTTTAAATACATAAAAACTAGATTTTTCTAGCACAGCTAATAATGGCTGAAAAATCCCACAAACAAAAAGTCAAGGAACGTCGACAGAAAATCTTGGAACATTGGAACAAGTACACGGACGAACAATTGGCACAAGAATGTGGTTGCAGTGTATCCACCATACAAAGGACAAAAAAATTTCTAACAAAACTTATTGGCAACAAGTTTTTGGAGGAAATGAGCTACGGTAAACTGATAGTAGAGTTTAAGGAGGCTTTCGATGATACAAAAAGCAACATAGCGGTTCTTAAGGCACGCCGTCAACAAACCACAGAAGATAAGGAGGTAATAGCATATTCCGCAGAGATTAGGGCGCAAAACGAATTCAAGATTAAACTGTTAGCAGAAGAGACCATAATGGAGGCTCTCAATAAATATCTGGAGGATAGAAATGTTCAGAGATCTTGAGAGGAAATTAAAAAAGCTGGGATACATCGATTATGAGGATCAAAAGCATTCAACAGAAAAAATAATCGCAACTCTCCCAAAAAATTTAATCGATTTTACTAAAAAAGTCAGGACAATAAAAGGAAAAACATTTAGCTTTGAAAATAGGCCATATCTAATAGAAATCTACGAAAATGACGCAAAACAAATCATTATTGTAAAACCACGTCAGATGGAAATTACCGAGTTCGCAATTAACTGGTTGTTATACCATCTAATAATGAACCGTGTAACCGTGGGCCTGTATTTGACTGACCGGGAAAAACACGTATCAGTGTTCTCAAAGCTGCGTTTACACAGTTGGGCAATAGAAAGCTCTCCTATTTTGAAATCACTAGCTGAGCAAGGAAACGTGCACCATCTGCCACTAAAAAACGGTTCACATCTATTCATGGCATCGGCTTGGACCGATTTTGAGAGTGCAAGATCGTATCCCGCAGATTTTGTGGTAATTGACGAAATACAATCAACCAATCCAGCGGCATTGCCAGTTGTACTTGAAACGTTATCAAAATCAGAATTTGGCAAGATATTGATTATTGGAACTGGATCTGTAGAGGGAGATTCATGGCACAATAAATGGATGCAGGGCAACCAAAGTGAATGGGACATGACGAAACAAAAATGGATTCCAAAAAATCCAGATTCGAAAATTCCATCGTACCACTTGTCACAATACATGGCGCCATGGAAAAAGCGCGAGGAAATTGAGGAAAAAAGACGAACTTACACCCCACAACTTTTTTCAAATGAAGTTGAGGGTTGGTGGTACAAAGGAATGCGCAAACCACTTACTAAAGAAGAGATTGTTGCGCTATTTGATTCAACATTGGAATTCACTGATGATGAACTAGTTGATCATTCCATGCCCGTCTTTATGGGTGTAGATTGGGGTGGAGGTGTACAAGCATTCACTGTTCCATGGATTTGGCAGCTAATTGATGACAAAGTTCCGCGATTCAAATTACTATACACAACAAGAATCGAAGAACGTTCCACAGAAAAACAAGCCGACAAGGTTGCATTATTGATGGACAAGTTTGGTGTTGACCAAATGGTAATGGATGCCGGTGGTGGTACAAGACAGGTGGAAAAATTATCAAATCGTTATGGAGAACGAGTATACACATGTAGCTACACATACAAAGCAGACGACCCGTATGAAGAAGTGCCTCATACAACAAAGCTAAGTGTTGATAGAACATGGGCTATAGAAAATATTATCGACTTGATTACAAGACCTGAAAAGCGTTCAGACTATCCTAAACCAATTCCACGTGTCATAATACCATCTGCCGAATATGACAAAGTAGAGTGGTTAATTGATCATTTCACATGCATTGAAGCCGAGACCAAGCAAACTTTTGGCAGAAGCCACGTTGTATATACACATCCTGAAGAGACAAATGATGACGCGTTGCATGCAATGGTATATGCATATTTAGCTTATCTGAAACACAAGAATACAAGATGGATAGGTGGTTCGCTATAGATTGGAGAGATGATGGATCAACATGTTTCTTGCTTTGATATTAGTGTGCCGGACCTTGAGGAGTCCAAACTTGAAGAAAGATATCATGCAATAGAATCCAAGGTGATGACTAGTCTTGCAAAAATACGCAAGAGTAACATGACTGACAAGATAGACGTTTACGGTGATGCAGTGGTTCTAGTACTTGCTACACTTGCATCAATGAAACTTGTATCAATATACAGACGCAAGCGAGTCTCTCCAAGATATACCAAATTTGTAAAAAGGCTTGAACTATTGCTTGAAAAGATATCCGATTCCAAGTTTTTCTCTGACTATGGGCATGGCAGGACTGCAATTGATATCATAGCTTTAGAAACAGAGTCTAAACTGGATGAATTTCTTGGGATTAAACAAGAGAAAAACGTCCATTTACCAGTAAAAATACCAAATTTAGGCACGAAAGTTTTTCATCAATTTTAATGGCAAAATACTGGTAGAATACTGGTAGAATATGCATAATACTGGTAGAACTATGTTGAAACCTCAAAAAAGGTGATTTAGGCACATTATAATCCGTCAAAAAGTTGCAAAAATCTGCACAAATCGACTGCAAAATCCCCCAAATCCAAGACTAATGGCGGATTCAAGATAATTTAATTAAATAATCGATTAAAAATTAATGGATGGTCACTGAGCCACGGAAGCATTTTCCTATGAAATTACGACGCGAGTTACATGTTGAATGTTGCCATAAATGTTCAATCCCTAATTGCCTAATTCAAGTGGGTCTTCAACCTCATCATATTAATTTTAAACGTAATGATAACAGAAAAGAAAACATATTGATGCTTTGTCCGAATCATCATGATCTGGCTACTAAACGTATCATAACTAGGTTGGAATGTCAATTATACAAAAAAAATCTCAAAAACATTACCCCCTTATCTGGAGAGAGTATGCTAGAAATGATAAATGAATGTACAAGAAAAGCAGTTCGTGAAGAAGTTCAAAATGCAATGAAAATATGGGCTCAACCAAAAGATGAGAGGATGAAACCAGAATGACTAACTCACATAATGATGATTCAATTAAAAAAATACATCCTATTTCAATTAGTGTTAGATCTGATAAGGTAGTTTATCCATTAGGAGCAACTGTACATGTAAGATTTACAGTAAGTGACATAATAGTAGGAAAGAAAATGATAATACAAGTATTCAATCAAGAGGGAAAGTCTCTTTTTGCTAAGAAGATTGATCTTATCTCCCATAGCTATAAACCAAAACCACCATTTTATCAAATTTCATTTAAAATGAAAGGAAAACAATGGAAGATTGGTTCTGTATATACTATAATGGCAAAATATGGAGATGCAGAAGTTTCTGATTCATATATTATTGATAGTAGACACCCTGTAATCCAAACGGATAGGTCTGTATATGTACTCGGGCATGATATCATACTTACTGTTGTAGACCCTGATGCAAATTTAGACAGTCAAAAAGTTGAAACTTTAGGTGGTTTACCAAATCAACAAATAACCATTAGTACAGGCAAAGACACAATCGCAAATTATAGGCTAGTGGAAACTGGAAAGGACACTGGTATATTTCAGGGAACTGTACATCTTCTTCCAGAACATTCAAAAAAACCAAGAAAGGGCAAGGGGCCTTTCGATGGAGCCGTTCGTGCTAGACAAGGAGAAAAAATTACCTTTACTTATTTTAATGGCAAAGAAATTGCTGTTGTTTATGCATATTCTTCAAATTTTGGTGCTACCATTCAACTCGATCAAAAAGTCTACACTTGGACAGATAAAGTATACATTGCAGTAGTAGCACCAGATCATAATTACAATCCTAATGCTATTGATGAGATAAAAGTAAACATAAGTACAAAAAAACATACTCTTAACTCATATATTTTGAAAGAAAGTGGACCTGACACTGGAATTTTTGTTGGAACCGTAATCCTTACAGGTGATCCAAAGATAGTAAGAAAAGACGGAATTGATGGAAAAGGTCTACTACCATCTGGGAAATACGGTGGTCAAGGTCCATCCGATGGATTACTACCTGCAAGCAATGATGATGGTATCTCGGTTTCATTTGAATTTACTGAGGGTCAAGAAGTTACAGCATCTTCAATGATCGGATGGAATATTGGAATGATTAAATGGCTAGAACCAAAATACGATCTTGAAAGCGAAGCAACAATACAGATCGTTGATCCTGATATGAATTTGAACCCTAATGTTATTGATGAGTTTGACATTCGTGTTTGGTCTAATACAAACCTTCAAGGCATAGAACTCAAAATGAAAGAAACTGGGACAGCAACAGGAGTATTTCAAGGTAAGGTGATATTATCTAGCAAACAAAGTTCTACAAACAATTTACTAAAAGTAACAGAAGGAGATGAGGTCAGAGCTGAATATGTTGATAGAACAGTACCTCCTCCATATGACATATCATCTAATTTGAGATTAATAGCTATGACAAAAGTAGGGAAAACTTTTCCACCATTAGAAAGAATTCTATTACAAAATCCTGTTATTTTAGATGAAAATAATAGATCTTTAACCCAAATTTCAAAAAATCACTTAGCAAAAATTACCGCTACAATAAAAAATAATCAGAATGTTGAACAACCCTTTGCATTCATAGCACAAATTCAAAATGAGAAAGATGTTGTAATAAGCGATGTTCTCTATGTTAACGGTTTATTGAAACCTTTAGAATCATTACAACCATCTTTATTATGGATGCCTCAGGTAGAAGGAATGTATAACATTCAGATATTCGTCTGGAAAGGAAAAGAGGAACCTAGTTCTCTCTCTACTCCTGCCATCTTACATATTGATGTTACAGACTAAAATTTAGAAAGTGAATTAAAAATCAATGTTTTCTGTTTATTAATGGATGTGTCATCAATCCACTTTTTGTTCTTATGTAATCTGAAGTTTCATGATTTGCTATGAATTTGCGTGATACTTCAAATTCTTGAGGGCTTACTATAGACTCGTGAAGCACTGTTAAATCATAGATGTTACTATACCACATTTCGGTTCCAATTTTGTCTATGTTTTTAAAGGCTTCCTGAATGAACTTAATGTCATTCTCTACATATCCTTCAGTTTTGAACTCATCAACTATGTTATTCAAGTTGTTTTTGTCAATATTGGAAGGATTTTCTAATTTCAAATTAGAAGGCCTAAATAGCTTAACTCGGTTTGGATCAATTTTTTCAGATGGTCTGTTCTGAGATTGTCTCAAAGCAATCAGGTCAAAACTAGAAAATTGCAATGGATGTATATTACTAGAATCCCCTAAATCTCGTTCAACCTGACATGCTAAAAACATTACATTCTCTGATTGACTCAAACTATTAATCACATCATGCTGTAACGCATAATTGCTAAACGGTCTATAGATAAATGCAATTATCATAGGTTGTTTATATGATATCAAGAATCTCAAGACTTCTTCAAAATCTGGCATTGCCATATCTAGTGTAAAAATAAACTGGAGTGAATCAAAATCTTTTAAAATCTTCCTAATGATTTGTTTGTATTTTGTTTTTGAGAAATTTAAAAATGGAACTGTTATTATGCCATTATTGCTATCAACCTGTAGCATTGTCTGCAATCTAAAAAATTTCTTTATTTCCTTTTCTGAATTATTTTCAAAGCATGTTTGAGTCGGTTGATAAAATGAACATTTTAACTTTGTTCTTAATGTTTGAATGTTAAACAAATTATTTTTATTAGAAATTTTTTTAATTTTTTCATTGTCTGTAATAAAATCGTAAAAATTAGGTTGATCAAATATTCTAAAATCTATTGCTAAATCATTGTACATTGGCAAGGTGATGTAGTTCCTTGATTTTGAGTTATATTCTGATTTTGATACCATTCTATTTGGAGTGAAGAATCTTCCTCTTGTTGTGGTTACTTCAAAAACTTTTGGTGAAAAGAATATGTCTGAATCATTATCATCGTTAACATCATCATCGACCTTCTTGATTTCTTTAATCATCATTATCCTCCGTTTTATCCAGCGTACGTTCGTATCGTTTGCGCTTGAATGCGTTTTCTAAATATTCCCTATAGTTGCGATATACGTAACCCATAATTCCATCAGTAGAAATATTTTCAATTCCATTTCTTCTGGCTTTTATTTTCTTGATTGTATCATGACCCAGATCGTTTAATTTTGGTTGAATGTGTTTGATGCCTTTCTCAGTTATCTTTATGCCAAGATTTATCGAGTTTTTCTTTCCAATAATTTCAACAAGATTTGAAAAAGATAGGTCGCTTACGACCTGCTTTAATTCTTCAGAATATGGACCGTAATTGTATTTTTTAAATTCAATTTTCTGTGCTTGTGATTTTAAAATCTCATTAATTAAAACAAATATTTCTTTCTGATATCTAGTTTTACCAATGACTGGGATATCTGGGTCTGAAGCTAATAGGATTAAAACTACGTCGTGGATAGAATATTTGAAACTAAAATCATCTTTGAATTTTTGTAAGATGACATTCATTTCTTCAGGAGAATATGTATCATCTAGAACGGTTTCTTCGCTCATATTGGTGGCCCCAAACTTATCACAACATAAATTGGAATTTTATTTGTTTCTTGAAGATGACGTTCCAAAACTGCAAATGTTCGAATATTGTTAAAATTTACTGGAATCATTATTCGTTTTTTCTGTATAGTATCGGAGATTAAAGTTTTAAGAGACCGTCTTGCTCTGACTATGCCAGTTCTATGTTGTCTGAATAATGAAATGATATCTATCAAACTATCGTAGTATGCCTCAAAGATACCAAAAACTGAAGGCTTTATTCTAAGATTCTGCAAAATTATATTGATGTCATAGTTAGAAATGTCAACATATTCATGGTCACAAGCTTGGCATTTGTAGTATTCTTCCTTTTGAGTTTTTTCTAATTCTACTTCTATGCCTGCTCCGTAATCATTTGTTCCATCTGACACACTCCCATCAATTTTTGCTTTTTTTATAGTTTGTAAAAAGCCGGTTTTTCGTATAGGAATATTATTGCAAAAACGACATCTTATCTCTTCTTTTGACATAGATATAATACTATTGAGGTTATTTAGTTAAACATGTCTTTGGTATCGCTAGTAAATCATCCTTAAATGATAAAATGTGTACGTGAATTAATTAAAGAAAACAATTTTTGCATTTTATGACCTAATTTATTACAAAGAATTTTGACTAAATCTTTCCCATGTATGGGGAAAAGCCTTTTCAAACCGCAATAGATTCTGTGGCTTTTTCTTTTAATACTGACAGATGAAGCTTGACAGCTTTGAGATAGTTCTTTTTGGCATCTTGTAGATTTTTACCAGTGCTGTATACACCCAACGCAGAACATGCAATAGAATAAGAACCGTCGTCTTCTTTGATTACTTTGGTTTTGATATCTTTTATCTTAACAGACATCTGTTTTCATATCAACATAAAAGAGTTTAAAGTCTTTACCCAGATTCATGATTAAAATAAAAAATTGGGAAAGGTTTTTGGTTTCACCCAATTCACCTGATTGTTTTACGGCGCTGACATGACCCTGTCTCAACGGAGTGGTGACCCAAACACCCCCCAGTTCATCTCATATGTGGCTCAAAAATTTGAAGTTTGATTATACCGTTTAGCTGTAATGCCATCAGATTCATCCTTAATCTATCAAATTTTTCCAGTTATCCTATACCAAATCCTTCACAAGCGC
>CAYUTC010000014.1:17585-24396 GCA_964447595.1 uncultured Nitrosopumilaceae archaeon
ATACCAGGAAACCATGATGGAAACATACAGAAATTGGCACCAGAGTGGATTACAGTTGCAAGCTCATCTGGAATAGTAATTGATGATACGTTGCTGACACATGGACATGTGATGCCCTCTGAGAACCTTTCACATATTTCCAAGATAATCATGGGACATGTTCACCCAGTCTACTTTCAGGAGGGCTCTGTATTAGATGGTCAGAGAGTCTGGGTATCAATCAAGGCACAAAAAAAGCAGCTATTCCCTTCCAGTACTGGTACAATCGAGGTTACAGTCATGCCTTCCTTTAACAGATATTTTTATGCAACGCAGAAAAAACAATACAAAAGATCAATCTCACCCATTATACAAAGCATCAAGGATTGTGATTCTGCAAAGATTGTCACGTTAGATGGCTCCATCATAGGCAACGAGTCCATGATCTATACCGTTCTGTAGGTTCTTATTCAGGTACGAATACGTCAAATCATGTCATCAGACAGACAAATGCATCCTGCCACATGTGCAGACTGCAAAAAAGAGACGCAGGTCCCCTTCGTACCACAGGAAGGAAGACCAGTATATTGCAAGGAATGCTTGCCAAAACACCGTGGACAAAGAAGATTCTAAGCTGAAATATTGCTTATACTTTTTTTATTATGGTATACCATCGCTAGATGAACAATTTGGTGTAGTTCCATCACTACATCAGTTCTTATAGGGTTGTACCATACTGCAAGACCTACAGGAGGTGCAATGATGAGTTACAGCGATAGAGGTTTTGGCAGAGATAATCGAGGATACGGTAGCGGCCGAAGATTTGGCGGCAACAGAGGATTTGATGACAAGCCAAAACCAGTAGAAACAGGAAAGGAATACGATGTCTCCGTTACAGAAATCAGTAGAAAAGGCGACGGTATCGCAAGAATTGAAGGTTTTGTCATATTTGTTAAAAACGGCAAGGCTGGCCAGAATGCTAAAGTAAAGATTCTTGAGGTCGGTCAACGATTTGCTACAGCGGAAATTGTAGAGCCTGCAGCATAAACCGGTTCTGATACAATTACAAATCTTTTCAAATTTTTTCTTTTTTTTTCTATATCATTCAAGACAATAGCTTTTAGAAGAACACCAGTCTTTTTAGCAACTTTAACGTATTAGTATCATCATGCCACGGCTAAGTTGCAATGATTATGGTTTTGAGTGCGACTATGTGGTTGAAGACAAGGACATCCAAACGGTTCTAAACAAGTTTGGAAAACATACCTTGGAAGTACACGGTATAGAATACAACAAGGAAGCATTGATGCAATTTATCATCAGACAAAAAAGACCATGGGCAGAGGCAGAAGCATATCCATAATCTAAGCAATTCGTTTTTGGAACAGTTACCCCATCTGAAGATAGCCATCAGCCGTAAATATTGCCAAGTGTATTATAATACCAGAATTCCATGAGCGTGCAAACCGTATTAGATAAAGTGATGGCAGCAGACCACAAAATTCGATATGCAACAATCTGCGACATGGAAGGAAAAGAGATTGGAACTAGGATTCGAGAAGGTATTACTCCGTTACTCAATGACCAAGAACACAAAGAGACATTACAATATGCAGTTAGTGCATGGAAGACACGTGCCAAGTTTGCCCCAAAGATAGGCAAAGGACATTATGTGTTAGCAGTATATGATAATCTGCGTAGACTGACAATGCCTGTTGGTGATAAATTCATGCTCCTGATAACTTGGGGGACCTGATGGAGATACACTAGACATATTCAAACATCTTCGAAAGACGTTGCAAGAAGCATAGGCTTATTCTAATATTTCGTATGGCTCAAGGGACTTCTTTGTGGTATCGTTATGTTTGAGCCACTCTAGTGTCTTTGCAAACGAATCTGCAAGTTCCGTTGTAATCAGTACTGGCACACCAAGCTCGACTGCTTTTCTTCGTATCTGGTACTCATCGTACAACATTCCGACATACTTTTCAAGTGTAGATGTGCTTGGCACATTTATTATAAAGTCAATTTTGTGTTCGTATAACAAATCTGCAATGTTTGGTTTTCGCTCTGGCTCACTTATTTTGTATACAACTTCCACATCGCCTATTCTTTTGTCTGACAAAAATTCTGCAGTGTGTTCTGTTGCCAAAATCTTGTATCCAAGACTTTTGAGCAATAATGCTGTTTGCAAGAGTTTTTCCTTGTTTTCAGTACCACCTGCAGTAATTAGGACCGAGCCTTGTTTTGGAAGCGAGTATCCAACAGATACCAATCCCTTTGTTAGTGCGTCGTAAAATGATTCTCCAAAGCATGCAGCCTCTCCTGTTGACTGCATCTCCACACCCAATATGATATCAGCACCTTCTAGCTGCATAAATGAAAATTGTGGAACCTTGATTCCATACGAGTGGATCTTCTTCCACCTATCCTTTGGAACCTTTGGCAATGACTTTCCTAAAACTGCGCGCGATGCTAGACTAATCAGATTCATCTTGACAAATTTTGAAACAAAGGGCATCGAACGCGATGCACGGATGTTTAGTTCAATCACATAGACCTGGTCAGAGTTAATCAGAAATTGTAGATTAAATGGTCCCTTTATCTGAAACGCAGTTGCAATCTTGTTTGTATAGTCCAGTATTGTTTCAACTACCTTGTTTGAGAGACTCCATGGTGGAATGCACATCATGGAATCACCCGAGTGCACGCCAGCACCCTCTATGTGTTCAATTACTGCACCAATTATGACATTTTTTCCGTCTGATACTCCGTCAACTTCGGCTTCAAGCGAGTTTAGCATGAATTTTGTAATCACAACAGGATAGTCTGGCGATACGTTTGTTGCCTCGTCAAGGTATCTTTTTAGCTGCTTTTCAGACCACACTACCTTCATTGCAGCACCGCTTAGCACATAGGATGGCCTTACCAGTACAGGATAGCCTACTTTTACTGCAAACTTTTTGGCATCAGCAAGATTTGAGAATGCCTGCCAAGGTGGCTGGCGAATATGTAACTCGTCCAAGACCTTGCTGAAACTAGACCTGTTCTCTGCCTTGTCAATGTCTTGGTATGATGTTCCAATTATCTTGATTCCGTTTTTTGCAAGCTTCGGGGTCAGATTGTTTGCAGTCTGCCCACCTACTGCAGTCACTATGCCAGTTAGTTTTTCAAATTCTGCAATATCCAGTACTCGCTCCAGTGTTAATTCCTCAAAATACAACCTATCGCATATATCATAATCAGTTGATACCGTTTCTGGGTTGCAGTTGATTACAGAGATTTCTTTTACACCATTTTCTTTGAGCCCCCAGACCATGTTTACAGTTCCCCAGTCAAATTCCACACTGCTTCCAATGCGGTATGGTCCTGCTCCAAGAACTGCAATCTTTTGGGAATCCGAGTTTACCTCAAAGTCATTTGTAGTACCGCCATATGTCAGGTAGAGGTAGTTTGTTTTGGCAGGCCACTCTGCTGCAAGTGTATCAATTTGTTTTACCACAGGTATGATTCCGGCATCTTTTCGCATCTTTCGAATTTCAAGATCGTCTTTGCCAGATAACCGCCCTATCTGCTTGTCTGAGAATCCTAGTCTCTTTGATTCTAGTAAAACGTCTTTTCCAAGACTAGATTCTTTTATCTTTTTTTCCTGCTGTACGATATTTTGTATCTTTTCAATAAACCACGGGTCAATTGAAGAGAGTTTGTAAATTTGCTCAATTGGCATGCCTTGTCGCAGTGCAGCTGCCACGTGATACAGTACATGGTCATCTGATTTTTGCAGCTTGTCTTCTAGCTCTTCCATGTCATAGTTTTTGTCATTAGTGCGGTTTGCTACAAGACCGTCGTTTCCAATCTCAAGCATTCGGATTGATTTTTGCAGTGCCTCCTCAAAGCACCTTCCTACTGCCATTACCTCACCTACTGATTTCATTGTTGGACCAAGATTTCGATTTGCAAGCTCAAACTTGGAAAAATCCCACCTTGGGTGCTTGCATACTATATAATCAAGTGAGGGCTCAAAGCATGCAGTTGTTGTTTTTGTGATACGGTTTACAAGCTCTGGCAAAGTATATCCCATTGCAATTTTTGCTGCCATGTATGCAATCGGATAACCGGTTGCCTTGGATGCAAGTGCGGAAGAGCGTGATAACCTTGGGTTCATCTCTATTGCAACATACTTGTTAGAATCTGGGTCTAGTGCAAACTGGATGTTGCATTCACCAACAATTCCAACATGTTTTGCTGCCCGAAGTGCTGCAGAGCGCAACATTTGATATTCATAATTGTCAAGTGTTTGCGATGGAGCAACTACAACATTGTCTCCTGTATGAACCCGCATTGACAAGACATTTTCCATGTTGCAAATGATTACATTGTTGCCGTGATAGTCTGCCATTACTTCGTATTCGATTTGCTTCCAGTGTCCAACATACTCTTCAACTAGAACTTGCCCCACAAGGCTTGCGTTAAGACCACGTGTTACAATCTCATGTAGTTCTATTTCATTGTGGGCAACACCGCCACCCTTTCCACCTAACGTATATGCAACACGAATTATTACAGGATAACCTAGCTCCTGTGCTACCTTTTTTGCCTCCTCAAAGTTGTATACGGTTTTACTTTTCAGTACTGGAACGTTACACTCAATCATGGAATCCTTGAAGAGCTGCCTGTCCTCTGTTGCACGAATTCCCTTTACCTGTGTTCCAAGAACCTTGACACCATATTTTTTGAGAATTCCTTGCTCTTCGAGCTTGACTCCACAGTTAAGGGCAGTCTGTCCACCAAACCCAAGCATCAGTCCATCAGGTCGTTCTGTTTCTATGATGGACTCTACATACTGCGGGTTTACTGGAATTGAATATACCTTGTCTGCAAATCTTGTATCAGTCTGAATTGTTGCAATATTTGGGTTGACAAGAATACTCTTGATTCCTTCTTCTTTTATGGCCTTGAGGCATTGGCTACCGGAGTAGTCGAATTGGCGGCCACGTTAGTGACTTTCGCCTGCTTCTCCGATTTTAATTGCCCCACTGCCAAGAACTAGAATCTTTTTTAGCGATTCATCCTTTGGCATTAGTACCTCCTATGATTTTTTTGAGCTCGTCAAAAACAAACATGCAATCAAAAGGTCCAGGCGAAGCTTCGGGATGAAACTGTACTGCAATGATATTTTTTTTCTTGTGTTTTATTCCTTCTACTGTTTTATCATCTGCATTTGAAAACCATAACTTGAAATCTGTCTTGTCAAGTGATTTTGGGTCGATGCAGTATCCGTGATTTTGATTGGTAACGTACACTTGGTTGTTATCAAGATCAATACATGACTTGTTTTGCCCCCGATGACCATACTTTAGCTTGTATGTGTCAGCCCCCCCAGCTAGTCCTAGTATCTGAGCTCCAAGGCATATTCCAAGTGTTGGGATATTTTTCTCAATGAGGGCTTTGGCAGTCTTCATGGTATCAGTACATTTTATCGGGTCTCCTGGCCCATTTGATATTACAACACCCTTTGGGTTGTACGACAAGATTTTCTCAATTGAATAGTTCCATGGCACGCGAATTACCTTGTAGCCCAGGTTTCGCACGTTTCGCAATATGGCATTTTTTACACCGGTATCCACAACAACAATTGACTCGGTTCCTGTTCCATAGATTTTGGGCTCTTTTACAGATACGGCATCCATGAACTCTTCGTCGTTGTATTTTTTGGCAGACTCTAGTTTTGCCTTGAGATCTTTTACATCAATCTCTTTTTCTGATACGGCAAGTGCTGCCATCATCACACCCTTTGTTCGGAGTTTCATTGTTAGTGCGCGTGTATCTATTCCAGTGATTGCAGGAATCTTTTCGCGGTACAGCCACTCATCAAGTGTCATGGATAGATTCCAGTGGCTTGCAGTAAGTGATAGTTCGTGAACCACAAGCCCACGTGCTTGGATTTTATCTGATTCAAAATATTTTGTTATACCATCGGAATCTTTTGTAGACGTATCCGGTACACCATAATTTCCAACTAGTGGATAAGTCAGTACCAGTATTTGCCCACTATATGATGGGTCTGTCAATGCTTCTGCATATCCTACCATTCCTGTATTGAATACAGCCTCGCCAAATGTTATAGTAGAAAACCCAAAACCAATTCCGTCAAAAACAGTCCCATCTTCCAAAAGCAACTTACCAAACTTGTTTACATGTTTGGCCTTTTTTGTTGGAATTTCTGTGACCCTCAACGGATGAATTCTAATCAGAATTTAAGTTTTGTGTTATCTGACTCTGTTTGGTAACTCTCGCATTGTCATAGTGGTGTCAATTGCAAAACAATTAGAAGAATTTTCAGATATAAAATCAATAGAAAAATTTGTCAAGATTCTAGGGCAATAAACTAGAATTACAGAGCTTTGAATTGCTCGCTCCACTTGTAATAGGCGCGAATCATTTCCATGGAGACACTTGGCTTGCGACGCGATACTATTTCCTTAAAGTCAGCCATTGTAATTAGCCTTGGCTGTGGCTTTTCTTCACCCACTACTGCTTCGCCATGGTTTGAAGAGCGAAACAAGTCGTTTACAACCATTAGCTGTGCAGACTGGCAGATATCTTTGATATCACTAGCACTGTAACCGTCTGCTAATTTGGCAAGCTCGGTTGATTTTACTTTCTCATCGCTTTTAAGTGGTGAAGTGTAAAGGTCAAACAGGCTTACCCGCGCTTCAAGTGTTGGAAGTGAAACATAGATTCTCTTTGTAAATCTTCTAAGAAATGGCCAGTCAAGACTCCATGGTTTGTTTGTAGCACCAATGACATAGAGTTTGAGATCTTTTCCTTT
>CAYUTC010000015.1:0-24167 GCA_964447595.1 uncultured Nitrosopumilaceae archaeon
AACTAATTAACAGATATGTTTTATACAAGCTTTTATAGGCAACGCATAGTTTTCTAAACAAAATGAAGATTACCCAGAAGACATACTTGCTACTGGGAGTAATAATAGGAGTTTCATCAATTAACCTCTTCCTTCTTGTATCTATCTCTCAAGAAAATTTGGCAGTTTTACATTCTATTAGCCATGCAAGTGATCTCAAAGTTATAACCGAAAGGATTGCTGGTACTGCAAACACGATCGCAAGAGGCGGGCATGAATCAGAAAGACAAACACTGACAAATGAAATAACGGACTTTGATTCTACCTATACATCTCTTGGTTCTGGTGGTACATTCAAAGGCACCAATATTATTTCCGTGCCCTCGGAGGTCCAGTCAAACTATATTCAGGTAGGATCTTCTTGGCAAGGCTATAAAACCAATGCAGAAAAAATTCAGATAGAATCAGTTTTTGATCCCAAAGTAGAAGATGCACTAAATTATGTTCTATCAAAAAACAGCGACTTGATCTCTTTGGCTGATGGAGTTACTAATGATTTGGCACCACTAGACAGAAACTATAATCGACAGAAACAAATCGCGGATGAGATGGTAAATATTGCAAAAGACATTGGTGAAAACACTCTGCTCATTTCTATTGGTGAGGGAAATAGCTCTATTGCAACCCTGAAAAAGGATAGGCTAACTTTTAGTGCCGACTTGAAAAAGCTTGAAAGCGAACCTCTAGACAATCCAGCCTATACTGCATACAACATACAACCAGAAACTTTACAGCAAATACCACGAGAAAATTCTGATTCTATAAGACAGCTTGATCCGTTATGGGAGGCCGAAGCCGCAAAAATAGAGTATCTTGAATTAAATCCGTTAATTTCAAAAGATTTTGGTAATGCACTAAATAACTTGGAAATTCAACGAGGAATTCTACTAAATGACACATCACTGTTTGTAGATAACTGGAATAGATTGATTGATTCAAAATTAAATCAAAACGTCATAATAGTTCAGGCTTTGTTAGTGACCGACATTGGTGTCTTCATAGTAGTCATGTTTTCAATTCGAAAATCGTTGACCCCTCTACAAATGTTTGTCAATGCTATTACACGAGTAAAGGAGGGCTTTTACGGAGAAAAAATCTCTTATGACTCAAAAGACGAAATCGGTGAACTTGCAGAAACATTTAACGCAATGTCAAGCACCATTCAGAAAAAAGAAGAAGAAGCTAAAAAGATCGAAGTGGCAAAAGACGAATTCTTGGCAATGATTACACACGAACTAAAAACTCCACTGGTTCCAATACGAGGATATTCAGATATTTTGCTTGGAGAGCATTTAGGACCATTAAACAAAAACCAAAAAGAAAGACTAGATGTAATTCGTTCAAGTGCAGCAACACTTTTAGAATTAATATCCGACTTGCTTGATGCACAAAAATTAGAACTAGGACAACTTAGAATCAAAAAATCAACTAACAACATAAAAGAAACTGTAGAAAAAGTAGTCGTTGCAATGGAGCCTCAAGCTATAACTGATCAAGTATCACTCTCACATACTGCAAAAAATGACATTTTTGCAGAATATGATGACGAAAGAATTAAACAAGTTCTTACCAATCTAATCAAGAATAGCTTAAAGGCTACAAAGCCAAAAACTGGCAAGATTGAGATAACAGTACAGGAACAGTCTTCAGAAATAATAATTACAGTCAAGGACAACGGGAGAGGAATTCCAATGGATTCAATTGATAAAATATTCAAAAGATTCTACCAAGTGGATACCTCATTGACAAGAGAGCAAGGTGGAAGTGGCTTGGGCCTTGCTATTTGCAAAGGAATCGTAGAGGCCCATGGGGGAAGAATATGGGTCCAAAGCGAGCTCACAAAAGGTTCAACCTTTTCTTTCACAATTCCAAAACAAGAAACCCCAAGAACTCCAATATAAGACAAAAATACTTGGATGCACGAAGCTCCATTATATTGTTAAACGATTTTGCAGAAAAGGCAATTCAAATTGCTCTTGCAAATGGAGCACAGTTTTGTGATATAAGGGCCGAGACTGTTGTAACTAGTGGTTTTTTGCTCGAAAATGGAGAAATTGAACATTTTTCATCTACTGTAGATTCGGGATTAGGCATTCTAGTCCTTGCCAATGGTGCATGGGGATTTTATTCCATATCAAATCCAAAATCAATAGAAAATATGAAAATTGGTATAAAGGATGCCATAAAAAGTGCACTACATTACGCAACAAACAAAAAACAAAAAGTAAAACTTGCTGAAGCCAAAGCCTTTGTTGATACAGTCAATTTCAAGGTAGAAAAGAAACCAACAATTGAAGAAATGACAAAAATTGCATATGAATGTGATAAAACAATACGATACAAAAAACGAATACACAAATCATCAATATCGATGCATCATGATCAATTTTCCAAGTATTACGTAAATAGCGAGGGTGCGCAAATACAACAAAATTATGACGATACAATAGCAGCCTTGTCTGCTACTGCACACGAGTCTGGAATTTCAGAAACGGTAAGTACAACAGAAGGTGGCAGAGGCGGTATCGAAATGATAACAGGTAAAAATGATATCGTAGCAGTTGCAGAACAAATATCTGAAAGAGCAAACCAACTAATTGATGCAAAACCAGCAAAAGAAGAAAAAACAACTGTTGTCATGAATCCTGATTTTGTTGCACTGTTGACTCATGAAATTCTAGGACACCCATCTGAGGCTGATCGAGTACTTGGAAAAGAAATGGCCTGGGCAGGTGGATCTTGGTGGGCTGGAAAAATTGGCTCAAAAATAGGTTCAACTGAGCTTAACGTCATTGATGATCCTACGATACAATCAAGTTTGGGGTGGTATAAATATGACGATGAAGGTGCAAAGGCATCAAAAAAATCTCTAATTCAAGACGGAATACTACAACATCACATGCAAAGCAGGGAGACAGCATCACTTTTTGATACTGAACCAAATTCTGCAATGCGTTCTGCAGGATATGCATTTATGCCTTTGATAAGAATGGCCTGTACTTGTATTAGTCCAGGAAACTGGAATCCCGATGAAATGATACGTGATGTAAAAAATGGCTATCTAATATGTGACATGAAGGTACCTTCTATAGATATGATGCGATACAATTGGAGCATCTCTTGTCAGTATGCACATAAAATAGAAAATGGACAAGTGGCTGACTTGGTAAGAGATGTCATAGTAATGGGAACATCACCAGACTTTTTTAATTCAATTGATGCAAGAAGCAAGGATTTCAAAGTCAGACCAATTACAAATTGTGGAAAAGGAGATCCTATGCAAATAATGAGAATGGGAAACGGAGGACCACATATTCGTGGTATTGCAACAGTAAAAAGTGTAGGGACCTAAAATGCTAGAACTTGATGATCTCAAAAAAAGAGTAATTTGCTGTGATAAATGTAATTTGGCAAAAACAAGAACAAATGCCGTGGCAGGTTCTGGTTCTCCAAAATCCGAAATTGTCTTTATTGGAGAAGCACCAGGACGAAGTGAGGATCTTAAAGGAGAACCATTTGTTGGTGCAGCTGGCAAGATTCTTACTGAGGCGTTAGAATATGCTGATCTGGAAAGAAATAGTGTTTACATTACTAATATTGTAAAATGCAGACCTCCAAATAACAGGCAACCAAATAAACAGGAAATAGATACATGCAATGCCTACCTTCTTGAAGAGTTAGATCTTATTCATCCCAAAATCATATGTATACTTGGAAATACTGCATTTGGTACACTGTTAAATGGTAATTCTATAACACAAAATCGGGGAAAAATTATTAAAAGAAATGAGCGACTATATTTTGTAACAGTCCACCCTGCTGCAGCGATTTACAATCCAAAATTACGCCAAGTTTTAAAAGATGACTTGAAGACATTGGCACAAACTTTGGACAAAATAAAAATGGGCATTTCTGTAGAAATTACTTGATGAAATTCATACCGCGTTCGTTTTATAAAAGAGACACAATAGATGTTGCTCAAGACCTGCTTGGCAAGGTGCTTGTGCGTAGGATTGGTGACAAAACAGTTTCTGGAATTATAATTGAAACTGAGGCATATAGATACAAAGATGATCCGGCAAGCCACACGTTTAGGGGAAAGACTGAACGAAATAAGGCAATGTTTGGCGAGGTGGGAAAGGCATACGTCTACTTTACTTATGGTATGCATTATTGTGTAAATGCAGTGGCAAGAGACAACGAGTCTGAAGCTGGTGCAGTTCTGATAAGATCTCTTCTTCCAAAAGATGGCATTGATTTTATGGTTAAACAAAGAAGAACCCAAGTAATATCTAACCTGACGAATGGGCCTGCCAAGCTAACCCAAGCACTACAGATAACAAGAAAGCAATATGGTGAGGATCTCACTAAACTTTCAAATCTCTATATCGTAGAGGGTAAAAAAATTGGAAAATCCAATATTGATGCAAGACCAAGAGTTGGAATAAAAAAAGCAACGGATAGGCTATGGAATTTTAGAATTTTACAATCTGACTTTTAGGAGGAAGATGAGGAAGGTCTTGCCACCAATGTTGCAGTAAGATCCATTGATTTGCCTGCTCTGTCTATAGTTAAGACCACTTTGTTGCCAACAGTTTTTTCATCATCAAGATATGCAATGACATCATAAATCGTCTTTATGGGATGATCATCTATTGCTGTTATGATATCGCCACCGCGTGGAATATTGTTGTTATCCAAAGTAGCTGCCACAAGTCCTGCTCTGTCTGCGGGGCCTCCTTGTACTACCTTTTCAACCATAACACCCTTGAAGTTTTGTGGTAGGTTGTTTGCCAACGCAACATCTGGGTCCATACTTCTTCCTGCAATGCCTAGATATGGATGCTGATAAACACCATCTTTAATCAAAACAGGAACTATTCTCTTGACAGTATCAGAAGGAATCGCAAATCCTACTCCTGCAAATTCTCCAGTGCTGGTTGAAATGGCTGTATTTATACCAATTACTTCTCCTTGTGAGTTCAGTAACGGCCCTCCTGAGTTACCTGGGTTGATTGCAGCATCTACCTGAATGATGTCTGGTATGGAAAATCCTACTTTCTCATTAGGCAGTAAACGCCCAAGAGCACTTACTATACCAATTGTCATTGAATCACTTAGACCAAAAGGATTGCCTATGGCAATAATTTGTTGGCCTACTTCAAGTTGGGAAGAGTCACCAAGTGGGGGAGGAACCAGTTTTTCATCAGAAAAATTATCAGTGATCTGAATTACTGCAAGGTCATTATCAGGATCTGTGCCTACCACCTTTGCTGTATAGGTGTTTCCATCAATGAACGTAACATTTACAGTTTTTGATCCTTCGACAACATGGTTGTTTGTAATTATTCTCCCATCGGTATCATATATGAAACCAGAACCTAATCTGGTTGACTGACTCTGTAAAGGTTGGCCATTGATGATTACACTGTTATCTACTGTTGAAACTTTGCTTGTGATTTGAACAACAGAATTTTGTACTCGCTTGAATATTTCTGTTAACTGTGGTGACTGGACATTGTATATTGTAGAGTTGACAGTTCCTGGAGGTCCAGGTGGGCCTTGTGGACCCTGTGGACCTGGAGGTCCAGGAGGACCTTGTACTGTTGCTTGTGACGAATCAATTCTAGACTGTTCATTAGTAAACTGTATGATGACGGTTGCCGAAAGGGCAACAACTATCCCAATTAAGACAACTTCTAGTGGTTTCGTAAGATATCACTAGTCAAAGATACGAATCAAAATAATATTCTTTGCGAAGCTTTGTTCCATCTGAACATAAATATAGACATTTAACCGATATCTCACAGTGGTAAAAAAACAAAAGAACAAAGCAAAAAGTGCACCAATCTCACGTGGAACGATACTATTTATAGCAATAGTAGTAGCTGCCGGCGGAGCAGGGGTATATTATTTCCTTGTCACCTCAACTCCAGTAAACAGCACTGTTCCAGTTTTTGGCACTCCAACAAATATCTACATTTTGGGAATTCATGATCCTACTCAAGGATATGTGTATGATCAAGAATCAACTCGACAAGGCAAGAAAGCCGTATCAAACGGAGTAATTGACTCTTCTATCCATGTTCCAAAAGGAACTCTAGTTGCACTCCACTTCATAAATGAAGACAAGGATACTGGCACCCAAATGGACCTCAATATCGACTCATTTAACGTACACACAAACAAACTAAGCTATTTCCAAGCCCAAACAATCACCTTCATTGCTGACAAGGAAGGATCATACAGTTATTATTCAAACCTACATCCTGAGATGAAAGGTACCTTAACTGTAGACCCGTGAGAATCAACCTACGTTTTTTAGAAATTACTTTAATTCAAAGAATGATTATGTCTTTAACAATATGGATTCGATCGCGATATATTCCAGAACCAGACATTTGTCAAGTCTAAATCAGAATCTCTACGTATAATCCCTGATTGTCGTCATGGTGTAATCTTTTATTGGTCTTCTAGTAGCCTCTAGCAAATATTGCATCTGTCTTGCTGGAGTTTTTACACATGATACAAGGCAAATTTGATCTCTTGCCGTCAAATGGGATAACTCGTATATCTGCACCCGTGGTCTCTTTGATGGTATCTTCACATTTCTGGTCTCCACACCATGGTGAATAAAGAAACATTCCTTTTTCAAGTTCTTTTTTGAATTGGTCAAAATCTCCTACATCTTTGACTCTCTCATTCAATAATTTTTTTGCATTGTCATACAGATTATTCTGAATTTCATCCAATACTTGGATGATATCATCTGTTTTATCAAACTCAAGATCTGATTTTTTGGAGTTGTTTCGTCTCACAAGCATCATTTTTCCCTTTGCTAGATCTTTTGGACCTATCTCAATTCTTAGAGGAACACCCTTCATTTCCCAATCATTGAATTTGTAGCCTGGAGTAACCTCATCTCTTGCATCTACATGGACCCTCAGATTTTTCTTTCTGAGAATTTCTTTTATTTCATTTGCCTTGTTGAGAATTACTTCTCTATCATCTGACGAATAATAAATGGGTACTATTACCACTTGAATAGGCGCTACTCGCGGAGGAAGAACCAGTCCTTTATCATCACCATGTACCATCACCAAGGCACCAATTAGACGCCAAGATACACCCCATGATGTTTGCCATGCAAAAGTATCGATATTTTGTTTATCAAGAAATTTGACATCAAAGGGTTTTGAAAAATTCTGACCTAGAAAGTGTGATGTTCCCATTTGCAATGCTTTACCATCTGGCATGATGGCTTCCATGGTGGTAGTGTAAACAGCTCCTACGAATTTTTCACTGTCGCTTTTTTTACCTGTCAGTACTGGTATGGCAAGTTCTTCTTCTACGGTTTTTTTGTACATATCAAGTATGGACATGACCTCTTCTTCCGCCTCTTCTTTTGTTGCATGAACGGTATGTCCTTCCTGCCACAGAAATTCCGATGTTCTCAAAAATGGTTTGGTTGATTTTATTTCAGCTCGTAATGCTGAATTCCAAAAGTTGATCTTAACTGGAAGGTCTCTCCAGCTCTTTATCCACTTGGAATACATGCTATATGCAAGGGTCTCAGAAGTAGGACGTAGTGCCAACTTGTCTCCAATCTCACTCTCTCCAGAATGAGTAACCCAAAAAACCTCTGGGGTAAAACCAGCAAAGTGTGATGCTTCCTTGCTTAACAACGATTCTGGGATTAGGACTGGTAAAAACGCATTTTCGTGTCCTGTTGCCTTTAGTTTCTCATCAAGAGATGATTTGAGGGATTCCCAAATGGAATAGCCATATGGCCTCAGTACGATTAATCCTTTGACTGGAGCATAATCTGTAAGCTGTGCTTTTAGTACAACTTGGGTATACCACTCGCTAAAATCTGTATTTTTCTTTACTGTTATTCCTATCTCCTTGCTCATTTCACATCATTTTGGCGGCTGTCCTAATGAGCCTTCTGTTCACTTACAAAGGGTCGCCTTTACAAAGAACTTTTCCAGTTATTCTACTTTGGAAATTTTGGCATACAAAACATTGGATAAACGGAAGTTCCTTTTTGAGAACAGGACAATCAACTGATTCTTCTTTCATACGTTTGAGCATCTTGGGACTAACGCCCTTTAACTTTAATTTACCCTTGTCGTCCATCATTCCAGAAAGTTTCAATTCTTCTTTTGTCTGGTCTGATAATTTCAAAGGAGTAGAAGCATTTTTAATGGTAACTTCATACTTGTGTGGAAGCTCGCCCATGATCATTATTTTAGAATGCTTGAATATATTGCTAATGGTAAAAAATTGGAAGATCGCTTAAGATTAATATAATCTGGATTCGCCCTGAAAACAGAAACTGATGTTAGCAATTTTTGATGTAGAAGGTGTACTTCTTGATGCCGAGTTTCTTCCTATATTGGCTGAAAAAATAAACGAGCAAGACGAAATTTGGGAAATAACTCGAAAAGGAATTGAAGGTGCAATAAACTGGGAAGATGGCCTAAAGAAAAGAATTGATCTACTCAAAGGAATAAGCTTTGAAACGTGTCAAGAAGTTGCAGACTCACTTAAGATAATGACAGGGGCAAAAGAAGCCTGTACTGCATTAAAGGCAGCTGGTTGGAAACTCATGGCAGTATCTGGTGGTTTTTCAATTATGACTGATAGATTAGAGGAAGAGTTGGGATTAGACCACGTTTTTTCAAACGAATTGATATTTAAAAACGGCAAACTTGACGGTGTAAAGATTCACGTAAATTCTGACAAAGCCAAATCTGCCATAATCAAGATTAAGGAATGGAAAGAGAAAAGAGATGATATTGTAGCTGTAGTTGATGGTGCAAATGACATCAAGCTGTTTGACATATGTGGACTTGGGGTGGCATTTAGAGCACAAGACATTGTTAAAGACTTGGCAACAGTGATATTAGAGGAAAAAGATCTATCAAAATTAATTGGTATTATAAATAAGCACTACGGCTTGAAGATATAATTACGAACATTTGCCTGAGTAAAATATAATTTTAAACAAATAACCAGTACTTTTCTGTATGACACTAGAAGTTATCCCAATCCAAATAAAAAAAGAAATCATGCCTGGAGACGATCTAGTACAACTAGTACTTTCAAGCCAAACCATACAAGACAGAGACATTATAGTTTTCACACAAAAAATAATCTCAAAGCAAGAAAACAGAATTGTTAATCTTTCAGGTATATCTCCCACCCTTCTTGCTACTGGTATTGCCAGTGAATATGGAAAAGATCCAAGAATTATCCAGCTAATACTAGATGAATCAAAACGCATTATTAGAATGAAAAATGGAATATTGATATCTGAAACAATTCATGGTTTGGTTTGTGCAAACGCTGGAGTTGATGAAAGCAATGTGCAGGAGGGACACGCTACCTTATTGCCAAAAGATGCCAATAAATCGGCGGAAATATTGCGAAATAAAATAAAAGAAAAAACAGGCAAAAATGTTTCAGTTGTAATATCGGATACTTTTGGTAGACCGTTTAGAAAAGGCCAGACTAATACCGCAATAGGTTCCTCAGGGATTCCAGCTATTACTAATTACATAGGGAAAAAAGACAACTTTGGACGAACTCTTCGTGTAACTGAGATTGCAACGGTAGATGAGATATGTTCTGCAGCTGAACTTGTCATGAAAAAATCACTTCATGTGCCAGTGGTAATTGTACGAAATTATGGTATTAATAACGCGCAGGGCACTGCAGACGATCTTATTAGGATCAGGTCGGAAGATCTATTCAGATAATTAAAAATTTGAAAACAAAGATTATATTCATAGTGAGATAGAAGCGATAAACATTGGATAGCTTACGGATTGAATTGCATTGTCACAACGAGTTTTCAAATTTTCAACTTGGTGTCAAAGAAACTCCTTTTGATTGCGGTGTTACAATTCAAGAACAGCTTGAACAAGCGTATAAGACAGGACTGGATGCCTTTTTTATAACAAATCACAATACATTAGATGGATACAATTTACTAGTCCAATACAAAGAAAATCATGAAAAATTTAAAAAAATTCGAGTTTACCCAGGCGAAGAAATAACAACAGATACTGGTATACATGTCTTGGCATATGGATTAACTGATACCATAAGAGCAGGCAAAAGTCTTGAAGAAATACTTGATATAATAAAAGCACAAGGTGCTGTTTCATGTGCACCACATCCTTTTGGACTCAATAATGGTCTGAGGGAAAAAGCAATTCTTTGTGATTTGATCGAAGTTTTCAATAGTAATAATGTTGACAGATATTCAAATTTACGAGCTTCTCATTTTGCAAAATCCAATAAGATGATAGAAGTTGCAGGCAGTGATTCTCATGTTGTATCCACACTTGGAAGATGTGTCAATGTAATTGAATCAGAAAATACTCTAGACGACATATTGTATTCTATGAGAAAGGGGAGAATTCGCATAACAAACACTGGATACATTACAAGCAAGGAAATGATAGAACATGCCAAGTATAAAATAGAAAATTCAAGGGATGACATTATACGATACTTTCAAGAAAACCACCCTCATCTCACTGGTTTGTGTTGTTTTCTTATACGCGCATTTGAATCTCACCCAAACAGTATGATTTGGACTGCTGTCTACAAGGTGGCAGTTCATCTCACCACAAAACTTTCAAACAAAATTAATTTCAAAAATCAAGACTATAATATTTTGTATGAACGCAATCTCAAGGCAATACTGCCAATGATATTAACTTGAGGAAACTTTTTTTGTGCGTATGAATAGATTTTAATATTGCATTAAAGAATTTTTTTACAGGTGGATTGATATTTCAGAATTAGCTCCAACTAAAACAATAGATGTACGTGGCATGTTCTGTCCAGAACCTGTATTTAGAACAAAAATAGAAATTGAACGACTGGCAGTAGGAAATGTTCTCAAAGTATTGGCAGATGATCCTGCATCTGAAGAAGATATTTCAAGATGGGTAAACAGGAATGGTCATAAATTGATCAATCTTAAAAAATCTGATAAAGATCTCGAGTTCACCATACAGAAGGTAAAGTAGCTGTTGGCAACAAAAGTTGTTAATGACAATCTTTTGAAAAAAATTGGAAATACACCTCTTGTAAAATTAGATTCACTTTCACCAAACTCTGTAACTGTATTTGCAAAATTAGAGTCACATAATCCATTTGGGTCAGTAAAAGATAGAGCGGCCTATTGGATGATTAAAGATGGAGAAGAACGAGGAGTTCTCAAGAAAAATGAAAGCATAATCATCGAGCCTACCTCTGGTAATACTGGCATTGCACTGGCTGGAATTGCAAATCTTTTGGGATACAAAGTTGAGATAGTAATACCAGAAAAAGCAAGTGAAGAAACAAAGAAGGTAATTGAAAATCTTGGTGCAAAACTATATCAAACAAGCGATGACTTGTGTCCCAAAGTCGGAGCAGGAACTGATCAAAGTATAGCATTAGCTAGAGCCATTTCACAAGCAAGGCAAGATATCTATTACATGCCAAACCAGTACGAAAATGAAGCTAATTTCATGGGTCATTACAAGGGAACAGGTCCAGAAATATGGAAGCAAACTGAAGGCAAGGTGACCCATTTCCTAACAGGAGTAGGTACTGGTGGAACTATAACTGGAATATCGGCATATCTAAAAGAACAAAATCCTAATGTCAAGACAATAGCAGTACAACCTCAACAAAACCACCTAATTCAGGGATTGCGCAATTTTGTCGAGTCTGACAAGCCTGTGCTTTTTAAAAAGCGTGAAAATCTGGTAGATGATTGGATGACAATAACAAACGAGGAGGCATTTACAGCAGTAGTAAAGATTTTTGAAAAAGACAGAATTCTTGTAGGCCCATCTTCTGGTGCAGTCTATGCTGCAATGGAGAAGTTGTCCCTTGACAAAGGTATCGTAGTTGGAATTTTTGCTGATGATGGCAGAAAATTCAAGAGTTTGTATGCCCAACAAAAAGTCTTTTCCGAAGAACAATTTGAAAAGGCTCTAAAAGAGTCCAAGTATCTCTCAGAGGCCACATTCCTCTAGAGATAATACTAGTATGAGATCAAGTGTCTGAATTTGTATAACTGGGAACAATCTTTGTGATACCATTTGTCACCAAATATCACATCGCCCTCTGAAAAATTCATTTCTTTTTTGCAGAGTGCACATAATGGTTTTATCATTGCTTGGGTTGATTCCATATGATTTTCATGAATTAATTTTTGATATATCGGTCAGTATGTAACAAATAAAGACAAACGTGCCTTGCAAAACTATTTTTTGCTATTTTCTGAGAGATATCTGTCCACGTCTATTGCTGCCATGCAGCCAAACCCAGCAGCAGTAATTGCTTGCCTGTATCTGTGATCATGAACGTCACCTGCAGCAAATACTCCCTCCACACTTGTTTTTGTATTATTTTTTAAGACTATGTAACCTTGCTTATCAAGCTCTACTTGTCCCTGAAACAATTTTGTATTGGGTTCGTGCCCAATTGCAACAAATACCGCTCCTGCCTCAATTGTTTGTTTTTCGTTAGTTGTGAGATTTTTTATGGTAATCTGGTTTACCTTTTCATTTCCCTTTATCTCATCGATAGCAGAACTCCAATGGAATTTGATCTTGTTATTTTCAAAGGCTCTGTCCTGCATTATCTTGCTTGCACGAAGTTCATTTCTTCTGTGTATGACATGCACATTTTTTGCAAATTTAGTTAGAAAAATGGCTTCTTCCATAGCAGAGTCGCCTCCCCCTGCTACAATTATTTCTTGATTTTTGAAAAATGGGCCATCACATGTTGCACAATAGGATACACCTTTTGCACTAAACTCTTGTTCGCCTTTTATGCCAAGCTTACGTGGGCTAGCACCCGTTGCAATTATTACAGCATCTGATTCGTATTCCTCAGAATGAGTCAATACCTTGAATGGTTTGTGTTTAAAATCGACATTTACTACTTCGTCGTCAACAATGGTGGCGCCCATTCTCTCGGTTTGTTTTCTCATGGCAGTCATTAGTTCTGGCCCCATGATGCCTTCAGAGAAGCCTGGATAATTTTCAACATCTGTTGTAAGTACCAGTTGTCCACCAGGTAAGTTGCCTGAAATTACAAGCGTATTGCGTTTTGCCCTTGATGTATATATTGCAGCCGTGTATCCTGCAGGACCTGCTCCAATTATGATTACATCAAACTTTCTTTTTGTAGTTTCAGGCTTTTTGCTTTGAGCTTTAATTTCTACTTGCACAAATTAAAGTCAGTTACGGTTCATATTTAAATTATGCAAAGTCACGATGCAAACGATTCCAAGATTTTTTGGTGTTTATCACATAGCGTACCAATTTTTATTTGAGAATGTATGAGATCTTCTTGCCAGTGTGAATTGTATAGCATGCAGTCTTTTGATTGGCAAAAAGTTTCACCGGTAAGATAGTAAAATATTGCTTGTAATGCATATCCTCTTGCAACAAGGCCAAGATTCTCATCATGATATTCAAGAAATCTTCCCCTAAATTCATCTTTTATTGCATCCAAATTAAGGCCTTGAGAGAATTTTTCATATACTCTAAGGTAATACTCACGAGGTTTTGCTGGCGCTTCAATTATTCCAGTAGTAGAGATAATTGCTGGATTTGAACATATTACTGCCCTTCCATGATATCTATAATCGTCATAATCAAATGTACAAGTCAATCTAGTTGTAAAAACAAGATGGAATGTACCATCTTCAAATTCTGATTTGGGAATGATATCATGAAAGATGTTTTGAAGCTCAAAACCATCATATAATGTGATGGTATCATGTGTTAAACTATCATCGTATTGTTCTTCAAGTGCTATTTCGTTTATGGATGGTATGTGTTTTTCAAGTGGTACATATGGGTTTAATATCTTGCAACCTGCAATTTTTTGAGCGACATCCTTTTTCATGTTAAAATAGTCTAAAAGGTTACTGCGAATTTCCACTTTGAGTTTTGTTTTTTTATTTATGAAATAGGCAAGGTCTTCAATCTTAATTTCAGGTACTCTTGGTTCATTATACAAAAATATCTTGGATATTCTCAATAGTGAAATGTTATATTGATTTGATTTATCTTCTTAGTTCTTTTATCTTGGAGGCTGTAACCTCTGCTGCCTTTTTACCTGATAACAACATTGAACCGTAGGTTGGTCCCATTCTTGCAATGCCAAATGTTTCTGTGACTGACATTCCTGCCACAACTAGGCCTGGAAAGACCTCTCCAGTATTGTAAACTACCTTGTTCTCGCCATCATCTACCCACATGGGGTCCATTCCCTTCCATTCTACTAGTTTTCTATCAACAAGTCTTTTGACTGCTACAGAATCATGACCAGATGCATCTATGACCATCTTGGATTCTAATGCAACAGGGTCCACACAAGTTATGTTTCTTGGTAATGCTGATACTGGCATCCAGTTTACTACAATTCCACTCACTCGACCATTTTTCAAAACAAGATCGTCGAACTTTGTTAAATTCAAGAACTTGACTCCTGCATCACAAGCTGCTGCAATAAGCTTTGATACTGCATGTGGACCAGGTGTCAGAAATAGTCCTTCTGAAACCTTCTTGTATGGTATGCCCAGCTCATCCCAAATCTTTTGGGCGGGTGCTCTCACGGTAACTGGATTCATCATGTAACCACCCAACCAATATCCTCCGCCCAGGTAGTTGTTTTGTTCAATTACTAGTGTCTTAAATCCCATGTTGGCAAGTTCTTTGCTTGCAGTAAGCCCTGCAGGACCTGCACCTATGATTATGACATCCGAGTCTGCTCTATCAACTAGAACGGAATGAAATTCGTCTGCAATTGCCCTTGTAATGTCTTTTTCTGCTACATCTGCGAAAATTTTTGGTGCTTCATCACTATGTGCAGCTTTTTGCATAAAAAATAACTTCAGTCGTACACATTAATAGTTTGCTTATTCTTACTGCACGTTTAGGTCTCAGGTTTTGTTTGTTTCATTTTACGTTTTGCTATTGCTCTTGTTACAATTGACAATATTAGAAATGCAAAAGCAATACCAGTATAGTACTGGTAGTTTACACTTTTGATATCTGTAAATGAAATAACAATGAAAACAAACCCAATTGCAGCAAACACGAAACTTGATTTTAAGAGATTCTTTTCTAGCATGTTTTGTTTGTAATAATCAAGTATTTCAATACTGACAAATAACTTGCTATCTTACAAATGCGTCTTCAAATGCTTTGATGCATTCTCTTATGTGCATCTTTTTTGGAGGATTTTTGAATGCATATGCAGAAATAATGTCTACCTTGACAAAGTCTTTTTTTTCTAGTGCTTTTTTTGCAGCCCTAATAGAATCCACTATGACATTGCAACCGTTGGTACTATCGTTTGTTCTAAGTGAGAGGTCCATCTCTATGGTGGAATTAAGAAAACCTTTGGCTTCCATCCAGTAGTAGCTTACCCTTGAATCGCCTAACTGTTCTGCATATTCTGTTGTTCCTGCAGTAGATCTGAAAGGATAAGGTGACTCAACTGCAATAGACTGGGTTTTGATGAGACGTTTTTTTTCGCGTACTTCTTCGGCCATTGTATTTTGTGTATCTTGATTACCCCCAACATCGAGCTGGTATGCTTTTTGCACTCTGATGCCCCTACTTGTCATAAAATCTATCATGCCGCGGTGAAATGAAGTACCACCGAACTGGCTCATCAAATCATCGCCTAGAATCATTAATCCTTTTGATTGAAATGCCTTTTGAGTACTATCACTTAGTGTTTTTGCAGAGGTTGCGTTAAAAAATGAACAACCAGAATCTAGTGCTGCCTGCGAATATTTTTCAGAGCTTTTCTCCATCCCAGAAGAAATCAAATTAACTAAAAATTCTGGTTTTGTTTCTTTTAGAGATTTTACAAATTCCTCATAGCTAACAGATCTTATCTGTCCTTTCTGTGCTATGTGTAATGGAGTTGGATCTGATGTCAACCCAGGTTGAATGACAAGGTCTGAAAAATCAGTCTTGTAACCAGTTACAACATGTCCTATTTTTTTTCCAACCTTTAATGAATCAATATCGAAAACAGCTGAAATAGTTATGTCATTTAGAGCAAATCCAGCAAGCTGAGGATGCCACAATCCCTCTGTAGATTTTTTGTAAAACTCTAACCCTTTTACCAAAGTTGTAGCAACATTGCCCATTCCTACTATGGCAATTTTGATTTTATCTGGCACGTAATTTTTCCTTGTCGGTCTTCATTTAACTCTTTTCTGTTATTTTGAATAGTTTGATTCTAGTACTAAAAGAAATATGCAAATTTATGTCACAAAACTAGGCGATATGGCTAAAATTCCCATATTATAAAATTTATATGCGTTCCACAGAGTAGCTATCGATAATTGAGCAAAGCGCGCCTTACTCAGTCAAGACCTGATAATTTACCCAAACCAAAGATAAATTGGGCTAGAGTAGAGGAAGCTGAAAAGTTTGCAGAGATGGTCAAGATGTTCCGCCAAGGAAAAATTGACCGTGATGATCTTAGAAGATTTCGTCTCCAACATGGTGCATACGGAAGCAGAATGACTGATGATTATTCCATGATAAGAATCAAGATTCCTGCAGGTGAAGTATATCCAGAACAAATTGATAAAGTGGCTGAATTAAGCGAAGCATTTTCAATTGGAAGTGCACATGTTTCAACAAGACAGAATTTTCAACTACACTGGGTTGCACTCGAAGATGTTTCTGAAGTAATGCGAGGTCTGGCAGAAGTTGGTTTGACATCAAGAGAAGCTTGTGGTAATTCGGTAAGAAATGTAATGTGTAGTCCTCTTGCAGGTACATGTCCTGCTGAAGTATTTGATCCTACACCATATGCTCTTGCAACAGCAAAATTCTTGCTACGAAATTCAATGAACCAGTCTTTGCCAAGAAAGTTCAAGATAAACTATACTTGCTGTGAAAAACATGGAATGGCAAGAATAGTAGATATTGGTTTAATTCCACAAAAAATGGAAATTGACGGAAAACTCCAAAATGGATTTAAGATATTTCTGGGCGGTGGGCTGGGAGCGCAGTCATTTGTTGGACACCAACTTGAAGAATTCACTCCTGAGGAAGACTTGCTCTACAGTATAATTGCAGTAATTCGAGTATATGACAGAATGGGTAATCGTGACAACATGGCACGAAACAGAATGCGATATCTGGTAAATGAACTTGGATGGGAGAAATTCCAAAATATCATACTAAAAGAAAGAACTCTAGTTCGAGCTACTCAATCTGTCATTGTAAAACTTGAATTGGATAAAACTCCCGAAGTAATACGTAAAGTCTCTGTTAGCTCTGAGATACCGTCAAATCCTCCGGGATTTTCTAGATGGCTAAAATCTAATACACTAAAACAGAAACAGCAGGGATACAGTGCGGCATTCATCACGCTTGAATCTGGTGACGTGACTGCAAGTCAACTTAGAGCCATTGCAGATATGGCAAGAGAATTTTCTGCAGAAGGCAGAATTAGAAACGGGTTTGCACAAGATGTTGTATTTAGATGGGTAAAAGATGAAGACCTGCCAAGACTTTATGCAAAACTGCTAGAAGTTGGCCTTGCAAATGCCGGTGCATTAACCATGGCATCTGTAGTAGGATGTTCAGGTACAACATCATGTAACTTGGCGTTGACTAATTCACATAGATTGGCAAAAGAAGTTCAAAGAAAATTCCTAGATCTCAAACTTGATGAAGATAATGACCTCAGAGATTCTACCATTAAGATAAGTGGTTGTCCAAATTCATGTGGTCAACACGAAATAGCCACAATTGGATTTTATGGAGGAGGGGGAAGACTTGGAAAAGACATGTATCCTTTGTATACAATGTCACTTGGAGGCAGAGCAGATGAAAAAGCAATGCTTGGTCTTACAACTACCAAAGTTCCAGCAAGACGAGTAATACCTGCCATTTTGAAGATAATTGAGATCTTCAAATCAGAAAAAAGAGGAAATGAAACGCTTGATTCTTGGATACACCGGGTTATTGATGGAAACGGCGGACCAAATGTCAAGTCAATTAATGATATCAAAGAATTGTTAAAGCCAATTGTAGCTGCCCCAACAATTGACCAAGACAAGGACTTTTACGTTGACTATGGAAACGATGGAAGCTATCATGCCAGAACTGGACGGGGCGAATGTGCTGCTTGAGCAAAGAAAAGACTACAAGAATAACAGTTGATGCAGATACACTACGATCAGAGATTAGAGACAAGAGCGTAAAGGTACTTGATATGAGAAAAGAAGACGATTACAAACAAGCTCATATCCCAGGCGCAATTAACTTTCCACTCTCAAATCTTCTTGCTGATGATAGTCCAGAAAAGGTTCAGCAATATACACAATCATTTGGTATAGATGATGAAACTTCGGTAGTAGTTTATGATGATACCTTTGGTGCATTGGCATCAAGAGTGGCATGGACACTCCAGTACATAGGTCATGAGGATGTTTCCTTGTTGGATATAACATTTGGAACATGGAAGCAGCTTGGACTTGAGACAAGCGCTGATTCTCCACTTCCAAGCAAGAAAACACATTCTTTAAAATTACAACCTCAAATTCTTGCCACTGCAGATTATCTAATGCCAGCAAAAGAGAAGGGTGCTGTTCTGGTAGACAATAGGGAAAGACTAAACTTTCTTGAAAATCATATCCCAGGCGCAATTAACGTACCATACAGGATGCTTTCATCACCACAAAACATTCTGAGGTCAAAAGAAGAACTAAAAAGGCTAGTACAAAACCGAAGCATTTCTCCCAATTCTGAGGTAATAACATATTGCGGAAGCGTAGGTACGCTTTCTGGACTGGGATACTATGCACTAAAATCTATAGGGATGCCAAACGTCAAACTTTACGTTCGTTCATTTAAAGAATGGAAGTCTTTGGAAAAACCTATTGAAAAACAAAAAGACGCAAACTATTGGGATCTTTCGGCAGAATAATTTCAGACGTCACCTGCAGCACTTCGAAGTTTCTTTGTGAGTTGGCTTTCAACATGGTTAAAGAGGTCAATCATCTTCTGTTTGTTTGCTTGCAGATATTCAAATCCCCTATCAGTTAATCTAATTTTGAACAATCTAATTTCTCTGTGTTCTTCAAAAAAATACTCTATCATTTGTGCACCTTTTTTTGCAGGATCTATGAAGACATCCATCCTTGCAATAACTTCTTCCACATCACTTCTTTCTATTGCAGTTTTGACAGCTTGCACAGCCTCACTTAGTTCCTTTAGATTCTGTACCAATAACGGTTGACTCTTCTTTGTAGTTCCCAAGAATCCCTTTTTTTCCACTCCTATCTTTTCTGCTAATTCGGGAGCAATTTCAAACTCTTCAATTTTTTGGAAGCCAACGTTCTTTTCAACTCTAATTAAGAGTCCCTTTTGCATCAATTTTTTTACGGCATCTTCTACTTCGGTCTTGCCCAACATTGTTGTCCACACTATTTGGCCAACTTTGTGATATCCCTGTCTTACGGATTCTAGCACCACGACTTCCACGATTCTTCTATACCCTTCATCTGCTCGAACATTTTCAAAATCTCTGTCCCTGACTGCCTTTTTTGCATTTTTAACATCAATTTCAATTGAGCGCTTCAAAGATTCTATAGCTTCTGGAATGTGGTTTAGAAGTGAATTGTAACAAGCCTTGTTGTACCATGACATGCCATCAGCCGGGTTGGAATCTATTGCCTTTTCAACACAATCTAGAGCTTGTTCATAATTTTTTTGTCGATAATGAATTAGTCCTTTTAGATTCCACGCATCCGCGTTTGTAACATCGATCTCATGTACTTTGTTATAAGATTCCATTGATCCTGCCAAGTCACCCATGTGAAAACGAGTATATCCTAATTTTAGAAGCGAATCCACGTGACTTGGGTCTATTTGTAATGCATCTTCAAAGGCACGAGCAGCTTCTTCCATCTTTTCATCTGCCATAAGCGATATGCCTTTTTTGAACATCTTATTTATGGCATAATTTGCATTCATTAACTTGGATTGGTCCGGCTTTACATTAGATACCTCTGATTCTGGTTCTGTTTTCTTGGTATCTTTAGAAGGGTCCACCGTACCCTTGAATAATTTTCTCACAGTCAATAAAATGTGAATTTTTCGTAGATAAATACCATTCCGGATGTCTAAAAAGTCGATTTTCTTGGCAAAGTGACTTTATAACACATGATAAATACAAAAATACTCAGGAATTACACGTAGAATATGTCATCCAGAGAAAGTATTGAAATAACAGGAGAATCGCCGTTTAAACTCTTATCTGGTGTTTTTGAAGTTCAAATTTCAATTTGTGATTATCCTCCAAACGATGATGAAATAAAACGAAAAGCGTTTCCTGTACTTTGGAAAGACAGTTTTCATCTTAGAGTAAAAGACAAGAAATTTACTCAAACTTTAGGCTCTGCAAAAAACCCGCTACCTGATATGATCTTTCAAAAAGATTCAGTATGGATAGTGGTTCTTGATCAGTTTTCATCAATTCATACAATTTTTTCGTTTGAAGTTCCAAAAATTCCAGGTGAAGTTCCATCTTATACAAAACCAGAAAAGATGGAAGAACCCACTCCTAAAGTTTCAAAACCATATCCCGAATACTATCCTGGGGCTGCAGGTGCACGTGGTCCTCCAGGTCCACAAGGCCCACCAGGTCCTCCAGGTCAACCCGGAATACAAGGCCCGCCCGGTCCACAAGGTCCGATAGGTCCACCAGGACCTCCAGGCGATAAAGGCCCGCCCGGTCCGCCAGGTCCAGAAGGAGACAAGGGTCATCAAGGTTTTCAAGGCGATAAAGGTGATAGGGGAGACAAGGGACCTACTGGAGACAAAGGAATAACGGGAGATAAAGGTCCACAAGGACAACAGGGTTTACGCGGCGACAAAGGTCCTGAAGGTGAAAAAGGAGACAAGGGCGATAAGGGTGACAAGGGAGACAAAGGTATTACAGGAGATCCAGGACCACAAGGCGATAAGGGTCCAACTGGTCCGCCAGGACCTCCAGGTGACAAAGGAATTCTTGGTCCTCCGGGCGAAAAAGGTCCAAAGGGCCAACCTGGTCCAATAGGCGATAAAGGCCCGCCCGGTCCACAAGGTCCACAAGGAGACAAGGGACTTACAGGTCCACAGGGTATATCGGGAGACAAGGGTCCACAGGGTCCACAAGGTCCTCCTGGAGAAAAAGGTCTAACGGGAATTCCAGGACCGCAGGGAGAAAAAGGTCCGCGAGGAATGCCTGGTCCGCCTGGTGAACAAGGTCCACGTGGTCCTCCAGGTCCACAGGGTCCACCAGGTCCTCAAGGAATTCAAGGTACTCAAGGCGATAAAGGTAATCAAGGTCCACAAGGTCCATCAGGTGATAAAGGAACACAAGGTGTTCAAGGTCCACAAGGCGAGAAGGGTGTTACTGGTCCGCCAGGGCCGCTAGGTGACAAGGGTCCACAGGGTCCACAAGGTCCGATGGGTGAGCAAGGTCCAAAAGGCCCGCCCGGTCCACCAGGTCCTCCAGGTACAGCAGGATTCTCTGAACAACAAAAACAAATGATAACTCAACTTCTTGAAATGCTTGCAGCCAAGAACGTAATTACAACGGAACAACAGATAAAGCTCCTAAGCTTTCTCTACTAGACATTTAAAATATTGAAATACAATCTTACCAAAAGGTTACCTTGAGGTAAAATATTCAAATTATCGCCTGTGTCCAAGCGATAATTTGTTTTGGTTTATCTTCGTCGACGCTTTGCAGCTTTTCTTCGAGATGATTTTTTAGCACTTCTTGCTGCTTTTCTTTTTGGAGCCGATCTTCTTTTTGGAGCAGATCGTCTTTTAGCAGCTTTTTTTGATCGTCTTTTACTTGCCATTAGGGTTTTTACATTTCACTTGTTTTTCTATGGATACGCTTAAGAAAATTACACTAAATGATGATATTGTATGCACAATTTTTCAACAAAAATTCAAAATTTTGATCGCAATTTTAGTAAACAGATTCAGCTGACGGTCTTCTTCCTTGTAACCAAGATGTTTGTCCACATTGTATGCATTTGTATTGTCTTCTTCGTTTGTATGTGGGAATCTCCGGCATGATTGTTATTTCTTGTTTTGTCTTTGAAAGACATCTCTTACACCACCTGTATTCTGTTTCTTTTTCCATATCTTGACAAGAATTTCTTTACACAAGAGTTTTACTATTTATTTTTCACAATTGTAAGTACATCTTCATCTTCTAATATGTGTGACATTCCAACTCTTTGTCCGCCAAACTTTACACTTTTGCCCCATACTAGAGCGAATCTGAATTCTTTTTTCAAATCTCTGTGCAACTTGTTGCAGACATCTACGACAGATGATCTTCTTCTAATTATGAGTGGTTCTTTATAGTCTGTCTCGCCACCTTTTGGTCTCATGTAAATTCTAATAAAATCTAATTTTTCATAGATTGCATCCATTAGGGCATTAACGTTAACATCTGCATCAGCTGATATCGGTATAATCTTTGATTTTATTTTAGCTTGTAATTCATTCAAAAACCCTTGGTTGACTAGATCTATTTTGTTCATAACAGTGAGTGATTCCACGTAAAATTTACTGCCAGATACAAAGTCAATTAGTTGCTCAGAGTCGATATCTTCTCGTATCAGAACACGTGCATTATTTATTCCATAAACTCGAAGAACATCTTTGAGTAAATTCACAGACATTTTAGTCATGGTCACCTGTTGGCTAACGGAAATTCCGCCATCTGCAGTTTTTTCAATTACAATGTTTGGTGGTTTTTGGTCCAGTCTTATTCCAATATTTCCTAGCTCTGTTCTGATTATGTCTTCATGATATGGCTGAAAAACATCAAGCACAATTAAGACCAGATCTGCACTCTTGGCTACTGCAAGAACTCTTTTCCCAAGTCCTTTGCCAGTCGATGCACCCTTGATTATTCCAGGCAAGTCAAGAATCTGAATCCTGGCTCCGTGATAATCCATCATTCCGGGCACCACAGTGGTTGTCGTAAACTGAAAAGCTCCAACAGCTGATTTGGCACCAGTTAATCTGTTAAGCAGTGTTGATTTTCCTACACTAGGAAGACCAATTAAGACAACTGTTGCATCTCCAGTTCTTTTTACATCAAAACCAACAGAGCTACCAGAACCCTTTGATTTTTGCTCTTCTTGATCTCTTCGTAGTTTAGCAAGCTTTGCCTTTAGCAAGCCAACATGATGTTCTGTCGCCTTGTTGATCTGCGTTTTTGCCATCTCGTCTTTTATGGCTTGGATTTTTTCTGGAATTCCCATTTGGCATGCTTTGTTTCTTACGGAATAAAATCCTATTTGGTCTTGTTTTTTATAGTATGTTACTAGTTAAAATTTAAAGTAATTAAAAGACTGGAGAAACATACTACCAAAATAAACCGATAAAAATGCTGTAATCACTCTGGCAATTCCCATTGTGATAGCAAATTTTTTAAAATCATATCTTTTTACTCCAGCTATTATTGTTACAATCTCGGTCAACACTGGTATAAAGCTGAGAGCAAAGATTATGCTCCAGCCGTGTTTATTTAACCACGCAAAACTTTTTTGATAATGATCTTCTTTATGCGTTCTACGAAGTAATCTGTAAAATTTATTTCCATCATAACCAACAAAATATGTTAGAATGCCGCCTATGACAGAACCAAATGACATTACAATGAAGACAAATGATGCGTTTTGACCTTGTAACAGAAGGGCTGTTGATGTCAATACAATTGGAAATGGAACAAAAGATGCAAAGACGCAGTTCAAAAAAAGACCCACTAAACCATACTGTATGAAGAACGGATTTTCAAGTATGGGTTTTAAGAAATCAATTAACATAATCTTCAGGCAATTCTACCCTATTTTTTAGACCATAAAACTCTATTTTCTTTTTTTATGTAAGCAATTCTAGTAGCAGGTATTGTTTCAAAATTTTCAGAAATTTTGATAAATTCTGGTAATGTAGTTTCTTTTATTTCATCAAAATCAATGTATCCTATAAGGTACAGATTTGGATTATCGCTGTACAGTGCTTTACTAAAAATTTCAGATAATT
>CAYUTC010000016.1:0-23757 GCA_964447595.1 uncultured Nitrosopumilaceae archaeon
CTAGTTGATGAGATGTATGACGGACTTGATACCAAGCTAAAAGAGTTTGGGTATGAGGCCTATAGTGTAAAGAAGCTTATCACGGAAGGAAAAAAACTTTCAAGTGATTACTCTGTGATAAAATATGCCGACGAAAACGGTATGATAATGGTAACAGAAGACACCGAGGTGGGAAAGGCCTGCAAGGAAAATAACATACCATGTGTCCTGCTTGACAACGATACCATATTCAAAATCATTCTAGAAGAGCTTGGAAACCTTAAGAACCGTTAGACTGGTTCTGCGAAGACTTTCTTTTTTTAAAATACCAGATGATACCTAGTATAACAGCTATTACTACAATTCCATCAAAGTATGTAGAATATTTTCTGATACTGTCCCACTGTTCTCCAAGTGTGATTCCGATATATGCCAAGGCAAAATTCCAAATTACAGAGCCAATCAAGGTATAGCCTGCAAATTTTTTCAAATTCATCTTTGCTACCCCTGCGGGTAACGAGACATAGGTTCTCACTGCTGGCAACAGCCTGCTAATAAAAGTAGACCTGTCCCCGTATTTTTTAAAAAAGGCTTCAGCATGCTCTAGATGGGATTGTCTTAGTAGGACATACCTGCCATATCGTATCACAAATCCACGTCCAAGATAGATTCCAACAAAATATGCAATAAGGGAACCTACCAGATTGCCAACCGAGCCTGCGATTATGACTGGTATTAGGCTGAACTTGCCTGTTGAGACAAGATATCCGGAGAATGGCATAATGACCTCGCTTGGTATTGGTATGAGTGCACTTTCTGCCACCATCAGTAAAAATATGCCGACGTATCCGCCGTTTGATATGGTATCAGTTATGAAATGTGTCAATCCGCTGATGATTTCTATTGCAACCAAGCTTATGGTCCCTCAAAATAACAAACTGCAATATGTGAAAACACTACCACATCCCGCTTGTAGTAAATCCGGGTTCATCAAAATTTCTTTGCGGCGCGTGACGATGAGCCTTTTTCATATGTCTTTCAAGTCGCACTGGATCGTGTAGTTCCATTCCGCATTCCTTGCATTTTGTTGCCTGCTCTTTTTCTTTTTTGAATAGGCCCATACTCTTTCTTTTTAACAATGGGTAATATTCTTTACTTGGGCAAGATCTAGTACAATTTAAAATGAGAATGGCATCTGCGTAGATAATTCTACGCAGAGGGGGGCCAGACTTCTGGTATGGATATGGTATCAATACGTCAAACAAGAAGATAAGGCTTTGTCATGTATCATGAGACGCATTTAAGAAGAACATAATCGATGATTCCTTTTTGGGAGACTTCTTTCATCTTTATCATAGACTTGAAGAGGATCTTCTCAACATATCCTGGGTATCTTTCTAGTATCTTTTCTTTTAGACGCTCTCGATTTTTGATATAATACTCTGCCAATGGAACATAGACATTTTTTCCAATGTATTCTGTTTCTGCGATGTGAAATCCCTGATCTTGAATAATTTTTTCTATTGTTGCATACTGATAATGCTCTGATGACCAAGTAAATGAGAGAATTCCTAGTCTTAGAACTTCGGGAGATCTAAGTTGACCTGAGACAGTTGGTATTGCCAATACAAGCATGCCATCTTTTTTTAGAACCCTTTTGCTCTCTGAGATAAACTCACCCAGTGGTTTGAAGTGCTGCGCAGATTCAAGCGCAATTACTCGGTCTACTGAACTGTCACTCAACGGAATCTTGGTAGCAGTAGAATTTATCATACTGATTCCGTTTGCTTGCCAATTTCTGTATGTAGAATCTACAAGTCTTGATGCAAACTGTAGCTGGCTTTGATTTACATTTACACAAAACAGTTTCAGGTGGGAAAATTTTGATTTCCAAATTAGTGCAGGCTCGGAAAAACCACTTCCAATATCTAGTACAGTATGTGCCGATTTGAGATCTGCCATGGTGCCAACAACATCACAGAGTGCAACTTGGGCGTCATGAGGCTCTACAGTATTTTCATTCCAGTACCCAAAGTTGAGCATGTTTCCGTTAGTTGAAATTTGCATGAGCGATGACAGGTTATCATATAACGTAACAACATCGTTCTCGTTTCGTCTAAAAGTCCAAAGCAATACATCTATTGGATTAATCGATTTCAATGTTATCCGTATCAAAGTTCATTATTATTAAGGTGATTTTTTCGAATTCAAAAATGAAATTGATAGTAAACTGTTGCTATAGACTAAATATTGTTACTAAAAATACTAGGTAAGTACTATGTGCTAGTATGTACTAATGTTTACCATTCTTTTTATAGATCGTACTAGCATTGTACTAACATATGCAACGCTCTACCTCAACAATGTCTAAAAAGACATACCAAGTAATTTTAGATAAAGATGAAGATGGGATGATCTTCGCAAGATGTAATGAACTTCATGCTAATGCAGAAGGCAAAACAGAAGCAAAAGCAAAAGCTAACATCAAAGAAGCAATAGAATTGATGGTAGAAGATCTGGGCAAAGACAAAGATTATAGTCTTAAATTTATTCGCAAATATAGTGAGTAAACTTCCTCGAGTCTCTGGCAATCATATAATAAAATATCTTGTCAACAAGAAAGGATTTAGGGTGTCACATAGAAAGGGAAGCCACGTATCATTACGAAACGATAACACACAGAGGTTTACTTCGGTACCATCTAAAAATGATGAACTAGGGACAGGATTGCTTGGCCAAATTCTAGATGATTGTGGAATATCTAGAACAGAATTTGTCCAAGATTATCACAATAAACTTGTAAAATAAATTATAACATTACAGAAGTTTGTATCTCTGAATCGTACTGACCCATTTGATGGTTTTTCTTGAACTTTTTATTTGGGTCAAGGTAACCGATGCCATGGATGCCTGTGACACCCGAGTACGTGCATATAAGAACGGCAAGACCTTTGATCAATGCAAAGAAATTGCAGAAACTATATCATCACAGCTTGCAAAAAAGATTAACCAAACAGGTGTGATATCCTGGAATGAAATATTGCAGACAGTTGACCACGACGAGCTAGTCTACAAGCTCACACTGAAATATCTGAGGCGTGATGGTTTTAACATTGGGGACTGGAAAAGCCCACAGGTCACAAAATCTACTTAGGTTGTAACGCACAGCTGTCGTTTTGAGATTTTCTAATTCTTCTTGCCATGATATGTGGTGTCACAAGCAAGATTGGAATTGATACTACAATAAAGTACGAGACCCATCTTCAGACCTAGCTTGTCAGAAACAATGTCACACCGTAGCACTTGACCCAGACCAAAAAACATGTTAAATCCAGTTCTGCTTTTTTAGAAGAAGTATTTATCTGGAATGATGAATGATAAAAGCTTGTGAGAATAGACGAGCCCCAAGACTCTGATTACACCGAGACGAAAATAACCTATGTGGGTTTTGTAGATCCCTACGGGGTAGAGGGTCTGGTAGTACTACAATCGCCTGATGGAAAGGAATTTCACATGAGGGCTTTCTCAGGCGAGGTTGCGCGACACATAACAAATTTCATTGACGGACAGAGAGATACTATTCCTACCATATACAACATGATAGAAGAAGTGGCAGAGCTCAACGAGCTAGTCCTGGTAAGAATTAAAGTATATGAAAGTGGCAGCGTCCTGCGAGCAAACCTCTATTTCACAGGAAAACATGAATTTGTGATGCGAAACTATAGGGCATCTGATGCAATTGCACTCGCATCATTTTACAATGTACCAATACTTGTGCGAAAAACACTACTAAAAGAAAAGATGGAAGCCTAAGTGACAATCTCTTCTAGCCTGTCTTCTTGCTGTGCTCTTTTGAGCTCCATCGCAATTCTTCTGCCCACTCCAAACGTTGTGCCATACTTGTATTTTGTATAAGGACTGGTTGTTGCAAGTATTGGATTTCCTGGAACCCTAAGGGAGACATCATACACAACTATCTCAAGGTCTTTTGTGATAACACTTTGCAATGAAAACGGTCCAATTATTCCAGGTGGGTATTCCTTTTTTACTGCAGCCACAAACTTGTCGCCAGCATCTATGACTTTTTCCAAAAGCGATTCCCGTATGCTTGCAGGTGTGTGACCTACCTCGATATTTTGCAATTCCACACTTGTCTCTAGCTGTTGTCGTGCTGGAAGAGAGACAAAATCATGCAGGTTTGTCTGCAGGCGTCTTTCTATTCCTAAAAAGTCTACCTCCTCTGATATTGGCGTATGAAAATAATTGAGATTAAAGTATGTTCCTACAACAAACTCTTCGATGCTTGCAACCTTTAGAGCTTCCTTTGAGACAAGGCCCTGTCTTATTTTTGATTCTGATTTTTCCTTGTAATCAGAATGTGACATGGCTCCAAAAAAAGCCCTTTCTAGCTTGCGAGACTTTTCCTGAACCTTGACAATAACCTGTCTGTCAATGTCTTTTGGATTTTTGAATAACTTGGGATGTCTAATCTTTGCTTTTTGTAACAAATAGTATTGGTTTTTCTTGTTTGCACGCTCTTCTGCCTGAAACAATCCACGGTTGCCAAACAGCGGCACTCTGAACCTATTTTCTACGGTATCATATCCAAGATAGGCTGTCAGTGCTCGGTGCGGTACAACAATAACATTAGAACTGCGCAGCTCTGACTGGACCTTGGGCGATGCCATCTCCTTGAACTTGTTTACTAGAATGATTCTATCTGAAATTCTTGAAAATCTTTTGTAGGGTTTCTCTCTTCCCCTCTGGCATACAACTATAGTTTTGAGCTCTTCGTCTTTTGCCCCATCCATTACTTCAAGAGCAGAGTGGCTGCCAAGTACGCCAACTGTTAGATCAGAATACTCTCTAACTATTTTTTGTATATCTGATCTTTTGATCATGCGGATACCTATTTTGTTTGGGTAAAAAAGCGTTCTTTACTTGAGTTCTTCTTTGTCTTTGAACTCTTTTAGCTCTTTCTCGGATTCTATCCTGCCTTTCTCGTATTCTCCGCGTGCTTTGCCAAATGTTCTTGCAAGTTCCGGGATCTTTTTAGCTCCAAAAATCAGGACTCCGATTATTACGGCTGCAATTATGACATTCTCGTATGCCATGTGCTCTTAGTGCGGCAGATCAAGATTTAAGTCTTCCAATTTGCTTTGCATGTCTCTCTGAGAGAAACATCCCCACAAGGTACAACCCTATGAGAGGGCCTGCCACAAACCACATGGTAACACCGCTGCCGTCTGGTGTTATTGCTGCGCCTACGATGACAATGGCAATTACAGCCCACTTTATGTTGTTTCTCCAAAATTTTTCATCTGTCATGCCAGATGCAGTAACTGCATACATGATAAGTGGCAGCTGAAATGAAATCCCAAATGCAAGCAAGAACTGTAATACAAAATTAATGAAATCTACAATGTTAAGAAATGTAACTAGTCCTGCAGACTGGCCATATCTGTACAGAAACTCTAGCATGTATGGTGTTACAACAAAATACGAAAAGAGGCAGCCTGCTATGAAAAGTGCGATTGCAGGAATTGTAACTGACTTTATTATGTGGACTTCTTTTTTGTCAAGCGCGGGAGAAAGAAACCCAATGAATTCTTTTACAATTACTGGCATGCCTATTACGATTCCAAGCAAGACTGCCACATAGAACTGGGCAAAGAACGCTTGGCCTGGTGCAGTCTGAATCAGCTGTACGGTAGGTGGAAGAAGCTGGTGTTTCATGACTACAGTAAGCTGTGCTGCAATGTTATCAAACGGACTAAATGTTGGATAGTAAAGATGTATGCCATTGTAAACAAGTGGCGTCAGGTGGAATCCTAAGATAAAAAATGTAATGATGCCAACTGCGATAACCATGCGGAATACTCGTTTTCGAAGCTCTTCGAGGTGTTCCACAAACGTCATTTGCTTCTCCATCGAGGATCTAAGTGCCAGTCAAAACCATATTAATTCTCGCATTTTTGAGTAATTTTTAGAATTGAAACTGAGGGAGTCGAGAAGATGAGAGCGATTGGTCTGGGCCTCGACTTGGTGCTAAAAAAGCCCGCAGTTTCTAAATCAATATATCAGTCCTGGAAGATAAAAGATAATGTCAGTATTTTTTTGTAACAAACAAACCAAATTTGATCTAGGTTACTTGCCAGGAATGGGCAAAATCTTGCTTGAAGGCAGGTTGCTCTGTTCTTGTTCGGCAGAGCCAAAATTTTCAAGTTCTACTGTGAGTTCGGTGCTGCCCTCAAAGGTGTCACCTAGCTGAACTGCAAGGTCTGCAATTTCCTTTGGTTGGTAAATTTCTTTAGAATTTTTCAAAAATACCCTGGAACCCTTTTCAGTCGGCTCTCCACCAAACTTGTCTTTTAGGAATTTTGTTATCTTGTTTACTTCGTCTTGCGATATCATGTTGTGATAAAATACAATTCCATGGATGGATGTATAGTCCCATGGTGTTCCGTTTCTATAACAAAAGACACCAAAGTGTGTTCCTTGGTCATCCTTGGTGCATTTTATTTCCCAGATCAATACCTTTTTTGGATCATACTGCGCTTTTCTAAGATCCTCTACTGTTAACTTCCAATATCGTAATCGAGTCATTTAGTCAATGAATAAATATTCGCTTATAAAATTGTGTGCATGGAAGTTATTCCTGCAGATCGCCTAGAACTTTTTGGAGAAATGGAAGAACGATATGAAAGAAAGGACAAGGAATATTTTGTTCAACTCTTAGACCACAAAGACTTTGTAATCAGGTGTAGGGCAGTCTGCATTCTAGTTGATATGGGTGGCGAAGATGTTGTCCCCCAAGTTGCCAAGGTTTTAAAAAATGACCCAAACGAACTGGTAAGACACGAGGCTGCATTTTCACTAGGACAGATGTGTCTGCGAAGTGGCATAAAACCTCTTGAGGATGCAACAAGAAATGACCCAAGCCTGTTTGTAAGACACGAGGCAGCAGTTGCACTAGGTGTAATTGGCTCGCAAGAGGCAAAGGAGACACTACACAAGGCACTTGCAGATTCCAGCGAGCAAGTACGGGATTCGGCAGTAGTTGCATTATCCAATCTGAAATTCATGGAAAAGCTAAGCAAGAATGAAAGGTTTGCACGACTTACGGGCGGCTAGACTAGAGTAACTCTAGTTCCATCTGGCGTGGACTCGAAATTGTATATTGTATCAACATTTGAGTTTTCAAAAATCTCAGAATCATGGGTTATTATGACAAACTGTGATATTGTATCAAGATTTGCCTCAAAGGCCTGTGACAGTACGCTTACTAGAGATTTTCTTCTTTCTTGGTCAAGATGTGTAGTAGGTTCATCCAAGATGATAAATCCAAGATTTGACGAGCCAAGCAGATGTGCCATGCCAAGACGAAGTGCCAGTGCCAAGCTCACCTTTTCTCCACCGCTCAGTGACTCTAATTCAAGATGGGAATTTCCAGCATAACATGTTATCCCAATGTTTCTTGCCTTGTCTTCAAGGGATACGCGCTGGACCTTTACATTAAAGGTTGCAAGATACTCTGAGGCCTTTTGTGATATCATGCCAAGGGCCCATGAGCGCAGACTTATAGCTACAGGACCATCCCTGTTGTAAATCTGGTTACGAATTGTTTCAAGCTGGTTGACATACTGTCTGACCATCTCTAGCTCTTCTACAATTTGCAGGGTTTTTCGCTGCTCCTCTTTTAGTGATGTTATCTTTTGATTTGTTGCTCCAAGTTTTTGGTCAACAAAACTAAGTTCCTTGCGACTCTGGTCCAGTGTATTTTTTAGCTGCCTGAATTTATCCACATCAAAATCCCTTGTCTCATTTTGTAGAGATGATATGCTGTTTATCAGTGAAGTAGAGTGATCATCTATTGCTAATTGTAAAAGGTTTCCTGATACGGTAATCTCATGAGGAACTTTTTCTATATTTGACCTAAGTAATACGATTTCTTCTTGTAGTTTTACCAAGTCCTTTTCTTCCTTGATGCCATTTGAGGCAAGCGTGCTTTCTGCCTTGATGATTTGTCTTAGTGTAGAATCTAGTGTTGCAATGCCATTCTTGGTTATCCTTTCGTCTTGGTACAAAACATTCATATTTTTTTGTAGATTTTCTAGTTCGTGCTCTAGGTGTTCTTCTTCAAAGAGTGGACTTAGATGGTCTACTTTGGAATCACAGACAGGACATTTCCCATCAACTAGTTGTAGCTTGCCAGCCAGTTCCTGTTGTCCTCTTAGTTTGCCTATCTTTTCAGAGAACTCTCTTATTTGCAGCCTAGTTTTTTCCAGTTCAAGTTCTAGTTGTTTGATTTTGTGTTCGGTCTCCACTCTGGTCAAAACAATTGGCAGGCAATTGGTACACTCGGAATACTTTTTTTCTTTTTCTAAAATTTCTTTTTTAAGTGATGCTATGGCGTTTTTTAGATAACTGGCAAGTTCGTTCTTTCGTGTTTCTAGTTCTCTTATCTTGACTTCTTTTGGAGACTCGTTTTCAATCCTTTTTTGTAGAATAGTAAATTCTTCTTCTTTTGTTTTCTTTTCTTGCTCTAATTTTATCTTCTGTGGTTCTATAGTATCAATTTCCTTGAGCACAGTCTCTAATCTTGCTTTAAGCATTCCAACTGACGTATCGTCATAATCTAGTCTTTTTTTGACTGATTCTCTAAAACCATCAATTGATTTTTTCATCAATTCATATGCCAAGTCCAGCTTGTCTATTCCAATTATTGCGTTTACTAGTTCCTTGAACTTTTTTGGATCCGCCTCTATTATTGCCTGCAACTCACCTTGCTGTACAAGAGACGCTACCTTGAGCTTCTCAAAGTCAAGCCCAATTAGCGTCTCAACTGTTCTTGTCATGGATTCTCCAAACTGTTTTCTTTCTCCTGCGGCAATCGGAATTTGTTCGCCATTTACCTCTTCGTATAGCTGGGCAGATGTGGTACCTTTGGAGTCTATCTTTCTTATGGCAACAAACTGTCTGGTACCAATTGAAAACTCTACCTTTGCATATGACTGGCTGCTTCCCTTTCGTACCAGCCCACGAGTTGAGCTTCTTATATGCTCACCAAACAATGCAAAGGTTATGCCATCAATGACACTTGACTTGCCTGCACCGTTTGGACCTACAAACACTGTTACTCCTCTGTCAAACTCTAGCTTGGTGTTGCCATGGGAGAGAAAATTTGCAAGCTCAACTGATTGTAGCATTTTTCAACTCTCCCTTGAATTTGACAAAATTTTCATTGATTAGGTGATTTGCTTCTTCACTGTTTCCCTTTGTAAGTAACGGAAGAAGTTCATTTATGGAAAAATCTGCAAGAGCCTCTGAGCCAAGCACCTGCTTTGCAATCTTGAACATCTCTTCTTCAATCTTCATCGGTCTTTCCATGAAAACAGAACCGTTGTTTTCTTCTTTTGATATTGCTCTCCAAAAACAACGCAATGTCAAGCTGGATAGCTTTGCAATCTGACTTGAAATTAATTCAGGCTCGATACCTTCTCCGTGAATCCTGAGCTCAACTATTGGTTTTCTGTTCCATGACTTGATCTTTTCAGTCAGAGTTTGAATCTCATTTGGCAGTTCATCTACACCAGTCTTTACAGAAAGCTGTGGTCTTATGTCAAGTGGTATCCAGTTTTGGGTTGTTTCCTTGGCTGAGATGTCAACTTCATAAAATCCCTTTTGTGTCTCCTTTATGCCCTCACTTGAGGTAAGTTCTATGGAACCAGGATACGCAAGAGGACCGCCAAGATGGTTGAATCTTTTTAGTTCTTTTTCATGTAAGTGCCCCATTGCATAGTATGTGAAATTTCCAGGAAGGTCTGTGGAGCTTAGCTCTCCTGCAAACTTGTTGATTTCAGATATGCCTTGGTGCAATACCAAGATCTTGTGACCACTGTGGGAACCAGCCTCTAGCTTGGCTTTTGTAAAATCTTGTTCAAAGGTTTGAATCTCATTTTTTCTGCGCTTGTCGTATCCCATTATTAGAACGTCTTTGTAGTGGAAGGGTTTTCCATTTCCAATATATCTTGAAAACTCCAAGTTGTGGTATACAAATGGAACCGGAGTAGAACGGATTCTGCTGATATCATGTTCACCTAAAATAAAAAATGAATCAATGTTTGCCTGTCTCAGGCGTTTTAGTGCGTTTGCCAACACTACAATTGCTTTGCCGCTTGGATGTGGCACATGAAAAATGTCGCCTGCAAATATGACAAAATCAACATGATCTTTTATGGATACATCAATTGCTTGATTGAATGCCAAGTAGAAGTCTTCTTCGCGCTCTTCTGAATTGTACTGGACAAACCCAAGATGTGTATCAGAGATGTGTGAAAATATCATATCAATCAAGCAGCAGATCTTTTTGTATTAGTCCCTGGGTTGATTCGCTTGCAATGTTTTTGAATTTCTCTGTTTGACTCCACTCTGATACTGCATCAAGATCAGAGCCTGCCTTTTTGCCTTTGATTTCATCAATGTGAACTATTGATGGCAAGTTTACCCACTGGCCCACAAGTACGGCATCGCCAATGTTTAGCGATGGCAGCTGTGAGAGGAGGTCTTTGCTTAGAGATTCTGCAGCAGAGGCTATCTGTTGTTGGTCGTCGTCTTGGACTATCTTCATTATGGCAAGTGAGCCCATCTGGCTGAGGACGTTTGGGTCTATGTTTCTTGGTCTCTGAGATACTATGCCTAGTCCGATTCCAAACTTGCGTCCCTCTCTTGCAACCTTGGAGGCCCAGTATTTTGTATCGGTGTGTTCACCTTTTGGAATAAAGACATGGGCTTCTTCAATTATGACAAATACCGGAGCAAGAAATCTCTGGTCACGTTTGAGCGACTTTTTGCCTTTCTTCTCCCAGACAGATTCTTTTCTTTGTTGTAATAGTTCCTGCAAATAGTATGCAAGTGCTGCATTTGCCTGCCTTTCGCTAAGCTCTGCAACGCTGAGGACATTTACTCTTCCTTCTTTTATGAGATCTACTGGGTCACCACAGTCTGGGTCCAAAATATCAGAGAACCTGTGTTTTGCATCATCGATTTTATCAAGAACCCTTCCAGCGCTGTCTGCATAGCCCTTTGTTGTATGTCCAAACGCAGAAACACTTTCTTCCAGGCTGGTCCAAAAGTCCTTTGCTTGTTTTACAGATTCTGTAAATGATTCCCGCAATGCTCTTTGTTGCTTGTCTGCGCTTTCACGTAGTTCGATGACCTCGGCTAGCTTGTCTGCAGGTAACAACCTTGGATTTATTTTTGCAGTCATGTAGTTTATCTTGGAGACATCCAAGTTTTCGTAATCATTGTGATAATCAAAGATAACAAGTGTACCATTAAGTGAGCCAACATGTCTTGCAATCAAGGAAACTAGGTTGCTCTTTCCCATCCCCGTCATGGCAAGAATTCCTATGTGTCTTGATACAATCTTGTTTATGTTTATCTTGGCCTCAATTCCAAGGTTCCTAAGTAGTGTACCTATCCTAATCCATTCTATGCCACTTGGAGAAAATATTGTACCAAGGTCCTCTTGTGTTGCCTCTAGAACTGATGTTCCAGGCAATGGAGGTACTGCAGGCAAAATGACATGGCCTTTCTGTAATTTATCTAAAAATCCAAGAATTCCAATTTTTACTTTATAGTTCTTGTCGCGAGAATTTAGCTCTGCTACTTCCTTGCTTTCTACTGCTTCATCAAAATTTCTAACATCGGTTAGCGCATCACTTGATATGATTGATTTTTCAACAAGCCCTAGAATTTTTCCATGCTGCGAATCAATGATGACATATTCACCGACCGATAGTGGTCTTGATGACTGGGCTGTGACCTCGGTTGGCTTTGATTCTCCTATCACTACACCTATTATCAACCCAAAACCTCCCGTGACCCTACCTCGTTTCCAAGTCCATACAGACTAACTAATCTGGAAAGGTCTGCATTTGTTATTTTACACTTGTCATGAGCTAGCTTGAGCGCATAAGGATAGCCAGATACACTATTTTTTGTTAACATGTCAAGCAGCGATTTTATTTCAGACTCGGTATGGTTTGAGCCAAGCAATTCAATTTTAATTAGTGGTGTCGAGTCCCTGAGCCTTGCATACACATATGTGACTATCTTTCCTGGACCCAATTCGCTATCGACAAAAATTTTACTAAAGCCTGGAATCTTTAATGCGTGGTTATAATAGAATATGTCTCCTGCAGCAGAACCCATATTTTCAAATTGTTTTCTTGCAGAAGATGTCTTTGATATGAAAACTACGTTTTGTCTTTTCTTTATTGCACCTGTGATGGTATTACCCAGAGTGCTTTGTCTTGTTAGAAATTGTGAATAAAGAGAGCCGTCCATTGCAACAAGGTCTGCCCTGTCTATTGAGGCAGCACATGCCTCTACCTCCATTCTGCTTGCCTGTGTCTCAAGTTCTGGAGATGGCTGACCCAAGCCTTGGTTGTGCAATTCGGTAATAACAACGCCGTCAGATTTTACCGATATTGCTGTTACCACCCATAATTCAAGTCCCTGAAACTTGGTACTGTTGTAACTGCTATCTATTCCGGCAATGGTTCCGTCGCGCTTTTGGGGCTCGTATGGAACCCAGTTATCTCTGGCTGCCTGAACTATCTGCTCAAATTTTTCTCCCTTTAGAATGGATTTTGCTTCCTCGCGGATCTTTAAAGCATCACGATACACCGTATTGAGCATAAAAATCCTTTGTATGCAGAGATAAAATGTTTCGTGTTTGAAATAGCTTTGCGTTTAAGCTAACAAAAAATCAAACTAATTATGTAGTGGTTCCATAGATACGTACGTGTTCCAAAATGAAAAGACTTGGGCAAAATACTTGGCAAACAATTCAACTGACGAATTTCATGCCAAGTTTGACAACGCCGTAGCCCAAGTGCAAAAAGAGTTTGGTAAAACCTACCCGATGATAATTGCAGGCAAGGAAGTATTTTCAAATGATCTTTTTCAAGTAAGGTCTCCTGCCGACAAAAACCTGATACTTGCAAATTTTCCCTTGGCATCAAAAGATGATGTTTTACACGCAATAGAGTCTGCCAAGGGTGCTTTTGCCAGGTGGTCTGTTATACCATACAAAAAAAGAGCCCAAATGTTTCGAGAGGTGGCAGATGTCTTTTCGCAAAACAAGTTCAACCTTGCAGCAATACTTTGCTTTGAGAACGGCAAAAACCGCCTAGAGGCAATGGGTGACCTAGATGAGGCAATAGACTTTATGAGATTTTATGCAGACCAACTAGAGATAAACGAAGGCTTTTCCAAGGCAACTCAGAGTGCTGTCTCAAACGAAAAGACACACAGTGTACTAAAACCGTATGGCGTATGGGGCATCATATCACCATTTAATTTTCCATCAGCTATCGCAATAGGGATGACCTCTGGCGCGCTTATCACGGGAAACACCGTAGTGTTAAAGCCATCAAGTGATTCTCCAATTTCTGCATTCAAGTTTGTTGAAACAATATATCACAAGCTTCCTCCTGCTGCAATAAATTTTGTAACAGGCTCTGGAAGTATTGTTGGTAGTGCAATTTTACAGAGTCCTTTGGTTGACGGTATTGCATTTACTGGCTCAAAAGAGGTTGGCATGTTAGGGTTTGGTACATTTGTGGTGCCAAGACCACGGCCATTTATTTCCGAGATGGGTGGAAAAAATCCTGCCATAATAACAAAGAGTGCTAACATTGATAGTGCAGTAGACGGAGTGATGCGAGCTGCATTTGGTTATAGTGGGCAAAAATGCAGCGCATGTTCTAGGGTTTATGTGCAAAAAGATATTGCAAAACAATTTGTGGAAAAACTAGCTACAAAAACTAGAGCACTGAAGATTGGCAAACCCTGGGAAAAAGATGTCTTTTTGAGTCCAGTGATAAACAAGACAGCAATAGAAAAATTTCAAAAGGCATCAGAAGTTGCAAAAAAAGATGGCAAAGTAGTTGTTGGCGGTTCAGTTTTGACTGGACCTGAATACAAGGAAGGCAATTTTGTAGAGCCAACCATAGTGGTAGGACTTCCAAAGAATCACGAACTTGTACAAAACGAACTATTCTTGCCATTTCTTTGTATAGAAGAGTTTGATAGTTTCGATGAGGCAATAAAAGAGGCAAACAAGAGCAACTATGGTCTTACTGCAGGAATCTTTAGTCAGGATGCAAATGAGATAGAGGCATTCTTTGAGAGAATAGAAGCAGGTGTGACATATGCAAACAGGGCAGCTAGTGCAACAACGGGAGCAATGGTTGGTGCCCAGCCCTTTGTTGGCTGGAAGGACTCGGGTATTTCAGGCAAGGGAGCAGGTGGTGCGTACTATTTGTTGCAGTTCATGCGGGAACAAACTCAGACACGATGCGACTGAAGAAAAGAGCTGCCAAGAAGAAGTATGTTTCGTTTTCTTTCTCTCAATCTCCTAATTGAATAAGGAAGCCAGTTGGTTCCATAAGGAATGTATTCAGATATTGAAAATCCACCTTTAATCAAAACTGGTTTTAATTCGTCCCGTATTCCTTTTAGCATTTGAAACTCGAATTTTTTTTCATGCTTTTTTGACATCTCTATTGCAAGATCAATTAACCGTGAATCATGTGTAGCAATGGCAAACTCGTTACCATCTGAAAATAGCATTTTCATTAATTTGACATAATTTTCATCAACTTCGTGTCTTGTCTTGTATGCAAGTTTGGTGTTCTCTCTGTACGCACCCTTGACCAGTCTTACTTTACCTCCATGTTTTAGAAGCGTCTCCAAGTCTTGGACACTTCGCTTGAGATTTGCCTGAATTGCAATGCCTACTCTTTCATATTTTTCAAACAGGTCAAGATATATCTTGATTGTTTCATCAGTGTGCTCTGATGATTCCATGTCTACCCAGACAAAGGATTGTGGTGTGGCAGCTTTTTCAATTATTTTTTCTAGATTGTCTTGACAGTCCTTGACATTTTTAGACAGTCCTACTTGGGTAGGTTTGATTGAGATGCCACCAGAGACCTTGTATTTTCGCAGATTAGAAACTAGGGTTAGGTATTCTGATACTGTCTCATCAATCTGTGATTTTGATGACATGTGTTCACCAAGCTTGTTAATTATGGCACCCATTCCATTCTTGTTGGCCTCACGTGCAGACTTGAGGGCCTGCTCCATGGTATCGCCTGCAATCCACTGTTTTGCCACTCTGAACAAAAACTTTTCAATTAGTGTTGATTCGTGTTTTGACAATCTCTATACTGAAATTTTGAACACAAATTGCATAATTCAATTTTGTGTTATGGATGGATTTCCAATAAACAGATTTAACGAGGGGTCTTACCAAAAATAGATGATTTGAAAAGAATAGGATTGCTTGGATGCGGTGCAATTGGAACAGATATTGCGCTTGCAATAGATTCAGGAAAAATTCCAGCCAAACTAACACACGTTTACGATTTTTCAAAAAATGCATCTGAAAAGTTAGTGGCTAAATTGCAAACCAAGCCTGTAATCGCAGACAACGTCGGTCTGCTAGCATCTGCTCCAGTTGACCTGATAGTGGAGGCTGCATCCCAAGATGCTGTCAGAGATAATGCACTAACAATACTTCAAAACAGAAAAGATCTGATGATAATGAGCGTTGGTGCTCTACTAGATGAATCAATACTAGAAATAATTGTAGAAGGTTGCAAAGACTTTAACAAAAAAGTCTACCTTCCGTCTGGTGCCATTGCAGGGCTTGATGCAGTACGAGCTGTCAAAGGTGAACTAGATACTCTGACACTTGTCACTACAAAAAACCCAAAGGCACTAAAGGGTGCAAAATTTTTTGATATCTCCAAAATAAATCTTGATGAGCTAAAGGAAAAAACTACAATATACGAAGGACCTGCGCAAGAGGTAGTGAAACTATTTCCTGCAAACATTAACGTTGCAGCACTACTTAGTCTTGCAGGAATTGGAAGCACGAAAACCAGAGTGAAAATTGTGGCTGATCCTCTTACTGACAAAAACACTCATGAAATCTTGGCTGAAGGCAAGTTTGGAAAATTTGCAATAAAGGTTGAAAACGTGCCAAGTCAAACAAATCCTAAAACAAGCAGGCTTGCCATACTTTCTGCAATAGAATGTCTTCGAAAGATATGTGGCGATGAAATCCAGGTAGGATTCTAATTGGCAAATATTGCCACAATGTTTCTTTATGCAAACAAATTTTTCACTATTATGATCCTTTAAATGACAAGTGCGACCAGCTATATTTTGGAAAATGGATCTAAAATCAGAAATTCTCAGATTAAAGAAAGAAAAAGATGTATTGATTCTGGCTCATAACTACCAACTTCCGGAAGTACAGGACATTGCAGACTGTGTCGGGGACTCGCTAGGGCTTTCAAGGCAAGCTGCAAAAACCAGACAAAAAATTATTTTGTTTTGTGGTGTACACTTTATGGCAGAGACTGCTGCAATCACCTGCCCTGATAAAAAAGTCCTGATTCCAGACCTGGCAGCAGGATGCTCACTTGCTGATACAATTAATGCGGACCAGCTTAGAAAATGGAAGGGCGAACATCCTAATGCAGTTGCAGTTGGATATGTAAACACTACAGCTGAGGTAAAAGCAGAGCTTGACTATTGTTGTACTTCATCTAATGCAGTAAATGTAGTAAAATCAATTCCAGAAGACAGAGAAGTACTCTTTCTTCCTGACATGTTTTTGGGCTCGTATGTAGCTAAAATGACCAATCGAAAAAACATGTACATCTGGGCAGGAGAGTGCCATGTGCACGCAGGTATCAGACCACAAGACGTACAAGACAAGCTAAGACAGTTTGCAAATGCAGAATTTCTAGTCCATCCAGAATGCAGCTGCACCTCATCAGTAATGTATGATATAGCATGTGGTGACTATGGCAGCAGACAGGTTCAGGTCTTGTCAACCGAAGGTATGATGAACCGTGCCAAGACATCTGATGCAAACCAGTTTGTTGTTGCTACAGAGACAGGCATATTGTACCGAATGAAAAAACAAAACCCAGACAAACAATTCATTCCGATCTCAGACTCGGCTGTATGCAAATACATGAAGATGATAACACTTGACAAGGTTTACGCTTCACTAAACGAAGAAAAGTACCACATCAAGGTTCCAAAAAATGTAGCTCAAAAAGCACAACTAGCTATAGAACGAATGCTTGCAATCAGCTAACCTCAAGGCTCAAATCTAATCCTGAAACAGAACTGGTTAGCTTACCAACAGAAATCATATCCACACCTGTTCTTGCATATGACTTTACATTTGATTCATCTATTCCGCCAGATGCCTCGATTTTGACTTTGTTTCGCAGGCCAAGTTTTTTCAATGTGGCAATTATATTTGAAATCATGGCTGGTGTCATGTTGTCAAGCATTATGATATTTGCACCCATTCTTGCCGCAGTTATTGCACCATGAAGATTTTCAACTTCGACCTCGATTGTTTTGTATCGTTTTTTGGCTTTGGCAACAAGTTCTTGCAATGGTTGTACCGCAATGTGATTGTCCTTTATCATTATCATTTGATCAAGCGACATTCTATGCCTGTGCCCCCCGCCTATCTCTACTGCCTCCTTGTCAAAGATTCTCAGACCAGGTGCAGTCTTTCTAGTCGAGTAAAGTTTAGCACGAGAATTTGTGCTCTTTATCTTGGTTGTCAACAAGTTGGTCTGAGTTGCAATTCCACTCATCCTTGAAAGCAAGTTGAGTGCAGTTCTCTCACATGATAATATAGAATATGCAGGACCTGTTATGACCATTATTCTCTCATTAGGTCTTATCTTTTGACCGTCTTTTTTCAAGACTTGGGCTCGACACTTTCTTGAGGTAAAGATCTCTTTGGCATAATTTACACCAGCCAAGATACCATCTTGTCTTGAAATAATATTTGCAGAAATTTTTTTTCCACCAAGTAACTTACTTGTAATGTCTCCTTTACCAATGTCTTCTGCAAGAAATGTTTCTAGTGCTTTCTTTGCACGCTTGTGCAATCTAGGTTACCTTTAGCGCGTATTTTCCTTTTTCCGTTATCCCAAGAGACTTTGCAACAACTGAATTTACAGGATCAGCAATAAGGACAGCACCACGCCAGTCAGGTGTCAGATCAGATGATTTGCAAATCGGGCATACTTTGCCAATAGTTACGAATTTGCACTTGCGACATGCCATTTCTTTTACCATGTTCTATCACTTGGCTTCTACTGGCTTTTTGGCTTTTTCTGGTTGTGCTTGTGGAGATTTTGCCTTTTTTATTTCCTCTTCAATCCATTCATCGGACCCAAGGAACGGCTGTCTGCATGTGATTCCCACCTTCATTGCAGCAGTCTTGCCAAGAGATACTGCAGTGATTCTTGCGCGCAGGGTTGTACCTATCTTCATGGTTCTTCCACTCTGGTTTGCTAAAATCATACCAGATTTTACATCGCTTTTTAGATAATCATCCATTATCTGAGAAAGATGTAACAGAGCATCTGTTGCACCAATTCTTACAAATGCGCCAAAGTCTGTAATCTCAACAATCTCTCCTCTGACAATTTCTTGAAGTTTTGGATAAAATGTAAGTGCACTAAACTCTACTCTATGATATGTGCCGCCGTCACCTGCAATTATTTTGCCCATCTTTTCAACTTTGGTGTCTAGAATCATTATGACATAACCAAGTTCGGGATTTATCATACTCTCATATTTTTCCCGCAATATTGTAATTGCTGCCTTTTTGAGTGACTCGCCAAACAATTTAGGAGGTACTCTAACTACATCAGTAAGTGTCGATATAGAAAACATCCAAAAAAGATGACAAAATTTGAATTTATGAATCTTTGGATGAGTTAATGCTATTTTTGCTTTAGTTTAAATATCGTTCTGAGAATTTTTATCATATGGTATCAGTCAACGAGATACTACAGACCTTAAGCACCGTAATTGATCCAGACCTCAAAAAAGACATTGTATCAATGGGTATGATAAAAGATCTGGAGATAAACAATAATGACATTAAATTTACACTAGAGCTAACAACACCTGCATGCCCATTCAATGATCAAATAGAACAAGATGTCAGAAATGCAGTTGCAAAGATTTCTGGAATATCAAAAGTTGACATCAAAGTTACAGCCAAAGTAATGGAAGGTCGTGCGTTATCCATGGATGAAATGCTTCCAACTGTAAAAAACATTATTGGCATTGCAAGCGGCAAAGGTGGTGTTGGCAAGACCACGGTTTCAGTGAATCTTGCTCTGGCTCTGGCACAAACAGGTGCAAAGGTTGGAATTTTAGATGCCGACATTTATGGACCAAGCGTTCCACTAATGCTAGGTATGGGCAAGTCTGCAATGGAAGTTGATAACAACAAGTTGCAGCCTACCACATCGCACGGATTAAAGGTAGTCTCTTTTGGATTTTTTGCAGACCAAGACCATCAGGCAGCAATTTACAGAGGACCAATAATTTCAGGAATTTTAAAACAATTTTTGGTGGATACAAACTGGAGTGATCTTGATTATCTTATAGTTGATCTTCCACCAGGAACAGGAGATATACCGTTGACACTTGCTCAAACTATTCCAATTACTGGTATAGTGGTAGTTACTACACCTCAAGAGGTAGCAAGCAACGTTGCAGTAAAGGCATTTGGCATGTTTCAAAAATTAAACGTTCCAATCATCGGAGTCATTGAAAACATGAGCCATTTTATTTGCAACAAGTGTGACACCAAACATTATGTCTTTGGTCAAAGTGGTGCCAAAAGAATGAGCGAGAAATATGGTCTTGCATTCTTAGGTGAGATTCCGCTCAATCCTGGAATAATGGAAGGCTCTGACAGCGGCAGACCGGTACTTGTAACTGATCCAAACTCGCCGCATGCGCAGGCATTTATGTCTGTGGCAAAAAACGTTGCAGCAAAGTGTAGTGTAATTGCTGCACAGCTAAGCGAAGAAATGAAGGCCGAAGTAGCTACACAAAAATAGAACAAAACAAAGGTATCTTGTGCATCTTCCAGAAAGATTGCGTGCAGATTTGAAAAAGCCTCTTGGTTTATTATTAAAAGAATCTGAGATTACAAAAGATGTCATTCTTCAAAACATCAACCATGATACGCTTCTTGTAACAGTAGGTGATGCAACAACAGAAAAACTAGTAAAATTTGGAATAATACCAGCTATACAAATCGTTGATGCATTAGAAAAAAGGCAAAAAAGAAACCTCCCAGAGGGGTTGGCAAGAACTTTACTTAGATGCAACAACCCTGCAGCAGAAATCACAGATGAAAGTATGAATACAATCAAGCGTGCATTTGAGATGGAAAAACCAGTGCGAATAATTGTAAACGGAGAGGAAGACTTGCTTGTATTGCCTGTAGTCTTGTTTGCCCCGGAAAATTCAGTTGTTATGTATGGCCAGCCTAACGAAGGACTAGTGATTGTTAAAGTAACTAGTGACATAAGAAATAAGGCAAAGGCAATTGTTGATTCTATGACATAAGACAGCAGGGGAATGATGATCCGGTGGCTGTATGATATATGATTACACTCACGATTTCTGACCCCGCATAACCACTTTTGTAGTAAACTTGAAAAAATATACAATTTTCAAGATGATATTTGACAACCCAAATTAAACTGGTATTTTAAAAATTTCAAACCTATGAAGATTGATCCAGGTCTTCGATTGAAAATTCTTGAAAAGGTCGGAATATACTCAAACAGGTTTGGTATCGAGGAGCCAAAAATTTTACTTACAACAAAAGAGGTGCTTGAGATGCCAAAAGAAGTAACAGAGGGAAGAAGGACATCTGCTTACAAGTATCTTGGTGTGTCGTATCTGCAACACAATCTTGTATTTATAAACATGAAAAAGATCCCAGATGAAAAAACACTGGAAAATACCATAGTGCATGAGCTAATTCACATGAGATTTCCATATCTGAGTCACGGAAGAAGATTTAACAAACTAGTAAGACAAGGACTTGGCGGCAAAACTTTTGCACCATACAAAAAAAGAAAATAGCTCTTCTAAGATGGTTTATATTTCCCAGAAATAGGCACAAACCTAGTAAATGACGCTCAAAGAAATAATTCCTGTAGGTGCGTCAGTTATCGGTTTTATTATTGCTGCCGTCCTTGCAATGTGGGTATCTAAACAAAAACCAGGAACACAACAGATGCTAGATATCTCAAACGCTGTTGGGGTAGGGGCAATGGCATTTTTAAGACGAGAGTTTAAAATTGTAATTCCAATAGCAGTGGGTCTTGCAGTATTGATTGGTGCAGCAATTGGCTCTACCAATGGTATTGCCTTTGCAGTTGGAGCAGGACTTTCAGCTATTGCAGGTCTGATATCGCTTAAAATCACGGTAAAGGCTGCAGTGCGTGCTGCAAATGCCTCTGGAAAAGGCCTTGGACATACCTTTGCTCTTGCCTTCAGAGGAGGGGCAACTGTAGGATTGGCAGTGCCCGCAATGGCCCTCTTGGGTATGAGCTTGCTCTATTTTGCATTTCCAAGCCCCATTACAATTGCCGGCGTCGGTATTGGTGCTAGTTTAATTGCCTTGTTTATCAGAGTTGGTGGTGGAATCTTTACAAAGGCTGCAGACATGGGTGCAGACTTGGTGGGAAAGGTAGAGGCAAACATCCCAGAAGATGACCCAAGAAACCCAGCAACAATTGCAGATAACGTAGGAGATAATGTGGGTGACGCAGCAGGGATGGGTTCTGACATTTACGAGTCTTATATTGTAACCATGTTGGCATCGCTGCTCATTGCAGGACTAATTGGCACTCCTCAAAACTTGTTTTATCCAATGCTAGTTGGCGCAGCTGGACTATTTGCATCCATTATAGGCATTGCAACAATTGGTCCAAGAAAGATGACTGAGGTAAACAAGCCACTTGCAAACGCATTCTATGTTTCTGCAGCAATTGCAATTGCATTGAATTTTGTTTTCACGTATTTTTTCCTTGGTCATACTCAAATTGCATATGCGCTTTTTGGTAGTACCGTAATTGGAGTTATTTTGGTGCCAATAATACAAAGAATCACAGACTATTTTACAAGCTACCGATTCAAACCGGTACAAGAAATTGCAGAATCTGCAAAATGGGGTTATGCATCACTTACACTAATGGGAATAATCCAAGGAATGCGTTCAACAGGTCCATTTATGATTGCAATTACTGTTGCACTTGCCACATCATACGTGCTGGCATCATCTTCTGCACCAGATCCAACTCAAGCCGTACTTTATGGAATCTTTGGAACCTCGCTTACCGCCATGGCTATGCTAAGTCTTGCAGGAATTGTTCTAAGCATTGATGCGTTTGGTCCCATCAGCGATAATGCTGGTGGAATTGTAGAGATGACAGGAATGGGAGAAGAAAATCGTAAAGTTACAGATGAAATTGATGCAGTAGGTAATACTACAAAAGCAGTTACCAAAGGTTTTGCAATTGCAAGTGCAGGTCTTGCTGCACTAGCTATGATTCAAGCATTTCAATATGAGGCAGGAAAAATATTTCAGCATGCTTTTGATTACAGTCTTTCAAACCCCTCTGTAGTTGTGGGTTTGATTGTAGGAGGTCTGTTGCCTTTCTTCATCACTAGCCAACTGATATCTGCAGTAGCAAGGGCAGCGTCAAAGATGGTAGAAGAAGTAAGACGACAGTTCAAGGAGACCCCCGAAATTTTAACATCTAAAGCAAAACCTGACTATGCAAAGTGCGTTGATGTTGCAACAGTTGCTTCATTGCGTGAGCTTTGGAAGTCTGCTGCCATTACAATTGCAGCACCAATAATACTTGGTATCATATTAGGCCCATCTGCTGTAGTCGGACTTTTAATGGGTGCTGTAATTACAGGAATTTTCTTGGCATTCCATCTGGCAAATACTGGTGGCGCATGGGACAATGCCAAAAAGTACATGGAAATTAACAAGCAAAAAGGAACTGAGGAACACAAGATAGCAATAGTTGGAGACATCATTGGCGACCCATACAAGGACACAGCAGGTCCTGCTCTTAATACTGTGATAAAGTTGTTAAATACGGTAGCAATTGTATTTGTGTCTGCATTTATTGCAATAGTAACACTATAGTCTAGGAATCTTTTTCGTTTACCACAATAGTCATGTCAAGCTCGTCTATTTGAGCCTCGATTGTCTTTTTCATGGCATCATTGTGTTTTTGGCAAAACTTGAAAAAACCATCAATTGTCTCAAAACAGCCACAAATCCATTTGGTCTGGATGTCTCCTTCTACTGATAGCTTGCTGTACTTCCTTTTGGTCATAAAATAAAGTAATGGTTATCGTTCTAAAAAGAGTTTGCAAAAATGGGAAAAAGAATTTAAAAAATTTAGTTAGGGCAGCCTTCCATCTTTTGGATAAAGTATCCCTTTCTTTGGATTTCATTTGCAATTGGTTCTGGAGCACCTTGAGTGTGACAAAATTGGCACTCTTCAGTTGTAACCTTGGCACTGCCTTCGCCTATGGTCTTTAGCCATTCTTTTGCATATGAGATCGCCTTTTGATGATCCTTGACACTTGTAATGACGTCAAAGTGCATCGTATGTCCATCTTGCGCTTCTACATACGTATCATATACGTGGATTTCCATATTTTTAATGGATAGACAACCAATATTTATTTCAAACCACTCTAGTTTTTATTATGAACCACATAGTATTAGAACTCTCAAATCAAAGAAACATAATTCTGGAACTAGATTACAAAATTGCACCAAAAACAATTCAAGCCTTTCTTGATCGC
>CAYUTC010000017.1:0-23440 GCA_964447595.1 uncultured Nitrosopumilaceae archaeon
TTTTTGGTGCCGTGGTATCCACAACATCAATTATCTGGGTACCATTTGATACATTGCCAGACTTGTCAGTTGCAGTCCAAGTTACTGTTGTTTTTCCAAGTGGGAATACACTTGGTGCGTTGTTTGTAATTGTAACAGGTTCTATATCAGTCGCAGTAGCATTTCCTAGTGGTACTGAGTTGTTATCAAGTGAAGTTGCTTCAAAGGTGATGTTTGCTGGAACGATAAGTTTGGGCGGTGTGGTATTTACTACATCCACTATTTGAGTAGCATCTGCCTTGTTTCCAGCCTCGTCAGTTGCAGTCCATAACACTACTGTCTTGCCAAGTGGAAAGACCTGTGTTGCATTGTTTATAATTGAGACTATTTTGACATTATCAGAGGCAGTTGCATTGCCAAGTGAAATTGTGTTATCAGCAAGAGATGTTGCTGTTGTCTTGACCTCTACTGGAGCTGTTATCTTGGGTGCAGTTGTATCCACCACATTTACTATCTGAGTTGCATTTGATATGTTTCCTGTAGCATCTTTTGCGGTCCAAGTTACTGTCGTCTTGCCAAGTGGGAACACTTTGGGTGCATTGTTAGTTATGGTAACTTGTTCAATATCAGTAGCAGTAGCGTTTCCTAGTGGTACTGCGTTATTATCAAGTGAAGTTGCTTCAAAGGTAACATCAGCTGGCACTGTTATCTTGGGTGCAGTTGTATCGTGTACCAAAACAGTTTGAGTTGCATTGGATATGTTTCCAGATGTGTCCTTGGCAGTCCAGGTGACTGTTATTTCTCCAAGTGGGAACACCTTTGGTGCATCATTAGTTACTGTTACTTGTTCAATATCAGTAACAGTTGGTGTACCCAGTGGGACTGTATTATTGTCAAGTGATGTTGCTTCAAAGGTGATGTTTGCTGGAACAATAAGCTTTGGAGGAATAGTATGAGCAACATCTACAGTTTGTGTAACATTTGCAGTATTGCCAGATGTGTCCTTTGCAGTCCAGAGTACAACAGTCTTGCCTAGTGGGAATGTTTTGCTTGCATTGTTTGTAATTGTAACAGGTTCGATATCAGTAGCAGTAGCGTTTCCTAGTGGTACTGCGTTATTATCAAGTGAAGTTGCTTCAAAGGTAATATCTTTTGGTTGAGCAAGCTTGGGTGCCGTGGTATCCACCACATTTACTACCTGATTTGCACTAGCAGTATTACCAGACTTGTCAGTTGCAGTCCAAGTTACTGTTGTTTTTCCAAGTGGGAATACACTTGGTGCGTTGTTTGTAATTGTAACTTGTTCTATATCAGTAGCAGTAGCATTTCCTAGTGGTACTGCGTTATTATCAAGTGAAGTTGCTTCAAAGGTTACATCAGTTGGTGGGGTGATCTTTGGAGAAAGATGGTTTACAACAGTTATCTTTTGCTTTCCTGTTGCCTGATTTCCTGCAGTGTCAGTTGCAGCCCAAGTTACTGCAGTGGTACCAAGTGGAAAAGATGTTGGTGCATCATTAGTAAGTGAAGATATACCAACTGCATCTGTTGCACTAGCTTGACCAATATCTACTGATGTTAGTACACCAGTTGCATTTACAGTCATGTTAGGCGGTACAGTGATTGAAGGCGGTATGTTATACTGTACAAGTACAGTTTGATTTGCAGTAGCTACGTTACCTGATGCATCAAATGCTTTCCATGTAACAACTGTTTGTCCCAATGCAAAGTATGTTGGCGCATTATTTGTGATAGATTCCACACCAACTGCATCATAAGCAGAAGGCAGGCCAAGATCTATTGTATTATGATTTGCACTTGTTGCCTGTGTGGTAACATTTGGAGGTGCAGTAAGTGTTGGTGATGTGGTATCAATTACAGTTACCTTTTGTATTGCTTTTGAAACAACCCCACCTACATTCATTGCATTCCATGTAACCATTGTTGTTCCAATTGGGAATTTTGATGGAGCGTTGTTTGTAATCAAGGCTACTTTTACTGTATCAGTAGCAGTGGCTTGTCCTATGGAAACCGAAGTCAATGCAGCGGTTGCTTCTATGGTCATGTCTTTTGGAGCAGTAATTTGCGGCGGAGTTTTGTCATTAGGATCTGTTATCAAAGATGAGGTGGTATTTTGAACATTGTTTTGATTAGTGGTTTGATTGTCATTTTGAGATGGTATCTGGGGAGTTTGTATAGGTTGTGAGCCAAATTTTTGAATTCTGTTATTATCGGTATCTACAACAAAGACATTTCCAGCAGGATCTACTGCAACATCACGTGGGTTGTTGAAAAAGTCTGGTCCGGTACCAGAGCTTCCCCAAGAAGTAACTGGGTTACCAGTGCTGTCAAGTTCTGCAATTCTGGTATTTCCGTTATCAGCAAGATAGATGTTACCTGATTTATCGATAGCTATACCAATTGGAGATTTCAGACTAGCAGATGTACCATAGGTTTGTATGAAAGTTCCATCGGTGCCAAATTTTTCTACTCTGTTATTTCCTGTATCTGTTACATAAATGAAATCATGTGAATCAACAGCTATTCCATGTGGAGAAAGAAACTGCCCATCATCTAATCCACTTTGCCCAAAAGATAATACAAAGTTTCCATTGCCATCAAACTTTTCAACTCTGCTGTTGCCAGTATCTACAACGTATACATTTCCCTTGGAATCGACTGCAACTCCTTCTGGAAGTAAGAACTGACTGTGGCCATCACCTTGTGTTCCCCATTGTGTTACGAACTGACCGTTCATATCGAATTTTTGAACACTGTTTAATTCATTATCAACAACGTAAATTGAACCATTACCAATTGCAATTCCTATTGGAGCTTGAAAGTGGCCGTTCCCAGATCCCTTTGTTCCCCAAGTAAAAATAAAGTTGCCATTGTTATCAAACTGCTCGACTCTTCTATTTCCCAGATCCGTGACATAGACATTGCCTTTAGAATCAACTGCGATTCCTTGTGGAAATGCAAATTGACCAGTCGTTTGTAGTCCATATACACCCCACTGGGTACTAAACTGTGGAGCGTTAACTGCCCATGCATACTGGCCTATAGTGCCAAGTATGATTACTATAATCCCTATTAGCGTAAGCGAAGCCTTCAACTATGAGGGACTTGCGAAATACCAAAAAGATCTCCTAAGTGAGGAATTGTTGCAATTTTTGTCAACTTAGGTGGATTAGAAGGGCTTGTTGACTTCTCTTGTGAATACATAGCTTGCTATTGCAACCATAACAACAACAAACCCGGAGATGACAGCCACATCCAATGCTATTGAGAAGGCTTGAACAGTTCCTGTCATCATCTGCCTGATTAGTAGTACAGAATAGGTGACGGGATTTAGCTTGGCAACAAACGCAAGCCAAGATGGCAAAAGTTCCAACGGGAAAAGTGCAGGGCTTAGCATAAACAAAGGCATGCCAAGAAAGTTGATCACACCCCAAAAAGTCTCCTGTGATTTTGAGGTTGCAGCTACTATAACAGAGATTCCTGAAAATCCAAGCGAGAAAGCAATTACAATTGCCATGATTGGAATCACCATCAGTAAATTGGGAAAACCAACACCTAGTGCAAGCGCAATTCCTAGAATCAAGCTGGACTGGAGTGCAGAAATTAGTGATATTGCAAGCATCTTTCCCAGTGCGATTGAAGATCTGGAAATTGGCGAGGTCAGTGCTTTATTCATAAATCCATATCTTCTGTCCCACAAGGTGTTAACGCCGCCAAAAATGCTTGTAAAAATTGCAGTCAGTATTATCACGCCAGGCGCCATAAATTCAATATAAGAACCAGAAAAACCTACAGATTGTATAAGTGGTCTTGTACTTGCAAAAGTATTTCCAATCACTATAATCCAGATTGCAGGTTGGATAAGCCTTATCAGTATACCACTTCGAGATTTTTTGTATCGTTTCATTTCCCTCCAAAAAATGGTATAAGTATCTGATAGCATCAAGCTCGAATCCTCCTGATTTTTTCACGCTCTTTTTTTCTGTCATATTTACCATTTTCTTCACGAAGTTCACGGCCTGTATATGACAAAAATACATCATCAAGTGTGGGTTTGGTAAGAGAGATTGTCTCTATTTTTATTCCAAGTCCAGCAGCCTGCTGAAATATTTGTGGGATGAGCTGGTCACCATTAGTAGTGAATGCTGTAACCTCAAATCCATCCATTGTGATTTCTTTGACAATAGGGATTTTTTTTAGTTCAAGGATTAGCCTGTCTAGTTTCATTTCCGAGTCCATCTCAAATACTACAACCTCGTTTCCAAGAGAGCTTTTCAGGGACTTGGGAGAGCCTGTGACCTTGATTTTTCCATGGTCAATAATTGATATGTTATCACAAAGCTTGTCAGCTTCTTCCATGTAATGTGTTGTAAGAAAGATTGACATTCCAAACTCGCTGTGAATTTTTTTTATGTATTCCCAAATTTTGTACCTAGTTTGTATGTCTAGTCCAAGTGTTGGCTCATCTAGGAAGAGTACCTTGGGCCTGTGTAAGAGTCCACCTGCAATATCAAGTCTTTTTCTCATACCTCCAGAATAGGTGACTGCTGCTTCGTCTTGTCTATCACCTAGTTCAACAATTTCCAGGATCTCATCAATTCGTTTGTCAATTAGGTCAGCTGAAATATGGTTTAGTTTTGCCTGAAGAAGAAGATTTTCTCTTCCAGTCAAGTATTCGTCTACTGTAGACTCTTGTTGGACATATCCAATATTTTCTCTGACTTTTTTTGCTTGTGACACAACATCATGGCCTGCAACATATGCTTTGCCTGAAGTTGGCTTGAGCAGTGTAGTGAGTATCATTATTGTTGTGCTTTTTCCAGCACCGTTTGGTCCAAGAAAGCCAAAGATTTCTCCATTTTCTATTTGTATTGATATTTCATCTACTGCCTTGAGGCCATTTTTGTATATTTTAGAAAGTACGTTTGTTTCTACAGCATACAATACAAATGAGTCATTTCTTGGATTATAAATTACTAACAGTATACATGTATTTATGATACCATAACGGCAAGCAGATGATAAGACTAGTAAAATAAAAGATAAAAAAGTTAAGGTTTTTTGTATTCGTCTTTTGTTTGTCTGAGAATTATCTTTTCTCCGACTCCCCAGATTTCTGAAGTATGGAATATTCTCGAACTAGTCAATCCTTCTGTGACCTCAATTGATTCTAGTTCATTTGTTTCCTTGCTTAGGTGTAGTCGTTTTATTTTTCCAATCTTGCGTCCGTCAATGTCTACTACTGCTACATCTGTTCTTATTGGAGCAGAGGCAAGTAGGACTGATTCTTCAGTAAATCTATCCACGTAGTCACGTGACAGGAAATAGTTTTTGTGGATTCCTTCGTGAACAGTAATACCCACCACTTCCAGTGTATCTGCGTTTATGTGAATATGTTTGACTTTGCCATATTCTATTCCCTCACGGTCAATGACTTTTTTTCCTTTAAAGTCGTCTGCCTTGATCTGTTTTCTATCAAATTCAAGTTTTGTTGCCATGTGAGAATCTTATCAAGTCAGTTTATCGTTACAGATATCAGAGTTTTCAATCCAATGGGTTAAATTCTTTATAACAAAAATAAGACACATGAGATTTACCAAGGGTTCTTTTTATGCAGTTTTGGTTACAACTGGTAGAAAATCAGGAAAGGAGCATTCTGTTGAGCTCAAAGCAGTTTTTTATAACAACAAATTCTATTTTTCCAGAAGAAACCCCAATAGTGACTGGTTAAAAAATGCAATAGCAAATTCTTCTGTTAAGGTTGGATATGATAATGAGTTGTTTGCAGGCAAGGCATCAGTAGTTACTGATGAGGACTTGGCAACAAAGATTTCACATTTGAAATATTCTGACAAGCGTGCAGAGGAACCCAGAATAGTGTTAGAAGTCACGCTATGTGAATAATAGTTGTAATCCCTCTGCGTTCATGTTCATTGCCGTCTTTATTTTCAACTACAACTACAGTAAATGATATGAGGTCCCTTGGTTGACATTTTTGTGTATCCATCTTTAGGTGAAGATCAAGCAAGTCATGGTCATTTTCATCAATATTTGATTCATCGATGATAACAGGATTTGTAGAGCTTATCAGGAATCTTTTTTCTTTTTGATGCCATCCAAGCTTTGTCTTACAGCCTTCCCTTCCAGATGCTTTGATGTTAATATCAATTATTCCTGGTTTTGCCAATGTATAACCTGACGTGTTATTGACAAAGACTCCTATCTGAAAAGGATAACCTGCAGTATTTTCAGCCATCTTTTGAATTCCGTCGTTCATAACAATGTCAACACCTTTTATGGTAGTTGCAACCTTGGCTATCCATTCATTTGTACGTTCAACAATAGCATGAATCTTGTCTCTTCGCTTCTTGTCTTCTTCTGGTGGAAGTTTGTAATAATCAACCCATGCAAGATAGTCGTTGCTAATATCTTTGATAAACTGGATACATGTAACCTTATAATCTTCAACACTTGATGCCCTTTCTGCACCTTCGTCATAAGGTATGCCATCCTTATCGAGTGGCAACATATGTTACTTGAAATTTTTCCCATAATTAAGTGAATTCAATAAATATGAGAAAAACCACAACTTTTTTTGTCATGAGTTTTGGAATCATTACTACAGAACTTCAAAAAGAACTTAGGAGTAATTTACCTCAAATCAGATTTCTTGCAAAGAAAAATCCTGCCATGGCTTTTACTGCAATAAATGATATTGCAACAAGTGTTGGCAAAAAATATAACATTAGACTCTCATTGAATTTTCCTCAAAGGAATAAAATTGAAGATTTTGAATCATATGGTACAGAAAATATAGGAATTGTATTTCAAAGAGACGGTAAAAAATTTTCAATCTCAAGAGAGATCATCAAGTCAAAGGCCAATGAAACTTTAAGCAATCCCCAAGTTGAAGATGCCTACATGTATGAAGGAAAAGAAGGTGTAAGAATTATGTTAGATAGTATCAGACTAGACATACTACCTGCGTCTTTGCACGTTTGGGGAAAATTTGACAAAGCAGTAATAGAATTCTGTGATTGGCTCTTGGTAGAATGCTACGAGCTTAAACCTGGTGTCAGCGGAGCCTTGAGTGATACCAGTTCATAGGTATCTACTAGAGTTCCGTTGAAATCATATTCTATAGCCTTTACTGGAAGAGGCAAGTTGTCAACAATCCAATATTGATTTTGGTTTACACCTTCCCTATATGATAACAGATAAGCGCTAGCCGAACCAAATCCAAAAGACATCTTACCAACATCTGTGATGACAAGCTTTTCGTGATTGGCTCCAATGTAAAGGTCTCCCCATTCTGCACCTTTTACCAGATACTTGCTATCTGTTGCATAGTCCCTCATTGAAAAAACTGATTGGTTTAACGCATCAAAGTATGGTTTTGCATCAGAGGAAACATTAGGAAAATCATAAACAAGTCCAATTGGAACAGTTTGACTGATGATTTTGTTGGTACCACTAGGTGTTATTTGCACAAGTAATTGTTGACTTTGTCCCTGTAAAGGAAGAAATTTGATATCAGCAGTAAACTTGGTATTGTTAAAGGTTACATCGTAAATCATTTCTGGTTCATATTGAGAGCCTTTTCCCATGTGCCACTGGCTTGCTGCCACTGGCACAGCATTGAGATTCAAATTTGCAAAATAGGGCCAAGACACACCAGCAACTGCAGACACTACTATTATTCCAAAAATAATTTTTAACTTGGTATTTGACATCTGTCTCTACCTTCTATTAAAATAAACAGAACAAAAACGGATAATGCCGAACATTTATGCATGTGTTTCATATACAAAAATGGCATATAGTTAAAGCTTTCAAATAAGCAAATATAGCGGTAACTTGCGTATTTCGTTCATGTGTGAATGCGATAAAGTCCACATGTACGAAGTAGAATTCAAGTTGGATGGAATGGTTGTAGTTCCAACGCACAAAAATTGTGGAGATGCACTAAATGAGAAACAAGTTGATACGTTTCAAAAAGAACTTGTAAGAACATGGGGCATAAAAGAAGAAGAAAAGTAACTAGTCATTTTTAAAAAATAAAAGAAAAAAAGGACCGAAAATCTATTTGAATGAGGCAACTTGTTGCTTACAAACTTGTGCCTTGCAAGAACAACTAGCATCACAATAGCATTCGCCTTGCATTTGGCAGTCACATTCTACGCCGCCATCTGCTGCTGATTCACATCCGCATGCTGCGTCTGTCATATCTGGGAGTTCTCCTACATAGTTTTAAAGGTTGTCAAAAAAATGGTTAACTTATTTTTGATCTTTTATATCTACAAGCAATTCGTTGATTCTTTGTAAAAGCAAACTTGCTTGCCTGTCTATAACCAACGGATCGCTTTCTATGTCCAGAGCAATCCGAAGAATGTGGATATATTGAGGATTACGGTGTATATGATTTCTTATTTTCATGATATTATTCCTATTTAGGTATCCAAGGTAAAAGTAACAGTCTGTCAGAAGAGAGTTTTCTATAAAATAATCATATTTCTTTTTAATTATCTTCGAGTGTCCATTTTCCTCAACCATGTCAGAGAACCCCATAGTTGATTTTAGCATTCTTGGAAGAACCGTCACCGAAGCTCTCTCAATACCCAATATTTGATGTACCAATGAAAAAACCTCGTTGATATTATTCTTTGGTAAATGTCTAATAATTTCTAGCATGTGAGCAGGGCTTGGCCTCTTGGAATTGATAGAAAATAATGCGTCCACAAGAAAGTAAGATGCACATTTTATCCAAACTGGAGCAAATGGATTATTTGTTTTTGTATCATCTTTTGCTTTGTTAGACAAAATTCCAGCATCGACAAGACAGCTTTGTGTATAAGAGTTTGAGATCATTGTGTTTTTTTCCTTTATTTTAGATAGTAACATGCGAAGTTTCCATTGATCATCGCTTAGAATGGTCAGATTTTTTATCTGTGTTAAAATTCCCACGTTATTTTCAGATATAGAACAGTGATGTAATCTCACAAATTGATCTGAGAATTCATGAATTGATTCTCCTGACTTTTCATCAAATACAGTAATGTTGTATTCGCAGCAATCAAAATTACTTTTATCGTTTCTACACCCACCTAAACCTACAGGAAAATTTGAAATCGAAAGTAATTCTGGAATCTTGTAGATGTCCATGAAAACTTGATTTGGTGATTTCGCTATAAAGTATCCAAGCTGCTAAAATTTACAAATTATTCAATGATAAAACATTCCTTTAAATTGCTATTCTTTATGGCTTTAAGATAGCTCCTGTGGTGTAGTCCGGCTAAGCATACTGCCCTCTCAAGGCAGTGATCCCGGGTTCAAATCCCGGCGGGAGCATATATTTTAGCTTGCAAAGAAATTTGTCATATAATCATTGTTCTGATAATGTAGCATAACCGAACCATCTAGGCCCTCAGTTAAAGAAACCCCTCGTATAGAAAACACTGTGCCTGAAAACTTGTCTGCAAGATCTTTTGGCAAATCAAGTATTGCCTTGTAGACATAACCATATTGGGTTGGACATGTAACAGTGAGAGATTCTCCACTTCCATATGCAAGGCAGTTTTCGTATGATTGATGTGACATGGCTTCTACATTAATCACAGAAAGTACAGATTTTGCGCCCTGTACACCATATGGTTGGTTTTGAAGACCGTCGTTGCTTGAAATTGATACGCCATTTTGAAATTGTCCAAGATATGCAGCTGTAGCAAATCCTAGTCCAAAAAAACCAATTACTCCAAACATTATTACCAAAGAACGTCTTGACAATGAAGGTTTTCTTGATACCACCCTTTGAGCAAACTGTAACATTTGATTTCCTTTAGAACCGTGGGTTTGTTCTGAGCTTATACATTTGGTATGAAATTGTTTGCGGGTGGGAGAATTGCAAGATTTGCATATTTTTTGTGTTGTCTTTCTGCATTCTGAACATGACAAGTAGGTTGTAAGTTCTCCTCCACATGTTCTACAAGATTCATCAGGCATTACAGACCAAAAAATCCGATAATAATTAAGTGATACGAAGAATTTATCCTACAAAATTATACTTAAAATTTAAATTCCATTAGTGAGGTTCTTTGCTATTTACTGTTCCACAGTTATGTGTGTTTGAATTACGTCCGTGAGTGGAATTGCAGAAGCCAAGCTATCCCATACAAATACTTGGACAGTGTAACTGCCTGGATCTTTTGGAACCCACACCTGTGCAGCTGTAAATGATTGGTTTGCAAGCATTGAGGCTGAAAACCCTTGGAGGTATTCTGTTCCGCCTCTACTATTTAGAACCTGAACAAGATAGGTGAATTTTTGGTCCGAGGTACCATGGTTTGTAACTATTGATTGAATTCCTATCTGTTGACCCACATGTAGACTTGTAAGAGTCTGGCCTGTTATAGTTACCATTGTAGGAGACGTTAATGTAACATCACTACTTGCATGAGCAATTTGTAAAACCCCTAGTGAAAGAATCAAGGCTAGAAAAACAAATAATGATCTCATTGATCTGCCCTTCTTCTTTTGCTATAAAATACTTGCTATCTAATGATTCTTAACCTTAATGAGACTAAAATTCTAAACTGTGCCAACTAGGCAGTTATTCTTCTTATGACTATTTCATGTCCTTCATATATATGCGAAGAATGGTTTGCCCGTATTATTTCACTCACTTTCTGGTCGGAAAAATATTTCTCACTATATCTTCCTAGGCTTTTTTTGCAGTTAAAGCAGTAAATCTCTTTAAAGTCCAATATCACTGGTAATAATTTTACAGTATTTAAAATTAGAACTCGATACTAGAATATCCTGCCTGGTCTTTATTTTGGTGAAACTGGATTCTTGAAACCTTGTAATATATTACCTCGCCACGTCGCTCGATAACAGCAAGTACTGGTTCTTTTCCCATTGTAGTGATTTGTTCTATTTGTTTTTGCAAGACTCCAATTTTCTGTCTATGTCCTTCAGTTAGACCAAATACAACATACTTTGTACCTTTTTCGCCAAATTGTCCTCTCTCATATACTCGAAAATCCGAGCCAAATCCAAATCCATCCTTTGTGATATATCCACGTGTTCGCAAATCCCTATAGATTAGGAATTTTGTAAAAATCTCTTTATCATATTTCATGCAATCACTCATCAAATTATCAAAATTGACTAGTTGCTTTCCTTTGTAAAGTCTAAGTTTGTCTATGTATATGAGGTAAAGAGATTCAAAAGGTTTTAGAAAAAATTTTTTTTTTATTATCTCTCCAAATCCTCGTTGTTCTAAATTGTGTTGCATCTCTTTGTCTGAAACCAATACATGGTCTTTTACTAAAATTCCCTCGACTTTTGATTCTATATCAGACATTAGAACACCATATTATCAGTCACAATATAACATTATTTTTTATACATGGAGAATTTGATTAGTTTCAAGTATCAGCCAATGATTTGTCACAATATAAAATATCATAATTTTTCCTGATCTAACGGTTAAAATATGGGCCCAAACAAACAGGAAAAAGTGTTCTTATGCACGGAGCAAATTACCGCAATGGCAATGGCCAACCCTATACAAGAAAAGAATTCATCAAGGGTAAACCTCAGATAAAAATAGCCAAGTTTTCAGGTGGAAAAAGAGATGGGGATTATGATTATTGTGTACAGTTATGTTCAAATGAAAAGATGCAGGTAAGACACATGGCAATTGAATCGGCCAGACTTGCAGCAAACAAGGCCATTGAACAGGTTGCAGGGGAAACTGGATACTTTTCAACACTTAGAATCTATCCTCATATCTTACTTCGAGAAAACAAGATGATTGCCACAGCAGGTGCAGACCGACTTCAGGAAGGAATGAGGGGAGCGTTTGGCAAGGCTGTTAGTTTAGCAGCCAGAGTTCAGCGAGATCAAGTCCTCATGGAAGTATATGTTAAGAAAGAGCATCTCGAGGTAGCAAAAAAAGCATTGCATGGCGCTGCAGTAAAACTTCCTGTAACGCCTACAATTAAGATTACAGCAATAAAACCGGCTTTAGTTAAATCTTAGTGCAGCAAGAATTTCCTTCTGCCGTTTGTGAAGAATTTCCAAGAATTCAGAGAATTCTTTTTCCGTAGGATTGCGTTTTAGTATTCTTCTACATTGATAATAAAATGAATTGTATAATCTGCCTATTGCTATTCCATAAGCAAAAGAATCTGAATGAGTTCTTAGCTGATCCAGTGAATTTATTATTTTGAAGAGTTCGTCAGATTTTTCTGTTACCTCTTTTATTTTCTGATTTATCTTTTCTTCTAATTGTGGATCCACGGATTATATTGTACCAACATGTTAAAAATTGTATTTACAAACATACCCTTTAATAGACTAGAATTTTCTAAATCGTTTGAGCGGTTGTAGTACAGCTTGGTTAATATGCGGGATTGCCAATTCCGCGACCCGGGTTCAAATCCCGGCAACCGCATTGTATTTCGGGTCTAAGATTCGCCTTTTTTGCTAAACTTTCTGTTACTGTGAGGTCAAGAAAATCTATCTTGAGTTGTGTAGGTTTGTCAGTGCTTGGATTTGCAGATGTTGACAATACCACCTGAAGGTTTCCAAGGGTTCCGTTGGCTGATGTGCTAACCGGCTATGTCCCGTTGTTTGGCTCCACAGTATACAACGCAAGCATGCCGCTAATAATGTGGTCGTTTACATGGCAATGGTACAGCCACGTGCCCACATCATCTGGATACATGTCAAGCACCTTCATGCTCATTGGGAAAAGTTCTGTCATGTCGGTGCGCATTCCATTAGATGTCACAAGTGTGTTTCCATGCCAGTGCGGGGCATGCAGGTCAACCTCGGTCCCCATGCCCATCACATACCACCTAACATGCTCACCTTTTTTCATAACAAGCCCTGGAAGGTTCCCAAAGACATAGCCGTTGATTGAAGCCATCTTATTGCTCTCCTGAAAATCAACATCGTCCTTATTTACAGATGATGGATCTTTTGTGAAGGTCTTTATGTTGTAATCAATATATGGGCTTTGGTTCTCGTCTATAATCGAATAGAGTGTAACAAACTCCTTGTCCACTCCTTTTGGGGTACCGTCTGGGTTTGCCTCCCCCTGTCTTGTTATTATTATTGGGCCAATCAATCCGGCATAGGTGTCTTCTACTTCGTTTACATGCGAGTGATACGACCACAGTATCGAGCTGTAGTCATTGGGTCCTGGACCTGCCCTCTCCGGGACCTGCCACGTGTATGTATATGTACCATTTGGTGCAACCAAGTCTCCAGGTTTCTCAGACTCTGGAATACTGTCGTTGTATGGCGCCCCCTCGTCCGACTTTTCATAGAATACCCCGTGTGGATGCATGCTTTCTGGGACGCCGCACGTATTCTTGAAGACAATCTTGATGGTATCTCCCACCTCGGCGTGGATGACCGGGCCCATTATTCCAAGCCAGGCAGGACGCGGAGATGGGGTGGTAAATGTATCGTCCGTGTAGCCACGATAGAGGCACTTGAGATACGTGCTTCCTATCCTGTCCTTTCCGGAAATAGTATAGACAGATGGCGTATAGGGGGGCGTATCAACCGTGTCTGGATCTCCGGTTATGAGATTCTTGCCGCTTGGGGCATAGTTCCAAGGTATCTCCTGTGCCTCGATATAGTATGTTCGCGTGACGCCATGAATCTGGGTAGATACTGCTGTTTGCACTGTTGTGGTTGATTGTTGCGAGTTTCCAGCAAATGTGTAAACAGCAATACCAGTAAGGGCAGATGCAAGTGCTACTATGATGCCAAACAAGATGATCGTTTTTGATGCCACGAACCTAGGCACCTCCCAACGTTACGATAAGATGAGTAATATAGTCCAATTTATTGTCCTCCCACGACACAGATTGGATTTCCAATACAGCTCAAGTCAGCTCCAGTCAAGATTGCACCTCCAAGGTTGGCACTGTGCAGATTTGCTCCATGAAAGTTAGCGTTTGTCAGATTAGCACCGCCAAGACTTGCCATGGACAAGTTTGCACCAGATAAATCAGCTCCTGACAAGTCCACTTGGACCATCTCGGCATGGTAAAGATTGGCATTTTTGAAAATAGCCCCTTGCATGGTACCAAATGAAAATGAACTGTCTGAGAAATTGCTGCCAGTTAGATTTGCATTATTTAGGTTTACAAGACGTAGGTTGGCAAGTGGTCCATTGGCAAATGTTAGGTCTGCCCAGCTCAGGTCAGCTTCTGGCAGGTCAATGTTTGATAGATCTGCATGGCTTAGGTCTGAATGCTTCATATTTGCATCAACAAGGTATGCCTTTTGCATATTTGCACTCTCAAAGTTAGTGCCAACTAGATTGGCATTAGAAAGGTCTGCATGATTAAGATTTGTTTGTGAAAAATTACAGCCTGACCAGTCAACTCGCGGAAAATTTTTGTCGTTGCAGTTTTTAGACGTCAAGTCTGCTAATCCTTTGGATGCAATTGGTGCAGATGGCGAGCCTGTTGAATTTACTTGTGCTGGTTGTGAAAGAGTATAGTTTTGAACAAACATCCTGATAAAATCAATATACTGCTTGTCGGTTATATTTCCTTCAAGCCATTTTGTTGCAGTATCTTTTAGTGAAGATATTGGCATTGCAGGATCTGCAAAGGCCTCATTTTTTTCCACGGATGAAAAAGTCACAGCAAAAAGAGATAACGTAACAACAGTGACAACGACTAAATTTTTCATTAGTTCAGACTAATTTGATAATATATTTAATTTGTCCAATGGACACAACTTTTTGTTACAAAAATTTAGAATACTCGGTGATAACAGCAATGTAAGATATTTTTTTGTAACAGGAAAATGCAACGATGGTAGAACTTAATTTAGACAGTGTGGTTATTACAACCATGTCACAAGCTACAGAACAGGAAACAACTTGGGTCTTGATGAGTCAAATAAGAGATGATATAAAAAAAGAAGACCTGGAAAGAATCACACCTGAGATAATTGAGTTGGTTGATCAGTGGCAATCACGTGGAAAATTCATCTGGTCTGGTCCTTTAAGTGACGACAAAACCGGAATGGCCATATTCGAAGGGACAAAAGAAGAAGCGGACAGATTTTATGACAATTATGATAAGATATGTTCAGGCATATTGGAATACCACCTATATCAATGGGAATCTATGCCACTTCTGGGCGTTCTGTGATTTTTCTCAAGGAATTTGAGATGTCCATATTCATGTGTGGCGAAAGGGTTAGAGTTGTGGAAACTGGAAGGAACATCAGGAAGACATACGTCATAAAGAAAATTTTCAAGTCTGATGATGGGTTGCTACTGTATTTATTAAAATCAGAGACTGACCCTGCACTGCGCCTATATTATGAAAGTGAAGAGTCTGGATTAGAGAGAATAACGTGAACCGCTACTGGACATGTCCAGATCCATCTTCTTGCTTCAACTACCGAGCCCCTGAACTCTGTATGGGTAAATCCCGTAATTTCTACGGTAGTATGTCCAACCTACTCCCCACTTCGGCTTTACATGACATTGGGTATTAGTCACCGTCTGAACTTGATTTGCTTGTTCTTTTCTTCACATACGGTTAGATCCTGTTTCAGTAAGAGTATGAGTTAGCCGACAACCGGTGAGACAAACAAAACTTGTTCTAAAAATTTAAAAAATTTCTTGTTCAGAAGGTTTTGTTCAAGCGATTCGTCAATGATATTTCTATAAAATTTCTACTATTGGAAAAGAAATTATTTGAAAACAGATTTGTTTCGATATAATCTAGTAGAAACTATTACTGCGATAGCCAATCCAAATACGCCGAGCGCTATCGGGCCAAACTCGGGCACAACGGATGCAACGCTATCAAGTTGTGATTGAATGGAATCAATCTTTGCTGATACGTCAGAGACTGGAGCGCCATTTTTTATCATGTCACGCAGATCTGTTCGTATAGATGTTTCTAGGCCTTGGTCCAATGTTTTATTGCTTGCCGCTATAGTAGGCTCCAGATATTCGAAATTGTTAAGATATGCGTTCGTTACCAGATCCTGTGCTCCGGTACTATTTCCCGCAGCATACTCACTTTTTGCCTGATTGATGAGGTTCTTCACATTTGTAAGATAAGTTGACATGTCAGGGTTGGCTGATGTTCCCCCTCCAAACGCAGTCTTTACTTTGTCAGTCAAGGGGTCTTCAGTATCAAGTGGTACCTTGTTGTCACGAGCCGATAAAAGGTTAGAGTATGCAGTTTCAACTGAGAAAACCTGATCTGGCGTCAGCTGTGACTTTATATCACCATACAACTCTTGCGAGCGCGTTATATATCCAGTGCCCTGCTGGAAGGTAGAAGTTGAATTTATTTGGCCGTTTGAAACGCTAGCACCGTACAAGTCTATCTGATCCTCCAATAGTTGTCTTATTACTGCAATCTTGAATTGTATGTTGCTTGCAAGCGTCTCGCCAAGAACAGCAGTCTCTGTATTTATTAGCACTTGTTTTGCATTATCAAGATAATTTTTCGCTGTCTGTGTGTCAGGACTGTTTTTCACCTCATCCCCAAGACCAGATAGCATCGTACCAACTTGTTCACTCATTGTCGAGTTGTATTCGTCCAATTCTGGCTTCATGGAAGCATACAGATTTTCTGCTGGCAGGCTGGCGTGGGTCACTGCTGTATCCTTGTCGTTTTGGCCAAGATTGTTACTGGCAGTCTCCATATCGGCAATTGACTCTTCAAGTGCCACTGCAAAATTCGTCTGATCCTGATCAAAAGTGCTTTGTGCCAACGCCGGTAAGACTGACACTGAAGAGAGTGAAATTAAAGCTAACATCGCAACAGCAATTGATTTTGATTTCATCAAGAATCATGCAGAGATAAATTCATAATTTAAGTCCAGCGAAGATTTTAGGACAGTATTACAAAATCTTGTAATACCAAAATCTAATTGAGTTCAACTATTACAGCACACTTTGATGCATTACGGAGCTCATCTTTTATTGCATTAACAATGTTTGCAGAGGATGTAAGCCCCGAGTAGTCGATTAATTTCAAATCTGCTACAAGATAGATCTGTGGTGCAATCTCCTTATTTTTTGGTGTTATAAAATCCTCGACTTGTTCGATTAGGGAGAGCGTTCCGCCTTGGAACAGTTTGGCATTTTTTAAAGAGAGTTTCATCTTTCCATATCTGTCAAGAATCAGAACGTGATGCTGTTTTCTCTTGGCAAGAAATCTTTTCTGCTCCATATTGCCTGTAAAGACAAAATAATTGTCAGTCTCAAAGCTGAGCTCAACCATCTCTTTTGGCACGTTGATTATCTCGCTTGCCCTATCAATAGCCTCATCTAATGTAAAGATATTTTTGGCATATTGTGTGTTGTCATATTCTACATTTCCGGTAGCAGTAACACGCAGAATTGATCGTTCTGGAATGTACTCGCTACTGATTACTATGGACTCGGGAACTGCTCCTTTTTCCACAATCATGGCATGGATTTTTTTGTGTAATGTCGAGATTTGATCTTCTGTGGGACTGCTTATTGTTTGCTCAATCTCTTCTTGGATCATAGACGAGGCAACCCCTATCGATGATATCACTTCCGCATGGTCTGCTTTTTTGTACGATATGCCAAGCTGTTTTGCAACAAACGGAACAAGTACTGACGCCCCTCCCCCACCTCCAATTATGACTGCCTTCTGGTTGTCCATCTTGAACTCCTTTAGTATCCTGCTTACAATCTTTGTTATCTCAAATGATGAGGTCTGAATGACTGAGAGCGCCGCCTCGGTAGGAGACGTTCCGATTTTTTGTGCCAAGAGCCCAAATGCGGTCTTTGCGGCAAACTTGTTTGCAAAAGAGTAATCGTAAGGTTCTATCATCTCCAGCGCGTTTGCAGCACATGTGTTTGTGATTGCATACGTACCGCTTTTGCACCGAATTGCCACGTATTCTTCCTCATCATTTGGTTTTGGCCTGATGAGCACCACCTGACCCGACTTTAATTCCTCTGGGTCTGCATAACACGAATACTTTAGACCTGCAATATGCGCACTGCGCGGGCCCACCTTCCAGATCCTGTTGTTTTTTAGCCGTATCATGCTTCCTCCTGCCACGCCTACTACTCGTACATCCATGGACCTTATGCATGTGGGATGGTCCTTTATTGTTACATATCGAACCTCGGGTTTGCCTGCCCGAATTGTACAGATGTTTGTGCTAGTGCCACCCACCTCCACAAATATCCCATTTGTTACTTTGAGGTAGAGCAAGGCGCCTGCCACACTTGCAGCAGGACCTGAGAGCATGGTTAGAATTGGCTTTGTCCTAAACGTTTCCATATTGGTTACACCTCCGTCTCCCTTCATTATCATAAGTGGTGCAGAGATTCCGGTTTGTCGTATTGCCTTCTCTACAAAATCAGACACCTGAACAGTCTTTGGCATCACGCTACCGTTTACAGCTGCCGTAAGTGTCCTGATTTCAAGTCCATATATTCCTGATATCTCGTGAGATGCGGTCGCAGGAATGTTTAATGAATTTGCTATCTTCATCACAAATAATTCGTTTGAAGGATCGTCCACAGAAAACGCCTCTGTTGCCACAATTGCAGTGGCTCCTTCCTTTTGCAATTGACTTATCGCATCTCTGACCTCCTGCTCTGAGATAAGATGTGATGTATCAAGAAACCGGTAAGAGATTTTGAGATCATTGCGAGTGTTTGTACCAGATTTCTGGAGGTTCGTTCTTTTTATGACGTTCTGTTTTTCAGGACCTACGCCCATTCCGATTATGCCAACCTTTGATGTATCAGACTCTAAGAGGGCATTGATTGCCTGGGTTGTGCTGTGCGCTATCAGTTCAATCTCCTCAAGTCTTATGTCGGAAGTGGAGACCAGTTTTTCAAGAGAGTTTACTATTCCTTTGGACACCCCTGTATCGTCATCATGGGTTGTGGGAACGGTGGATTTTGTAATGATGGTGCCGTCAGATATATCGATAGCTACCGCTTTGGTAAAAGTACCGCCAACATCTATTCCAATTCTAACTCTCTTCTTCAATTTGACCAACTTGCAACCTTGACTTGCGTAATTTTGCCATCTGTTCTTCTCTTCTTGGTCTGACCACAAGAATATACAAGCCAGCAGTAAGGTAGACTCCAAGTAACACCATCTGTGCTATTACTGTCTCAAGGGTAGGATGTATTCCTGTCATCTCAGCCATATTGATATCAAGTCTTGGGACAATTCCTATGAGGTTCGTGGTTGGTATCCAATCAAGTATCTGCATTTCTCGCACTGCATTTCCAATAAATGCAATTGAGAGATATCCACCTACGCCCATGGTGATCCCAAAGAGCCACTTGAGTGGAAGCCTTCGTCCAAGTCTTCTCATGACATAATACACTACAAACAATCCGGCCAGGCCGCCGACAAAACCCAGCATCACGTACATCTCCATATATTTTGCAAATCCAAGCAACGCTTGATATAGAAGGACTGTCTCGAACCCTTCCCTGTATACGGTGAAAAACGAGAGCAGTACAAATACTGTAACTCCCCCTGCGGCAGAAGCCTGCCAAACCTTTGCCTTGACAAACTCCATCCACTTTTTGGTTTCTATCTTGCTTAGTATCCAGAAGCTCACATAGAATAGCACTGCAGTTGCAGAAATGGCGGCAATAGCTTCAATCAATTCTCGTCTGGCCCCAGATATTTGGATCAAGTAAGAGGCCACAAACCATGTTGCTGCGGTTGCTCCAATTGCTACCAGAGCACCGTAATAGATGTATGGCATGAATTTAGTATTCCTCGAGGCTTCAAGATAGGTAAGTATTGCGCCAATAATCAATATCGATTCCAAACCTTCCCGAAATATCAGCGTAAGTGAGGCCGAGAAGGCGATGCCAGGTGCCAGTGTACCAACTCCCACCACTTGTCTTTCAGATTCGTCTAGGTCACGTTTTATCTCGATTGTCATTTGTTCAACTTTGCCATAATCCGCCCTGTCATTGATAAGGGTTCGAAGTTCGGAGAATTGAGTCTCTACTTGCGCTGTAAAATCAGGATTTATCTCACGTAGTGGAACCTCAACCTGCTCGTAGCTGTCAAGATAGGCAGACCTTGCAGTAACAAATGCAGCCTCGTAATTTCCTGCCTTGTAAAAGTTGAGGACCAATTGCAGTTTGTCCCTGATAGTGTCTATGTTAGTTTCAACCTCGCTTTTCTGTGTGGTAGTAGCAGAACCCATTGGGAGGTCTTTTTGTGTGATAATTGTATGCGCCTTTGAGACCATGGCTTCTGCCTTGTCAAGGTCTGACAGGATAGATGTTACTTTGTCTTTTATCACTTGAGCAGGAGCATGAGATGAGACGAGGTTGCGAAGATCTTCCCGCATTGTAATTTCCAGATTATGCTCAAAGGTTGGGTTAACCGATTTCAAATCTGGTTCTAGATACTCAAAGTTATCCAGGTATGCAGTAATAGATGTATTTCCCGCAGCATTATAGTCACCAGCATCAACTTGGGCTATCAACTGTTTATAGAGGGCACGAATGTTGTCGTACAGGCCGCTTTTGGCATAAAATCCCTTTGTGCCAAGGAGGTTGTTTTGCATTCCCGTAATAGTATTTCCAACTGTCACAAAGGAGGCTCTCTTTTGTATCTGGGATTGCAGCTGTCCAAAATACAGTTTCAATTCCGCATTTTGGTTTGAGCCAGCCCCGTTCATTATTGTATATGTTTTCTCGGTTTCCGCCTCCACGTAAGTTGCAAAGCGGAAGAGTGATTCACTGCCAGTGGAGTTGGCATCCTGATATACTTGACCTGCCAGGCCCAACATGGTAGAAAGCATAACTGGATCGTTTTTGCTAGGCTCTTGAATCTGAACTAGCAAGGAATTGAGATTATCAATTTTTTGGAGCATAGAGTCGTGCTGGCCTGGTTCAACATTGGCCTGAAGATCTACCAGTGCGAGATGTATATTGTTTACAAGAGATGCATTTACTCCCTTTGTTGTCTGTAAAGACTGGGCAAAAACTTGAGATGTCTCTTTTAAGTATGTTTTTGCATCATCATAATTTCCTGCCTGAAGGGACTGCGATGTAAGGTTCAGTCCTGTTGCAACAAATTGTTTTTCAGCAACCAACGCAGAATTGGCCTGGCTATCTGCATTCGCATTATGAACTGACCCCGTCGTAATTATTGCCAGCATGAAAAGACAGCCAAGAATGTATATCTTCATGAGGTGACGACAGAGAATGTCATTCAACTTTATTTAAACGACAGATTAGTTCCAAAAATTCGTTCCAAAATCTTGTAACAGAAACAAAATTCATATAGTTAGGTTGGCCTAATTTGAGAGGAAATGTTTCAAAGACTCTCAAGTCAAAGAGACAAAAAATATGACGTGAATCAGATGATACTTGTATCACTGGCAGATTTGCAGTCAAGGACAATTCTCTTCTCGTTGATTCGACGCCGCAAGTCCATAGAGGATCTTGCACGTGAACTAAAATTGCCTCTAAGTTCTGTATACAAAAAGATTTCCGACCTGGAACACCTCTCGCTGATTGAATTGGTCGGGGAAACAAGATCATTTTCTGGAAAGAGTGTAAAGAAATACCAAAGCAGGATAAGCAAGGCAGAGATCTTCATTAAAAAGAAGGAACCGCAAATCATCCTGTATCCAAATTAAATTTTTATTTTCAATTTCTAGAATACGTTAATGTTTTGCTCACTAGTCTTAATAGTAATTGCTTTCTATACAACATGTGCGTTCCATCCGCAGCAGCTTGAAAAGTCAGCTGCCAACGTGCCTGTCTACTGGATCATTGGCAGGGCCAGTGCGCAATTTTCATACCCACCAAAATTTGGAAAATAGTTGCAATTGGAATGTACTATTATCTTGAAAAAGCCCTGCCAATGACCAGTTTTCCAAATCGTCTGGATGCAGTTTCAGGAAACTGTTTCAAATTTTTAGAATTAATGAGAAAATAGTAAGGTGAGACTAGTACTTGAGATTACATGCCATCTGTATATCAATTTCGTGGTAAAACTACTAAACTTGAATGGATTGACAATCAGCTTATAATACTCGACAAACAAATTCCAATAGTTTGAGGTAATTTATCCAAATTGGGTTTCAAGATTTTTGCAAAAAGTTTATCACTTTGAATCACTAATTAGGAAAAATAGAAAAATCAAAGATCGTTGAAGAAACAAAATCTCTACTGCATAGAACTCGAGATTATTATCGGTAACAACCGCATCGAACTCAAGATTTATAGCTCGGCAACCGCATTTTACACTTTAAGACCTTTTTTTATTATTTCTAGTGCGTTTAGTATTCTTTCTGCTCGTGGAAGTTGTATCATAAAGACGTTGGACTTACCATATTCTGAATGCGGTGACGAAAGAGCAAGCATTGACGCATCAGACAAAGCCTCAAAAAATTCAAGAGATTCATTGGCATATATCAAAACTTGTTCCTTGATGCCACCTTGTGAAAAATTCATTGTTATGTTAACAAAGACATGCCCTAGCCCATCTTGGAGTATGTTCAGATTAGTGTCAACTGAGACAGGTTTCCCTGTAATGGATTTCATTATATCATCGAATCTTCTTTCATTCAATATTATACATGGGACCTTTTTCGTACCATCAAAATCAAATAGTGTGATTTCTTTGTGTCTTTGGGAAAGCAGTTTTTCAAATTCTTCATTTGCCATGCTAAAGGATAGTCAATGTTTTCCTTTAAAAAATATACAGAATTAGATGGAGTAATTTGCTGAAAATTTCTTGTTTCTGCTTGTCTCAATAATGGAGTCATCAGATCGGTCATATTATAAAGCAGGCCTTGCCAATATCGCTTGCAGAATGATGATCGGGTTTGCTGATTATGATGAATTATACCTGGGGTATCTGACTGCGTAATGCGTCCTTTCACCGCAGGTTGATTTGTTAAAGATTAATATCTAAAAATATCAAAAGATCTCTTATGGAGAATTCAGATGACAAATGGAAAAAGCATCTAACCCCGGAACAGTATGATATATGCAGACTAAAGGGAACAGAACCGCCCTTTACTGGAAAATATTACAATTCCAAGGAAGACGGAGTATACAGGTGTGTTTGTTGTAAAAGTGAATTATTTAGCTCTGATACCAAATTTGATTCCGGCACGGGATGGCCTAGTTTTTGGAATGCGGTTGGAAAAAACATACAAACTGCAACTGATACAAGCTACGGGATGTTGAGAATCGAGGTCATGTGTAAAAACTGTGGTGCACATCTTGGTCATCTTTTTGATGACGGTCCCAAGCCTACAGGTTTGAGATACTGCATAAATTCTGCCTCATTGAATCTCGAGAAAAAATGATCACATACTGGTAATACCAAAGTACCCTGTCGACTAACTCGTTTTCTTACTGACACTTGGATCTAATTTTCTCTAC
>CAYUTC010000018.1:0-10905 GCA_964447595.1 uncultured Nitrosopumilaceae archaeon
GATATCATCTTTGGAATGGAACCTTCATCTGCATTCCATAGTACTGTTCTAACAAGCTTGCCATCTTTACCTTTTAGACGCAATTGAAGTGACTTGCCCTGTTCTCCTCTAAGATTTGTAAACTCTGTTGTGCGAATATTACCATCTAAAATTCCTGATACCACTAGATTCTGTTGGTTTTCCTTGACATCGGAAACGTCTTCTGTTATGGTATCCAAGTCTGGTATCTTGCTTGGTACCTTGTTGGGTTCTATAGTAGAGCCAGAACCAACGTTTATGATTGGATTTCCCTGCATGTCTGACTTCACATATGCCTTGATTATCTTGACCAGGTCCCCCGGTCTTAGCATCTCTATTCCAGGAAGATTTGCCTTTTCATCCCATAGCTTGACCTTTGCTCTAGAATCGCCGTCATATACTGTCATGTTTCTCAAGAGAAACTGGGAACCATCCTTGCGAGAGAACTGCTTTACTGGATAGACATTCATTACTCTGGTTTCAAGTGTAATCTCCTTTGCGCCAACATAGAGATCCTTGAGGCCCATCTCTACCTTCAGCGGTTCATTTAGTGATACGCCAAGGTCTGATGCTATGAGAAATAACGCACCTTGGTCTGTGAGATACCCAGCTCCTATCTTCTCTTTTTTTCTCTGAATCAAATCATCAATATCTTTTCTTGATAGGTCGGGTTTTTGCTCTAGCAGTTTATTTACCAATGAATCAAATTCTGACACGTCAGAGTCAGTTGGAATAGTGTATTAATAAGAATTTTTAGCAAGCTGCGATCTTTTTTTGTTATATCCAGAAGAAAATTTCGCTTCTAGCTAAACTATTACATATCCTAGTTTAAATTCTCAAAAGACATACTATTATCCGATGCAAGTACGCAGGCGAAGTAGCTTCTGGTTTATCCTTCCAATATTCTTGGGTTTGATAGGAGGCCTAATAGCTTATTTTATCATAAGAGAGGACGATCCAAAAAAGGCAAAGAGCTGTTTGTACCTTGGTATTATTCTTGTAGCAGTATGGATTGCACTGTTTGTGGTCCCACTTGCAATTGGCATCGCGCTATTTCCTCGATTTCCCATGATGCATGACATACACTATATGTAAAAAACAGTAGCCCGGCCCAGATTCGAACTGGGGTCAAGGGCTCCAAAGGCCCCTATGCTTGACCGCTACACTACCGGGCTTCGCAGGGAATTGATTAGAGTTCCTTTAATAATGTTAGGGGCTCGGATTTTAGATAGAACTCTTATTAGTATCTGAAAGGTTTTCAAAAATTGTGCGGCTCTTACTTTTAGCTTCACTTGTTGGTTTTGTATTGCTTTTCTCAAGTGGTAGTTCATTTGCTCAAAATTTGCCACAGGAACAGGTACTTGGGATATATGCCCAAGTGGTAGTACAGGACTCGTCTGGAAATTTGGTTACATATCTGGAAACATCAAGAGCAACCATTGTTAATGAAAGTACATTCAACCAACTAGTAGACCAGAACATTGGCCAGTTCCAGGTAAGCCAGATAAATCTGGGAGGGCAGGACCTGCAAATGCTAAAAGCAACAGAATCGATTGTACACACTTCATCGACTATAGTATCACAGAATCTTATATCTCTAAAAACCAATCAGGGAGACCAGCCTCTAGTCTATGCAAACCATGATGGCTATCCAGTTACAAAAGGAGACAAGGTAACTACGTACTGGACGATACTACGGGCTGTATCCTAGTTTTATTAGATAACAGTACCCCTGCCCCTATTGCAAAAAATACCACCAGTGAGACAAACCTGTAGGGCTGGTTTGTCTGTGTTGTAAATCCAGTAAGAAATGGAGATGTCAATAAAATAACCAAGATGAAGATCATCATTGAATCAGCATGTAGTATTCCTTTGCGTGACTGGAAGAACAACATGACCGTTAGTGGAAGCACAAACAGTACCACAACATAATCAAATCTCATCTGCATTGCCATTGCCTCAAATCCCTGCCAGAAGAGCGAGCCGTCAAATGTTATTGCCCCGCCTGTAAAGCTTGAACCATAAGATGCTGCTGCAACAAGAATTATGACAATTATTACACCATAGGTTCCAAGTGAGTAAATCTTTGATCTTTTTGCCAAGTTTGATCTTGCAATAAAATATAGTGTTGCGGGAAGAAATGCAACAGTCAGGGCCTTGGCAAATATGGAAAGGAAAAATGGTACAGGAGACGGCGGCCAGAACTTTTGAATGATATAAACCGAAAATAAAAAGAGCAGAATCCAGGAATTGTCATAGCTTGCTGTGGTACTATAGTTTACAAAGACATAGCTTTGAAGTACCAATACCATTGATACTATTCCTGCAAATCTTTTTCCTGTGATGTCTCTAGTAAAGAAATAAACCTGGACTAAAAGTGCCATACTTAGAATAAATGGAATTATCCTGATGTTTCCAAGACCATTTAATGATATAGATAACAATAGATACTTCATGTGGGGCTCAAAGCTTTTCCCAAACTGAGACAATGTCCATGAATCCACTCGCTTTTTGACGTTTTGGTAATCAGTCCAATTTTCCTCCTGCCCAATGGTTCCAACCGTTGCTGCACAAAATATTGCCAAAATTATAATTCCTGCGATAACTGCTTGCTTTTTTGATAGCTCAAAGGTTGTAATGGAATGTATCCAATTCTTCCAAAGTGACTTTTTGTAATATCCAACTCCAATTGCTAGAACTGCAAACGATACTGCAAGAAACGGTCCAGCAAGTACTCCTGTCTGATATGGATCCACTACATTGGGTTGGTATCCCTCTGACTGGAATGGACTGGTTGCCCGAATTATCAAGGCTGGAAAAATAACTGGAATCAAAAATAACAGTACTATAGCAAACGTTCCAACAAAGACAGCCCAGGAGAGCAGATGTTTTTTCTCGGAACCCTTGCTCTTTTGTTCCGGTGGAGTCTTTGCCTCTGGTGGGGTCTTTGGTGGAATCTTTTGTTTCTTGGCCAAACAGACTCTTTTGATTTAATGACTTTAAAAAGTGAACGCTATGGAAGACACATTACGAAAAAATGTTTGATTACAACTATGTTCCAGTAAAATCTAGCTTGCTACATTTGGCGCAACCTTTCTTTTTGCAACAAGACTTAGGTACTCTTACAGCTATACCATAATCAATGGAAAAAAAGTGTATCATATGTGGATGCAGAGATCATAAGATAATCGGATGTCACAATCACAGATCCAAAAAGTGTTCTTGTTTTAAGACTGTATAAGATCTAGTTTTTGAGCTTGCTTTCCTGAAAAAGAGTGGAGTTCTCCCAGCAGTAGGTGAAATAATCCGAGCACCACTCATGAAACACCGTGTTTGTGCTGTAAAATCCCTCGCTGATATCTGCCTGCCCATCTTTTTTTGGAAACATGATGCAGGCCTCTTTTTCATTCATGATTAGTACGACAGAAACGTTCTCCTTCATTTTACGTTCAATCTTTCCTTGCTCGAATAATTTTTTAAATCCAAGCTTGTCAAGTATCTGCTTTCTTTCCTGTGGAACTATGACACTCTCAGAGAGAATTGATTGTAGTACCGCACCAGAGCTTAGTCTCTTTACCAGAGGTTCCACCATGTCAGAGATATATGGAATCTCTACCAAAATGTTAGAGATATATTTTTCAGCGTTAGAATAAATTCCCTTCCACTGTTCCATTACTTTGACAAAGCCCTTGAGATGTTTTCCTTCTGATAGGTCCCCTATTCTTTGCAAAAACTTGGCTGGAAGGTCTCCAAAATCATGGTCATGGAAATATTTCTTGTTGGATACCAAAAACTGGAGTGTTGGAATCTGATTGTATACTACTTTGCCATATGTTGTGATGGAATGCAGTCTTGCACTACTGGAATCACGTGTACTGTAAACAATTGTCTTCGACATGGTAAACTGATACCGGTATTACCATGTATTCTCAGCTTGGTGTTCCAGCTAAGAATTTGTAGTTCCAGCTAAGTGTAACCTATCTTGGTTTGGCTCCATGGTAACCAAGAGAAAAATGGCTGCACGAAATAATGTACGAGAAGCTATTGTAAGCTATGCAATAGAAAAATCTCTAATAGACTATGGCAACTCGGCACTAGAAGAAATTTACTACAAGCTGTACGAGGAGCATGCCCTGCACTTTGTTGACTGTTATCACAATCCTGAAGTTTTGCGCAAGGTAATGCTAGATACCTTTGGCGATGCATATTGTAACATTGTTGATTTGATCAAGAAAAATCTTGGAGAGTATGCAAGACAAGAGCATATACGCAAGTTTCTATCCTCATTAGAGTGATTTTCTGGTCACTGGCATCCCTCTACAACATTGGGGATTGCAAAAATATTCTCAGTAGTAACTTTAGGATTTGTAGACATAGCATTGACATGGTATGTTCCATTAGAAAAACCTAAAAGAGAAAGTGGTGCTGCGGAAGTAAAAAGGCCACGGCTATCAACCTCCTCAAGTGAATTAATATTTGGGGTTTCCTCGATTTCCACATTTACCGAACCTCCTGGAGGAAATCCTCTTCCATTTACTTGTACACAACCTGGATTGTTTGGACTTGGTAAAAGTGTCACTGTAATAGATGGTCTATCTACTATATCCACATTTGCTTTCATGGTAAACCAGACGGTATTACTACCTTGTACCTTTTCATCAAGTTCCACTAAATAATTTCCACTTTCTGAATACATGTAGTTAACCCTCTCACCATAGGCAGCTGTGTATTTGTCAGCAGTCTTTGAATAAAATTTCCACTCGTAAACTGGTGTTTCATTTGTAGGAAGAAGTGTTCGTAGCGGAGTATTATTTGGGTCTGAAAAATGGAACGTCAAGGTTTCACCAGTCTTGAATAACTTGGTTCCATCACTGCCAGACACTCCAATGCCACCAGCAAAATATTTTGTTGGAATTACCATTACAGGAAAGTACCAAAAGTCATCAGGTGTAGGAGGATTTGACGCATCTAATGTCACATAATATTTGCCATCATCTTTGTACCTGTGACTTGGATTCTGGTCAAGTGAGTGGTATTCATTTGGACCATCAATCTCGCTGTTCTTGTCATTCCAGTTCCATGAAAGAAAGGCAGACTTATCAGTTGATACCAAAATCCCAACACTGTCTCCTGGGCTGAGATACCCCTTCCATTTTAACAACAATAGTCAATGTGCTATTAAAGACTGATCATATATGGTACTGGAATTGTCAAAATTTTGTAATTTGATATAATATTCAGAAAAAAAATTTATGAAATTACGGTTAATTCATTAATTCTACATCAGTAAATTATCGATGTATTTTAGCAAATTGTAGTATGACCTTTTTCTTATATCGCAGATCTCTTTTTCAAGAATCTAGGAAAACAATAAACCCTTTGATTCATCTTAATGTTTCAGAATACATGTTGATAATTTTATCATACATGCACTCTTGGTTATACTTGGTTACCAGTCTTTGGTACCCATTCTGGCCTAATGCTGTTGTCTGGTCCTGATTTTTTTTCATATCTAGCATGCACTGTGCCCACAATTTTTCGTTATGTGGGTGTAAGACAAAACCTGTAACTTTATCTGTTACAATCTCAGACATGGGTTTGACATCAGAGACAAGTACTGGTTTTCTCTGTTCATATGCTTCAAGTATCACTAGTCCAAAGCCCTCACACAAGCTTGGAAAGACAAGAGCAGCAGATTCTGAGATTGTTCTTGATTTTTCTTCTGGGGTTACATATCCGTGAAATTCTATGTTCTGCTGCAGACCAAGGTTTTTGACCATATTCTCAAGGGTCTTTCGATGTGGTCCACTGCCGATTATTACAAGCTTTATTCTAGGCTCTGTCTTTCTTATGATATCTATTGCGTTAATTACAACCTCAAGGTTTTTGTAAAATACTAGTCTGCCAATGTACACAAACTGTAATGGATCAGGTTTTGTATTGTGTACGGGGGCTGATTCTATTGTATTGTGTATGACATGTATTGGCTTTTTTGCACCAAACTTTAGAAGGTCTTCTCTTGTAGCCTCACTTACCGTATGAATACAGTCATATCTTAATTTCATCATTAATTTCTCAAAAAATGGAGCAAGCCAGACATTCATCCTTGATACGTCACTTTGTTTTCCCCACTCTTTCCAATAGTTCTTGCCGCAAAGCGAGAATACATCATGTACTGTAGTGATATGTGGTCTTGATGTAAGACTTGATAAAATAGAGCCTGCAAGTGCTGGGGCAAAATTGTTAGAATGAATGATGTCAATCTTTTCTTTTTTTATTATTCCGAGTCCTTGTCTTATTGCGTTAACTGAATATCTTATGTTATCTGCAAATCCTGGTGGGAGACCTCCTTTGTACTCTAATGTTGGAGGAATAAATATGACTTGGATATTTTTTTGCACTTTATAGTCTTCACCAGAAATCTTGTTTGTAATTACATACACCTTGTGACCCTTTTCAGCCAAGTTTTTTGCAACCAAGCTAAAGATGTACTCTCCGCCTCCCCTTGTTGTAGAGAAAAACTGAGATAACACAAGTATGTTCATGGTATTGTTAAAAACACATCATTCTAGAATCTTTCGAAGGCTAGTCTCAAGATTTGGACCTTCTCTTGACTTTCATTGCTGGAATTAAGACTTTTGCTCAAAGAAATGATATAAAACTTGGAAAAAGAAGAAAAGAGGTCAAGATGACATCTGAATCAAATTCTGATAAACCTCTGGTTAGTATCATTATACCAACCAAAGGCAACATTAAGCTGGTAAAAAAATGTATTGAAAACATTGAAACCAAATCATTGTACAAAAATTATGAGATAATAATAGTTGATAACAGTAGAAAAGAAGAGGCCGGAAAGTATCTTAGTACCCTAAAACATAAAGTACTTTCCTATAACGAACCATTCAATTTTGCAAAGATAAATAACTTTGCTGTAAAAAATGCAAGAGGAGAACATCTCATTTTTCTAAATGATGATACTAAAGTGATTTCACATGACTGGATTGAAAAGATGCTTGAACATTCGGTAAAACCTACGGTTGGTGCGGTTGGGGTTCTGTTGTTTTACCTAGATGATACAATACAGCATGCAGGTGTGTTAATTGGTGTAGGTGGTGTGACCTCGCATGCCTTTGAGGGTTTGCCAAGAAATGATCTCGGATACAAACGACTTGTTCAAACGGTTCGGGAATGTAGTGCAGTAACATGTGCCTGCATGATGATAAAAAAAAGTCTCTTTGAACAAGTTGGAGGATTTGATGAAAAACTTGCATATTCATTCAATGATGTTGATCTGTGTCTGAGGTTAAGGGAGAAAGGATATTTGATTATCTATACACCAGCTGCTCAGTTATATCATCATGGTACTGCAAGTCGACCGTATACAGAAGACAATGAAGAGATAAGATACTTTGTCAAACGTTGGCATGACTTGATTTTGAAAGGAGACCCTTACTATGATCAAAGCTTGTCTAGAATCAGACCATTTGAGCCAAAGACAGGTGATGAAAAGTTAGTATTGACTGATATTCGTCTGATTGAGGAATCAGAACAAGGAGCACACAAACGACTTAGTAAATATGTCGAGATCTCAAATAAAATAAGAAAGCGCCATGGCACCATGAGAGTGATATCTGAATTTCTACAATTTCTCAAAAAAAGACGATTGCAAGAATAATCGAGTTGGTCTCCACAACATCTTCTATCGTTTATCCATTGAATTTTTGCTATATGATATAAAATTATTATAAATCATTATATTAGAACTCTAATTTTCAATTTTTATCTTGATTACTAGGAATAGCTTAGAAAAATATGATAAAAGTGGAATACATAAAGTTTATGATAATTGGCCAAAGCTGGCAAAAGAATTCTACAACATGAGTCATGATCCTGTTGATTTTAAGAGAATTGATCACATTGTTTTCGTTGGGATGGGTGGCTCTGGTGCACTTGGTGACACACATTCAGCTATACTATCCAAGACTAACATGCATTTATGTATAGTGAAAGGATACCACCTTCCAAAAACAGTAGATTCTCACACACTAGTAGTTGCTTCAAGTGTATCAGGAAATACTCTTGAAACACTCACTGTACTTAATGCTGCAAAAAAAACTGGCTGCAAAATCATTGCATTTTCGTCAGGTGGAAAAATGGAAATATACTGTAAGAAAAATAGAATTGAATTCAGAAAGATTCCGGTATTAAATTCTCCCCGAGCTTCATTTCCTGTATATTTGTATTCTATGTTGAACATTTTGGATTCAGTAATACCAGTAAAAAAATCCGATGTTATAAAATCTATTAATTCTCTAGAAAAAACTCAAAAACAAATTAATTCTTCTAACTTGACTACGGATAATCCATCTATTAAGCTAGCATCTTGGGTAGCTGGGGTGCCTATAATTTATTATCCGTTGGGGTTACAGGCTGCAGCTATTAGATTCAAAAACTCACTACAAGAAAACGCTAAGATGCACGCATTTGCAGAAGATGTCATAGAAGCTTGTCATAACGGAATTGTATCATGGGAAATTCCATCTAAAGTAAGGCCAATACTAATTCAAGGAAGAGACGACTACATAAAAACAAAAGAGCTTTGGAAAGTAGTAAAAGAATACTTTGAAATAAATAATATTGCTTTCAAGGAGATTAATTCTCTTCAAGGAAATATACTTACAAAAATAATAAATCTCATATATCTGCTGGACTACGTTTCAATCTATCGTGCTGTTATGAGTAAGATAGATCCTACACCTGTAAATTCGATTGATTTCGTAAAAAAAAGACTTTCAGACCATCTATAACTATCAAATTGTGATAATTACTTCAGTTTTTGATACAACATCTGTTGGATTTTCTAGAATAACACCATACAAGGAAGATTTGGATAACATTCAACTGCTGTACAAAATATCCTAATTACCTTCTTAACCTCAAACAGGTTTTACAATAATTCGGTTTGGGATTTAAATAAGTTTTAAATTATGATTATCTTATCTTGTGTGCTACTACCTCAAAAGAAAAATTTAATGATTTATGACCATACTTTGAAGCTTCACTAACCGCAACTGGATCATTTTTTAATTTCTCATGCAATGTATCTATCCTAATAATTTCATACTTATCAATATCATTAATCATCTGTCTAATGTCTTCTGGTAGAAAATCATGTTTATGATCTTTGTTTGCATTTGGATGGCCGATGTTAGGATAGTAATTCTTGTGAGGCAGAATCAATACTAGATATCCATCGACTTTCAATACTCTTGTCCATTCTATAAGAGCTTTTTTTGGTTCATGAAAATGCTCAAGACAGTGACTAGAAAAGACATAATCTAAAGAATTATCTGTAAACCATGGTAGATTTGTACCTTCAGATTTTATTTGCGCACCATAAGTATAGCCATAATCGGATTCTGTAAGAACAATATTTACTCCAATTGCAGACGTATGGATCTTGTTGAGGCCACATCCAATTTCGATCCCAGTTCCCTTGGTATATTCTATAACTTCATTCATTTCATGCCTTCTGAATATTGATTCTCTTAGAGCATTATGTTTGTTGAATATTTCTTGCATTTCATTGTCTGAGATAATCTTTCCATAGGGTGAAATCTTAATCATTTTTACTAGTTGAGATTCCTACTCTATCTAAATCTTGCAATTAGTGAGGGATCCGATATTATGTTGATTCAGTAGAATTAAAAGACTAAATGTATCTACTTCTTTCATTGGATAATAACAACTCAAATTTTACAGAATTGGTACCCAAGTTTATTAGCTCTTTGGAGAAGGAAGCAGAAAAATGTAATTCAATTGAAGATTATATAGAACTTGCCTATAACTTTCGATTCGACAAATATTCAATAGAGCCATTACAAAACAGAGAAGAACTTTACACACTACTTAAGATTTTGTCAGAACTCAAACCAAAAACAATAGTTGAGATTGGAACTGCCAATGGTGGAACCCTATTTCTCTTATGTAAAGTTGCACTTCCAAAAGCAACAATTATCAGCATCGATATGCCAGAAGGAAAGTTTGGCGGTGAACTTTATCCAAACTGGAAAAAAGAGATCTATAAGTCATTTGCCAAAAAAGATCAAGAGATTCACCTGATCAGAGGTGACTCACACGATAAATCTACATTAGACCAGACAATTAACGCACTAGATAAAGCAGAAATAGATTTCTTATTGTTAGATGGTGATCATACATTATCTGGAGTTGCAAAGGATTTTGAAATGTATGGTTCCATGGTATCAGAGAAGTCTATAGTCTCGTTTCATGATATTAACACATGGGAAGGTGAAGATATAGGAGTACCAAAATTTTGGCAGAAAATAAAACCAAGATACAAAAATCTTGAAATTATTGAAAATGAAACAGGATTAGGTTTTGGTATGGGCCTTCTTTTTAATTTTAGTAACAAGCATGCGACAACATACAATCAGATTTTGAATGATGTTATAATAACAAAAGAAAAAAGGATACGAAAATTACTAGATAACCCAATATCTGCACTTTTAGCATTATATAATGAACGTTCTGATCTACAAAAGTCATTTCCTGAAATCAGGAAAGGAGATTACAATCGACTAATTAATTGGGCATCAACTATTTTTGATGGCACTAATTCAACTGAAAAACCAACTCAAAGGTACTTGCAAAAATTTGCTTCATGGTATAAGGAATTTGGTAACTACTTTGTAAGAATAGATGAACTGGGTCGTCAATTAACAACTAAGGAAAAAGAAATCTCTGATCTCAACAATTTTGTACAATCCAAAGAAAAAGACCTCAAGGATGTCAACACCCTACTAAAATCCAAGGAAAAAGAAATCTCTGATCTCAACAATTTTGTACAATCCAAAGAAAAAGACC
>CAYUTC010000018.1:11005-22449 GCA_964447595.1 uncultured Nitrosopumilaceae archaeon
TCAAGGATGTCAACACCCTACTAAAATCCAAGGAAAAAGAAATCTCTGATCTCGACGTCTTGATTGGGAGTAAAGAAAAAGATGTACAAAATATGAGGTCTGTACTTGTGTTGTTGGAAGATGAATCCATATTTTATAAAAAACAAGTAGACACACTTCACAACGAAATAGATGGTTTAAGATCAGTAGTAGAATTAAAAAATCTGGAGCTTAGTGCAGCCAAAAATGCATATCAGCAATTATCTAATGAGCTTGTAAAACTTCGAAATGACTTTAATGAAATAAAAAACAGCTATACCTTTCATCTGGTTAAAAACTGGACAGAAAGTTTCGACAAACTTCTTCCAGACGGAACATGGAGAGGTGAAATAAAAAAAGACGTGGCTGCAAGCTTGCGAATGATCTCTAATGAAGGCTTTGATTCTTATCTAAAAGCAGTTAAAGAAAAAATCTCTAGGGGGGAATTCAAAATAATTTCTTCCACTCCAATTTATCTTGATGAAAAAAAGATTTTGCAAGATGTAGCAAAAAGAAAGAAAAAACGATTGTCTGTGAAATCATCAACCGAAAAAGAAAATCTATTACAAAAAGAAGCCAATATAGTTTCTACTCCAAAAGAAATCAATCTAGAGAAATTTGAAAACATTACAGATGAAGTCATAATATGTACAATAATATCAAAAAATTACATATCGTTTGCTAGAACATTAACCGACTCATTTTTAAAACACAACCCAAAGGGCAAGGTCTTTGTATTACTTGTAGATCAAATTGACAATTATTTTGATAAAAAACTAGAAAAATTCCTGCTGGTAGACATTAACGAAATTGGAATTGATGACCTACCTCATTTTTGCTTCAAATACACCGTCCTAGAGCAGAATACTGGTGTTAAAGCTCACTTCCTATCGTATTTATTTAAAAAATATAATCTGAAGAAATTAATTTATGTTGATCCTGACATATTGATAACTAATCCACTTGATAACTTGTGGAAAATACTTGATGACTATTCTATTGTAATAACTCCACACATACTATCTCCAATCTCCGATGAAAAACAACCAGGAGAACTTGACATTATAAGAGCTGGCAGTTACAATTTAGGATTCATTGCATTATCAAATACAGATACTACAAAGAATTTCCTTTCTTGGTGGTCCAAGAGACTTCTTCAATATGGATACATGAATCTAGAAAAAGGCATGCATGTGGATCAAAAATGGATAGATCTTGTTCCTAGTTTGTTTGAGAATGTTTGTGTTTTACGACATCCTGGGTACAATGTAGCATATTGGAATCTAATGTCGAGAAATGTTAGAATAGAAAATAGCAAAATAACAGTGAACAACAAACCCATGTATTTCTTTCATTTTAGTGGTTTTAGCCCAGAAAATATCGGCAAGGTATCAAAACATCAAACCAGATTTGAGCTAAGTCAATTAAAGGAATTGAAGCCTATTTTTGAGCTTTATCGCGATTTACTCTTCGAGAATGGGTATCTACAAACAAAAACATGGCCATTTCATTTTGATTACTTTGATAATGGTATTAAGATCCCCTCCCAAGCAAGGACGATATATTCTCAACTTGACGATCCTTCAAATTTTGGAAATCCATTCTCTACTAATTCAAACAAGAGCTTCATCTACTTCTTGAATAGTAACGTCAGCAAATCAGATGAAAAATTTGTAACGAGGTTATGGTATCAAGTCTATAATGACAGGAAAGATCTACAAATTGCATATCCCGATCCCATGGACAAATATCATGAATCATTCTTGACGTGGATAAACAAGTCACTCCAAAGGGAGTATGAGTTAGATCCATTCTTTATCCCCCAGATTCCATACTTGATAACAGGTATTGCAAATCAACATACGATCATGCATGGTAAAGAACCTTCCTTAATACACCAAAAAGACAACCCATTTCGTTCCATGGATAAGAGCAAGCCATTTGGAATCAACTTGGCTGGTTACATTTCTGGAGAATTTGGAGTTGCCGAAGAAGCAAGAAATTTGATCAAGGCAATTCAATCGGTAGGCATACCATATTCACTTAACAACATAATGGCTGACACACATAGATGGAATGACAAAACTTTCAACAATTTTTCAGATGACAACCCATACAAAATTAATCTGGTTAGCATAAACGCGGATCAGGCCGATGTATTTTATCAACAAAAAAACGACAAGTATTTCCGTGGTCATTATAATATTGCAGCTTGGGCTTGGGAGCTTTCAAAGTTTCCTGATATTTGGATTCCAGCAGCAAGATATTATGATGAGATTTGGACAGTAAGCAACTTTATGGCAGAATGCATATCCAAACCGCTTGATATTCCAGTAGTAAAAATCACTTATCCATTGTCAATAGATGAAAACTTGATTGTTCCAAATAGAGCTAAATTCTCATTAAAAGATAACTCATACGTCTTTCTTTTTGTTTTTGACTTTATGAGTATCTTTGAGAGAAAAAACCCTATTGCTGTAGTTAATTCCTTCCTCAACGCTTTTAATGAAAAAGACAATGTCTCACTGGTAATCAAGTGTATAAACGGAAAAAATTTTCCAGAAAAGGAATCTATGTTAAAAAAAACATGTAAAGATCCAAGAATCAAAGTAATTGACAACCACATTTCAAAGGCCGATGTAATATCACTCAAGGCATCATGTGATTGTTATGTTTCACTACATCGCTCTGAAGGATTTGGATTAACCATGGCAGAGGCCATGTATCTTGGTAAGCCAGTAATTGTAACCCCATACGGAGGCAATACAGATTTTATGAATGTAAATAATAGTTTTCCAGTAAAATACGAAATAAAGGAATTAGAGGAAGATTATGGTCCATACAAAAAAGGGAATTTGTGGGCAGAGCCGGATGAGAATGATGCAGCTAGATTAATGAAATATGTTTATGAGCATAAGGAGTTAGGACTCGAAATAGGCTCAAATGCCTCTAACTATATTAAAAAATTCATGTCGCCAAAAGTAACAGGCCAAGAAATTCTAGCTAGAATAGAACGTCTCAAATAGTTCCTAGTTAGTATTAACAACTTTGGTATATTCTTCAATTACCTTGGTTGGTTCACCAATAGTGTGAATTTTTCCTTTGTTGATGAAAATAGCCCTGTCACAAATGTCTTTGATAGAGGTTAAATTATGTGAAACAAACAATATGGCTTTTCCTCGTTTTCTGAAATCCATAAATGTATTGAAACTCTTTTTCTGAAACGGCAAGTCTCCAACTGAAAGAATCTCATCTACCAAGAGAATATCGGGATCTACCTGAATAGCTGTGGAAAATGCCAGTCTAGCATACATTCCCGAAGAAAAATTCTTCAGTTTTGTATCAATGAATTTCTCAAGCTCTGCATATTTTATAATTTCATCAAGTTTTTTCTTTATTTCTTTTTTTGAGAATCCGAGAATAATACCATAAAGTATTATGTTATCTCTAGCAGTAAGCTCAGGCTGAAAACCCGCCCCAAGTTCTAGAAATGGAATAATTGTGCCTCTTGTACTTATCTGGCCTTTATCTGGATAGTATATTCTTGAAATTAACCTAAGCAGTGTCGTTTTTCCGCTACCGTTCAATCCTATTATCCCAACCATCTCACCTTTTTTTACTGTAAAGGATACATCATCAAGAACAGTCAAGATCTCAAAATGTCTTTTTTTCGTAAAAGGGGAAGTAATTGTCTCAAAAACAGAATTTTGTTTGTCATGATAAATCCTGAAAGATTTTGTTATGTTTTCTACTTCTATAACATTTTCAGACAATTACATTTCCTCCACTACCTTCTTGTCATATGCACGGAAGATCAAGTAGCCAATTACGAATATTATTATTGGAACGAGTACAGCCTCACTGATTTGATCAATATTTGGCCAGCTATTATATAGTACTGTATCATGCGAAGTTTCTAAAATAGGAACAAAGGGATTGATAGAAACAATTTTACGTATATTATCAGGAAAAATTGTAATTCTATATACTATTGGAGCCAGCCAGAATCCTGCTTGTAAAATAACTGCCCATATAGATTGAAGATCTCTGTATTTTACATAAAGAACAGATAAGGCAAAAGAGACTCCTAATGTCATAATGAATAATGATACAATCATTAAAGGAAAAATAACAATTGTAACAGAAATTGTCAAGCCTGAAACTATTGCAAAAATTGCAAATATGATAAATTCTAATGACATCATGTAAAATGATGTTAGGCAAGAGCTTATGACGAGGATCTCTCTTGGCAGATATGTTTTGCTAACTAGACCGGACCTGTATAAAATTGAATTTAATCCCATCGTTGAACCACGTGAAAACATATTCCACATTATAATTCCTAAAAATAGATACAAAACGTAATTTTCAACATTGTTTTTAATGATGTATGTGAACACAAAATATAAGACGGTAAGCATAAGTAATGGTTCTAAAAACGACCAAAAGAATCCAAGTACAGAGTTTTTGTATCTTAACCGTAAATCGTTACTTGCTAATGCAAGAATTAGAGATCTCCGTTTCCATATTTCACTCATTGCTTAATATCCTTCTTTGAATTAAGAGGTTATGTGGCATTATATGTTCATTTAACTTATAATTCGATCATTTTTGCTTTAATCTCAAGAAAGAATTATTTTTTGATGCACTAGTAACAAGGTTATGAGTAATAAAGCAGTATTCCTAGACAGGGATGGGGTAATAAACAAACACAGAGATGATTATGTTAAAAATACTTCTGAGTTTGAACTTCTTGATGAGGTCACAAAATATCTAAAAATCTTATCAGATAATCAATTCAAATTAATTGTTATTACAAACCAATCGATGATAGGTAGAGGTTTGTCCACAGAAAAAGACTTACTTGATATACATAGTAAGATGCAAAACACATTCAAAAGTGTTAATTTTCAGATTGACAAAATATACTATTGCCCACACACTCCATGGGATAACTGTAGCTGTAGAAAACCCAGCTTGGAGCTATTTGAAAAAGCAATAAAAGAATTTAATATTGATATTAAAAATTCTTGGTTGATTGGCGATTGTGAAAGTGACATAATAGCGGGGAAAAAAATTGGCTGTAAAACCATATTAATCAAAACTAACTCAGGGTTGAAAGAAGCAGTGCAACAAATTCTAAATGACATAAGGGTAACAAGTTAATTTTATTATGATAACTGTAGTAATTCTTGCTGGTGGATTAGGAACAAGACTACGGTCAGTTGTATCTGATAGGCCAAAATCAATGGCAGAAATTAATGGAACTCCATTCTTAGATTATCAAATAAAATATTTCAAAAATCAAAACTTTACTGATTTTGTTATTTGTTCAGGATATCAACATCAAAAAATTCTTGACTATTTTCACGATAGGTATGATAATATGATAACGATCAGACATTCTATAGAAAAAGAACATCTTGGAACTGGAGGCGCACTTAAACATGCATTAGATATGCTAAATGACCAATTTTTTGTCATAAACGGAGATACAATAACTGAAATAAATCTCAATGATATGAGAAAGTTTCACACTGTAAAAAAGGCAGATTTAACGATGTCCCTTGTAAAATTAGAAAATAACGTAAGATATGGAAGTGTAATTACTGATAAAAATGATAGAATCACAATGTTTTCTGAAAAGATTTCATCAAGTCCTAGTTACATAAATACAGGAATTTATCTTTTGAATAAAGATGCTATTAATTGGAATTTAATGCCTGATAGATTTTCCCTAGAAAAGGACGCTTTTCCAACAATAGTTAGAGAAAAAAGAACGTTTGGATGCAAGTTGGAAGGATATTTCATTGACATAGGGGTACCAGAAGATTTTACACGGTTCCAAAATGATATTTCATCGTGTAACTGGCTTAAAGGATTTTAAATCCTAAACTTTTCCTAACTGTAATGGAAAAAATTATTCGTAGTCGTGCCCCATTAAGAATTAGTTTTGCAGGGGGAGGAACTGATGTGCCTCCATATCCAGAACTTTATGGTGGTGCAGTTATTAGTACTACAATAGACCGATATGCCTACGTTACAATAAAGAAGAACATCACAAAAGAACTACGAGTAATCTCACAAGATTATAATCTTCTAGAAAAATTTGATACCATTTCAGAACTGCAAATTGAAGGAAAAATGAGTTTGGTGAAAGCAGCACTACTCCAGGCTGGTTTGAAAAAAGAGAACCTTGACATAATAATTCATGTTGATTCTCCTCCTGGCTCTGGATTAGGATCATCTTCTGCCGTTGCCGTAAGTCTAATAGGTTCCTTCTCCAAATATGTTAATGAGCATCTTAGTGCATACCAGATAGCCGAACGTGCTATAAATCTTGAAAGAGAGATGGTTGGTATCAAAGGAGGTTACCAAGATCAATACGCTTCTACCTTTGGTGGTTTTAATTTTATTGAGTTCAAGAAAACAGTTACCGTAAATCCCCTCAGATTAAAATCAGAAGTGTTACATGAATTACTCGCATCATTGATATTGTTAGACACTGGCAAAACTAGGTTATCAGGGCATATTTTGAAAAAACAGATTCAACAATATGAAAAAAAAGATGAATCGACACTAAAACATCTGAATGTTATAAAACAACTCGTTTTTGATGTAAAGGATTTGCTTCTAAAGGGAAACATAGAAGAAATTGGAAAGATGTTAGACGAACATTGGATACATAAAAAGAAGATCGGTAAAGGCATTACTAATATTCATATAGACAAGATTTATGAAATTGCTAAGAAAAATGGTGCTCTGGGTGGAAAGATCTTGGGTGCTGGAGGAGGAGGGCATATGTTATTCTTGTGTGATCCTGATAAGAGACATGAGATAGTGAGGACAATAGAAAAGGTTGCTGATGTAGTAAAATTCAATTTTGATCAGGTAGGTTTACAAACATGGACACTTCATGATGGAGTTGTGGTTTCATGAACAAAAAAATATCAAAATACATCGACGATAGCATCAGAACTAAAAGATTACTTAAAAAACAGATTCCCTTAATTGAAAAGGTATCTGATTTAATAATCCAATCATTAAGATTGGGTGGCAAGCTAATTCTTATGGGTAATGGGGGAAGCGCAGCTGATGCACAACATATAGCTGCAGAATTTGTTGGAAAATATAATATTACAAGAAAAGGGCTACCGGCAGTAGCATTGGCTACAAATAGTTCTATCATAACTGCTATCGGAAACGATTTTGGATATGATAAGGTATTTTACAGACAAATTGAAGCTTTGGCAACAAAAAATGACCTAATAATTGCAATAAGCACAAGTGGAAATTCTAAGAATGTTATTGAGGCAATAAAACTAGCAAAAAAGAAAGGAATTGTCACTGTTGGGTTTACCGGAAAAAAAGGAGGAAAAATGTCTTCATTAGTTGATCTAGCAATCAAAGTACCGTCTTCAAATACCCAAAATATACAGGAATCTCACATAATGTTAGGCCATATTTTAGTCGGTTTAGTTGAAACCGAATTACAAAGAATATAGTGCATCAATTATGAAAAAGAGTTTACTTGTATTTGGAATAAGTGGTCTTACTGGCTATAAAATAGCCAAGAAAGCCTCTCTTAACTATGATGTCCATGGTACATTCAATATTAGACAAGTTACTTTAGATAATTGTATTTCATCTCAGCTTGATCTTACAAATTATAAAAATGTTGAAAAGTTATTTTCCAAAGTACAGCCTCATATTGTAATCAATACTATCGCCCTGCACAATGTGGACTATTGCGAAGAGAACAAAGAACAAGCATCAAAAGTAAACACCGAAGCAATAAAGATACTTTATGATAACGCAGAACACTTTGGCTCTAAATTTATCCATATTTCAACAGATTATGTATTTGATGGAAACACAAGAAAACCTTATTCTGAATCTGATAAGACAGTGCCAGTAAGTTTTTATGGTAATTCAAAACTTGAAGGTGAAAAAGTTCTAAAAGGTACAAGACATGTAGTTGTACGGCCAAGTGTAGTTTATGGCTGGACTCCATTAGAGCTTGCGGGAACCACATCAAGCTCAGGCAAACCAATGAATTTTGCACTGTGGGTTCTTACAAAACTTAACAAAAAAGAACCGATAAAAATTGTCACAGACCAATTTGTATGTGCAACACTAGCTGATTCTCTTGCAGAATCTGTTTTAAAGATAGCAGAGACTGACAAGTCAGGGCTTTATCACATATCTGGATTGTCATGTGAAAGCAGATATGATTTTACAATAAAACTTGCAGAAAAGTTTGGCTATGATGATTCACTAATTTCTCCTACTATATCATCCTCCTTTGTCCAGAAAGCGAAAAGACCAAGCTATTCATGTCTTGATTGTAGCAAAGCAATCAAGGATTTTGGATTAAAGCTTCTCACTACTGACCAAGCACTCGATGTGATGAAAAGTCAGGTAGAAAAAGAAGCACCGCATCTTCTTGGAACTAAATAACTTCCTTACTGTTTACATACTAAAATTAGATTGTAATTCCAAATTGTGAAATCTATTTATTCTATCTATTTTTACCAGTCTTGTGCCATTTACCTTTAAGAGATTAAGTATTCCAGATGTGATACTTATTGATGCAAAAGCGTTTCCAGATGCGCGAGGATTCTTCATGGAGAGCTTCAAAGAATCTACATTTAGTCCCAATGGGATAAACGTGAGATTTGTACAGGATAATTATTCCCACTCTGTCAAGGGCGTTCTGAGGGGATTGCACTATCAGAAAAACCCCAAAGCTCAGGCAAAGCTGGTTATGGCAGTAAGAGGGGAGATATTTGATGTAGCGGTTGACGTACGCAAAGGCTCTCCCACATTCGGCAAGTGGGTAGGAGAAATTCTATCAGAGCAAAATCACAGACTGCTTTATGTGCCTGAAGGTTTTGCACACGGCTTTTTGGTCCTAAGCGACCAAGCAGATGTAATCTACAAGGTAAACCAAGAATATTCCCCAGAGCATGAGAGGGGAGTACTTTGGAACGATCCAGAGCTAGCTATCAAATGGCCCTCAGCAAAACCAATTATGATTACAAAAGACTTGGAATTGCCAACACTGAAGAACATTGACAATAATTTTGTGTATCAATAGTGTACCAATACACTAGGGTTAAATAACAAACCAATTTCTCGCAAAGTGTGCAAGTTCTAGTTACGGGTGGTGGAGGATACATTGGATCAGTTCTTGTTCCAAGGTTACTGCAAGAAGGATACAGAGTAAAGGTACTTGACAGATTCTTTTTTGGCAAAGAAACACTTGCGCCAGTTTCCAAAAATCCTAATCTTACACTAATTCAGGATGATACCAGATGGTTTGATCCAAAAATTCTAAAAAACATAGATGTAGTAATGGACTTGGCAGCACTATCAAACGATCCTAGTGGAGAGCTTGACCCGAAAAAAACACTTGACATCAACCACAAAGGAAGGGCAAGAGTTGCAACATTAAGCAAAAAATTAGGAGTAAAAAGATACATCTTGGCGTCAAGCTGCAGCATCTACGGATTTAGGGATGGAGACCTTGATGAAAAATCTCCAATCAATCCACTTACAACATATGCAAAAGCAAACAGACTGGCAGAAGTGCATGCAAAAAAGCTATCAGATGACAAGTTTACAACCACAATGTTGCGATTTGCAACAGTTTTTGGCCTCTCACCCAGAATGAGATTTGACCTGGCAGTAAATGGCATGGTCTTAGGATTTTTCAAAAACAAGGAGATTCCAATAATGAGAGATGGAAAACAATGGAGACCGTTCATCCATCTAAAAGACGTGGCAGAAGCCTATGTCAATACAATACAAAGTCCAGAGGATAAGATCAATGGAGAAATATTCAATGTGGGCTCCAACGAACAAAACTATCAGATATTGCCTCTTGCAAAAGAGGTTGCAAGTGCAATTCATGTTCCATTCAAGAAAAAATGGTACGGAGACCCAGACCACAGGTCCTACAAGATATCATTTAAAAAAATCAAGAAAATAATTGGATACAAGACTAGATATACAATATCATACGGTGCAAAGGAAGTCTATTCTGCACTGCAAAAAGGAACAACTACTGATTCAATCAAGACAAAGACTGTCGAATGGTACAAGTATCTTTTAGAATCAAAAAGGATGGCAGATGCCATTTCCATGAGAAACACAATACTATAACACGAAGCTTCAATTATCTGAAAAAACAACCACAAGAAAATGAAAGGAATCATACTTCATGGGGGTCATGGGACAAGGCTACGACCATTAACACATGCTGGACCAAAACAATTGCTACCAATTGCAAACAAACCCATGTCTCAGTATGCACTAGAAGACCTCAGAGAAGCAGGAATTACAGAGATTGGAATTATCATAGGAGATGTCTATCCAGAAAAAGTAAAGGAGTTTTACGGAGACGGCTCTAAATTTGGAGTTAAAATATCATACATCTATCAAGACAAACCAAAGGGAATTGCACACGCAATCAGGCTCTGCAAAGATTTCATAAAAAATGACAGATTCATTGTATATCTAGGAGATAATATTTTACGAAAGGGATTAGTTGACTATACAAAAAAATTTCAAGGTTCCACTGCAGATGCAATGATTCTACTATGTGAAGTCAATGAACCATCAAGGTTTGGAATTGCAGAGCTTGATGGAAAAAAAATAAAAAAAATCATGGAAAAGCCAAAGAACCAGCCATCAAACTTGGCAGTAATTGGAGTATACTTTCTCACTCCAAAAATTTTCGATGTTGTTGACAAGCTAAAACCATCTTGGAGAGGGGAGCTTGAAATTACAGAGGCACTCCAGCTCTTAATGGAACAAGGTAATACCATAGAATATGATACCGTAACAGGTTGGTGGAAAGATACAGGTACCCCCGAAGATATCTTGCATGCAAATCAACTTGTACTAGATTCTATTGGAACTCCACAACAGTTTGTTGTAAATGATGGTGCAGAGATACAGGGAAGCATAATAATTGGAAAAAACTCCACAATATCAAGGGATACGCATGTAACAGGGCCTGCAATAATTGGAGAGAACTGTAACATTGGGCCTGCTGTTAGAATTGGACCATATGTAAGCATAGGAAACAATTGCATACTGAAGAATTGTGAACTTAAAAACTCTATAATAATGTCAGACTGTAAAATTGACGCAAAAATAGATCTTACAGATAGTATCATAGCTCATGCTTCACAAATAGAGAGTCATCAAACACCTAAGAAGCATCAATTCCTTCTCGGTGAGAGATCCCAAATTAGATTGTAAATTACTAAAAAAAGTATTTGATAAATTATTGAAAACGATTCAAATTTGGCAAAAATGGAAATCTGCTTGATGCAATCAATACGAAAAATATATAATTAATTGAAGCTTGGGCATAATTCCACGCCAATTTTACTACAATGACAAGCGAAATGAAT
>CAYUTC010000019.1:0-22316 GCA_964447595.1 uncultured Nitrosopumilaceae archaeon
TTAAAAAAATGACGTGGCATTGTTCTAGATTTTCTCTAAGATTTGGCTTAAATATGTCCCCCTACGTTTCTCCTTTATGCCTTCTACTATTGTTGTTGGTGGTTTCTTTGGAGATGAAGGAAAAGGAAAAATTATTTCGTATCTTGCTGTAAAGGATAATCCAGTAATTGCTGTTAGGGGGGGCGTTGGACCTAACGCAGGTCATACAATAGAACATGATAACAAAAAATACAAAGTAAGAATGCTACCAAGTGCCTTTTTAAATCCTAATACAAGGTTGCTTGTCGGACCAGGAGTGGTAGTAAGCCCTGAAGTATTGCTCAAAGAAATATCTGAATTTGGAGTGCAAGACAGAGCTTTTGTTGATTACAATTGTGGTATAATTGAAGATTCGCACAAGATGGCAGATTCTCAGGGGAGGCTCAAGGAATCTATTGGTAGCACTGGCACAGGAACTGGTCCTGCAAATGCTGACAGAGCAATGAGGGCACTAAAGCTTGCCAAGGAGGTTGACTCTCTGGCATTATACCTAGACGATATTCCAAATGCACTAAATTTTGCACTAGAGCGAAATGAGAAAGTTCTGGTAGAAGGAACACAAGGAACCTTTCTTTCACTCTGGCATGGTACATATCCATATGTTACTTCAAAGGACGTGACCGCATCTGGTATATGTGCAGATGTCGGCATTGGTCCAAAAAAAGTAGATGATGTAGTTATTGTCTTCAAGTCTTATGTCACAAGGGTAGGCACAGGGCCTCTGAAGAACGAGATTACACCACAACAAGCTGCTGCAAAAGGGTGGCAGGAAGTTGGTACTGTAACTGGCAGGCAGCGACGAGCAGCTGAATTTGATTTTGAGCTTGCTAAAAGGGCAATAATGTTAAACAGTGCAACACAGATTTCAATTACTAAACTAGATGTAGTTTATCCAGAATGTGCTCATATGCAGTCTTTTTCTGATCTTAGCTCTCCTGCAAAATATTTTATTAAAACCATTGAAGACCAGCTGAAAATACCTGTCACTTTGATTGGAACTGGTCCTGATGTCAATGATATAATTGACAGAAGAGAAGAATAGCAAAGCACCAAGCGACTACTTTTAATGTGGATACTCTAGGAGGATTCCTATGGCAAAACTTCCATTTTATATCGAACTTTATGACATGACAGAATTTGCAAGACTTGTTTGTGCTCTGGAAAGAATTCCGCGTACATCATTTGGCTTTGTTCTAGATGGAAAGGAAGTCATCTCTATTCAAATGGATCTATTAAAAGAAAAACCAGTGAGCTACTATGTACCAAATCAGAAATTTGGCCATTATCTTTCATATGGACTAAAAGCAGGCAAAGAAGACTGTGATGTTGTAAATACCATGACAAATCCTACATATCTTTACTCGCCCATAGTCCGAATCAAATCACTACCAGAGTCTCTCAAGCAAGAGACCATGATTGACTCTGCTGTAATGTACGAACCGCTTGAACTTGAAGATCTGACCAGTCTGATAAAGCTAAGCTATGGCTTTGAAGAATCACCATTTCCGTTATTTGTCTTCTATGACGGTGCAAAGTGGCTTGCTGGAGTATTTATGAATTTCAACGAATCAGATGAGACCTCATATTTTTGCCACGTCAAGCTTGATTTTGAGCCTACAAAACCATTTTTGAAATATTCAAGCAAGGATGGAACAGAACCATCCTTTGTTAGCGGGATACACGAACACGGATACTCATACCTTAAAGTAATAAAGCTAAAAGGCAAACATCCCCTAGTCAGGCTATGAGCGGATTTCAAAAAAGGATAAAAAATTCATCAAGAAAAAGCCGAATAATACTGGCAAATGATCTAGACGACAAAAATGTAAAAAATTTAGAAAGTAAAACGATTAGTAACATAAAAAAACTACACGAACATCTTTGTGCAATAAAACTTAACTTTCATGTTATTGTACCTTCAAGCCAAAGCACACTTGCAAAGATAAATCATGTTGCACATGATGCAGGTTTGCAAACAATTGCTGACATTAAACTAAATGACATTGGAAATACAAATAAAATTACAACACAAAGACTTTGGCAATGCGGTTTTGATGCAGTTATAGTTAACCCAATCATGGGCCCAGAAAATCTCAAAGAACTTGTTGTTTCCGCTCACAGTGGAGGACATGGAGTCATCACACTTGTACACATGAGCCATCCTGCTGCAAAGTTAGGATATGGCCTAGATGTGAGAAATCCCAAAACAAAAAAAATGCAAAAACTTCACGATCTTTTCTTAAAGTGGTCGCTTTCTTCAAACGTTGATGGAATAGTAGTTGGTGCAACTGTTCCAGAAATAATATATCATTCAAACAAAATGGCAAAAGGCAAATGTGAAATTTATTCACCGGGGATTGGAACGCAAGGTGGCGATGCCAAAAAAGCATTAGATGCAGGTTCTAGTTATCTTATAGTGGGAAGAACAATTCTTAATTCACAAAATCCAGTCCTTGAAGCAAAGAAACTTGGAAAACTAGGTATCATATCCTAAATCCTTTATCTTTTTGAACAACTTTTGGGCAGTCATGTAGGTTAGTTTTTTCAATGCACTGTTAAAATCAAGCCAAATGTATCCATTATGTTCATGTGAAAGTGTTATGTTCTCAGTTTTTGTTTCAGCCAAAAAGAAAACTACCTCTTTGTGCACCAGCTGTCCATCGCGCTGGTAGTGATATTCTACCTTGTCCTCAAAACCCTCGACAAAGCTCACATCTGATATTCCAGTCTCTTCTTTTATTTCCCGAATGACTGTCTCTTTTAGCATCTCACCTTTCTCGATATTTCCCTTGACAAAATCCCAATGCCCAGATGGGTAATTCAAAAGCAAATACATCTTGCCCGCAGGTGACTTGCGGTAAAGTACTGCACCAGCTGATCTCTCTTCTAACATTTAACAGCAGAACTTTAAAACTCGAAGTATTTCTCTTTTATTTGCCCAGTCTGCGGCTTCGTTTCTGAAAGGTCCTAATAGCTCGCATAAGATCAATTTTTCGAAATTCAGGCCAATACACATCCATAAAGACAAGCTCACTGTAAGCGCTTTGCCACATTAGAAAACCGCTCAGTCTCTTTTCTCCAGAGGTTCTCAATATCATATCAGGCGAGGATTGAGGAAGATGTGATGTGTAAAGACATGATTCTATTACGTCTTTGTCTATCTGGTTTACATCAAGTGAGCCTTCTTTAATCTTGCCTGCAATTTTTCGCACAGCATCAACCAGTTCATTATGACCACCATATGCTATTGCAATATTCAGATAGTGATGATCATAATCTTTAGTTACTGTTTCAAGTTTATTCAAGACTTCTTTTAAAAAGTCTGGCAATAATTCAACTCTGCCTATTGCCTTTACTCTCATTTGATTTTTGTGGATGCGTGGGTCATTGTACAATTTTTCCAATCTTGCATGGATCAAATCATAAAGATAATGCAGTTCATCATCATCGCGTGCCAAGTTTTCGGCAGATAACACATACAGAGTAATTATTTTGATATTTAGTTCCTCACACCAGTCTAACAATTTTTCTACTGCATCTGCACCATGAAAGTGCCCATCTATCTTTAGGATGAGATTTCTCTTAGCCCATCTCCTATTGCCGTCAAGAATTATTGCAATATGTTTTGGAATCTCTCCACTTCGTATGTCTTTTTCAAGTTTTTTTGAATAAAGGCTGTATAAACCGCCTAACTCAAGAGCCTTGTCTTTTATTCCGATAGCACTTCGCCACCCTTTTTCTTCCTATATCTATGGAAAAGGAGTGACGCTGATATCAGTATTACTGCAAGACCAAATAGCAATGGAGGAATTAAGGTGAAGGGACTCTCATCTTTTGTCATAAGTACAGTGAATTGTGATATGATTGGATACAATGCACCCAAGGCAATAATTCTCAAAATGTCCGTAATTGATCTAATGCTTCCTCTAAACCAGCTACTCAGCAGTGAACCGCCAAATATACATCCAATTCCCATCCAGAGAAACGGCAACATTCCAGAAACAAATAATCCAATTATTTGCTTGCTCATGGCTAGCTTTAGTATTTGATCCGGATTGGTTGTAGTAATTTGTGGATTAACAGCACTAACTCCTGCTGTAATGGATGCCAAGATTAGGAGAATTCCTGCTACCAGTGTGAATATTCTTATGAATCCAGCTGGTGTTGGTTTTGTCCAGTGAGACCATGCTCTGTCTACATCAAATGCTCTTATCAAAAATGCTCCACCTAGAATGCTGACCATCACTGCAAAGATCTCTTTTGTTAAACCAACTACTGTTGCAATTCCACCAATAACTAACAAGATTCCTGGAACACCAAGAAAGAACTTGGAATACTTTGAATCAAATGCGATAGCTTTTAGATATCGTCCTAGAACTGCATAAGAATATTCTACAGTTCTGCTTACCCTCATAACAACTCGCTTGACTGAAACTATGGGTAAAACATTTTGAATTATTGGAATTACAGTTTCGTCGTCTTCTCCATCAGAAACAATTACAGCTCCATTTGCAGAAAATTTTTCTATGATGGACTTTACTTGTGAAACAATTTTTTCATCTGCCTGGACTCCTCTATCTTCTGTACCAGATACTACTGCAACTTCGGCCTGGTAGCCCTTGCTAACAAGATCTTCAAATGTTTTTACTGCAGCAAAAATTGAATTTGAATCTGCATCCTCGGGATCTTCAAGCGCTAATCTTTGAGCTGCTTCAATGCATGCATTTCGTCCAACTATCGGTGTAGCAACTCCTGCTTTGGTTCCAATATCATCATCTCTGTCTACACATATTACCAATAGCCTGCTGGTCCTCGTTTCTGTTTCGCTTTTTGGTAAATTGGTTTCCCTAGTTGACATTTGTACAGGGATAAAAATTACATTTCCTATTAATTAAGGTAATTTCTATCATATATTGCAACAATTGCCAAAAATTTTAACTCGAATCTCACGGTTTTGTCTCATTAGACTTGACAATAAACGAGTTTGTCTCATTTTCAAATGAGGTTAACTTGGCCAACTCATCATTTAGATCACTTGAGGATATGCCACCCTTCATCTTGTTTGCCAATGAGACAGTCTCAGCAAGATAATCATTGTATTTTTTGAGTGCCTCAGCATAATTTAGGTAGCTCTCTCTCCATTCAACAGGCGGATTACTTTCTATGAGTTCAGTTATCAGAGAGGTAACCTGAGTGGATGATACCTGTGTCATATTGATAAAATCATCAGGTGAGAGTGTTTGATTAAGTAAACTGTGAAGGTTTGATTCCATATCAGAGCTAATAATTACATGTCTTTCCTTTACACTATCAAGTTCATTGCCGTAATCTGAGACAACAACTGTAGGTTCCTTGTTTTGAGGTAATAGCCATACAATAGAACTGGCCGATGCTATGGCTCCAAGTATTATGACAGTAATGACAATGCCCTTTTTAGTTGCCATTTCAATGACTCACTTTAGGGCGTTTAAAAGCATAACTGCAGGTGAAACAATTTGATGATTCAATTATTCAACCTGTTAAATTCTTCAAGTTGGATCATTTCAACGTAAGAAATATCAAAAAAATGCATTTTTTATAGAATTTCTTGATACATGATCTGTGAAAGACAATGTAAAAATTTAACAGCCTCTAGCGTATAGTGAAATAAATTTTACAGCGCCTTGCTAAATACAACTTCCTTCGTAAAAAGATGAAATGACCACCGCATACTGCGTAAAATGCAGGAAAAAAGTCGAGATAGCTAATCCAAAAGAAGTTAAGCTAAAGAATGGACGACCTGCTGTAAAGGGCCAATGCCCAAAATGTGGCACTAACGTCTTTCGAATAGGAAAGCCTTAGGGGACCACTTTCTTCTTTTTTAAAGTAAATCAATATAGGTAACACTATTGCTCAAAAAAACAATTGACAAAGAGCGAATACGAAAAACTGTTAAAGAAAATTCAAGATAAAGTATCTGAAACAAGGAAAGGTTCTACTTCAAGATTTGAACTTCCAAAGGTAGACATTATGTGGCAAGGCAATAGAACATTCTTTCGTAACTTTGCCGAATTTCCAAAAATCATGAGGCGAGATCCTGAAAAAATACTGCAATACCTTTCAAAGGAATTCGCTACTCCAGCACAATTTGCAGGAGACAAGGCAGTCTTTGTAGGTAAAAAAGAGCCACATGAATTTACATCCCTTCTTGAAAGATATGTCAAAGAATATCTAGAATGTCCTACCTGTAAAAGCCCAGATACTAGAGTAGCCAGATCAAACAGGGTGAATTTTCTTGTCTGTGAAGCCTGTGGCGCAAAATCATCTCTGAAGGGTCAATATGCATAATGGCATTTGCAGTGCGAACGCTCAATTATCAACACAATAAAATGTTAAACATATGTGATGCCGGCCTAGTTGGAAGGATACTAAGCAAATCTGACCTTACAATTAATATTAGCAAGAGCTATTACGCCGAACGAGTTGTTGAAGAAAATGAAGCAGAACAACTTTTGAGAAACGCTTCGATAATTAACATGGTGGGAAAAGATACAATAGCCTTGTCAGTCAAGATAGGTATAGGATCAACTAAAGGAGTAAAAGAGATCGATGGCATTCCATTTCTTTTAGTTTTCAAATTTTAGAAAATACAACAATTATATACGCTCTGAGCAAATTGGTCACTGAGAATTTTGGGTAAACGAAAGGTACTAAATGAAAGTGAACTAAAGGAGATGAAGATACCAGAAGAAGGAGAGATACTGGGCAGAGTCATCAAACTTTTGGGCAGTGATCATGTTTTGGTAAAATGTGCTGATGATAAAACTAGAATGGGAAGAATTCGAGGCAAATTAAAGAGAAAGATCTGGATTCGTGATAATGATGTGGTAACTATAGCACCATGGGATTTCAAGGCAGATGATAGGGGAGATATTACTTGGAGATATACACTATCCCAGGTAGATTGGCTAAAAGAAAACGGGCATTTGCCAAAGGATTTCTAAAACAGTAATCGATTTTACTGACACAATTTAACTGATAGTATTGTCTGATGAGCTTCATAAAAGACTAGAAAAAAAAATTGCAGGTAGACTAGGCGAAAAGGATAGAGAAAAAAAATCTCAAAAAGATGGATTTAACAAAAACAAGGTAATCGATGATGTTTTTGACAAGTCAACTGTGATGACACTTTCGGGTCTCATCAATTCCGGTATAATCTCATATGTTAATGGCGCAGTGGGCTCTGGCAAAGAATCCAAGACTTACTGGGCTGTGGACAGGGCAGGCAAGGATCTGGCCTTGAAGATCTACTTGGTCTCAACATCAAATTTTAAGAAACGAAGGCCGTATCTTGTAGGAGATCCAAAGTTTGCACAAATAAAGAAAGGTACAAGAAACTTGGTAGAGTTGTGGGCTCAAAAGGAATACAGCAACTTGGTTCAATGCTATGACACAGGTATTTCCTGTGTAAGGCCAATTACGGTATCAAAAAATGTGTTGGTAATGGACTTTGTGGGAAAAAATGGGGTTCCCGCTCCTGTTATGGTTGAAACTGAAATTGATTATAATGACTATAAATCTGCAATAAGCATCATGTCAGATCTATACAACAAAGCAAAAATTGTTCATGCTGACTTTTCAGAATACAATATCTTCAAAACTGACAATGGTCTAATAGTATTTGATCTAGGGTCTGCAGTGGACACAAAACATCCAAATGCCATGGAATTTCTTGAAAGAGATATTAAGAATATCACTAAATTCTTTGTGAAAAGGGGATTGACTGTGGAAAATCCGGCAGATATTCTCAAGAGGATAGCAAAATGATCTATGAAAAAACTGTTTTAATTCCATTGGACAGGGTGGGTGCATTGATTGGAAAATCAGGAAGTGTCAAATCAAAGATAGGAAAGATATGTTCTGTTTCTTTGCTAATTGACGGCCAAACTGGAGAAGTTATTATACGAGGAAATGATGATGCCGAGGACATGATGCCATTTAAGGCAGAAGAAATCGTAATGGCAATAGGAAGAGGATTTTCTCCTGACAAGGCAATGAGACTTCTTGAAGGCGAAAATTCTTTACATATAATTGATTTACGAGAATTTGTGGGCAAATCATCGTCTCAACTAGGCAGAGTAAAAAGCAGGATAATAGGGGAGAGCGGAAGAGTGAGAAAAAATGTCGAAGAAATTAGTGGAGCAAGCATTTGTGTATATGGAAGAACAGTTGCAATAATAGGTGAAGGAAAACAGTTAAGATCAGCAGTTAATGCAATTACTTCACTTTCAAGTGGCAGCACACATGGCAAAGTATACAATGATCTACAAGAATCAAGGAGGAGACAAAAGATAGAAAAGTTACAATTGTGGGAGGGAGGAGATGTCTTCGAGTAAAGAAGTATTCAGCCAGATCTCGCCTAGCGAATTTTTCTACAGGAACCGAGATCTTGCAGGTTTTAGCAATCCAACCAGATCGCTTTATACATCAGTTAGAGAATTTGTGGAAAATGCACTTGATGCATGTGATCAAAAGAAAATCTTACCTGACATACACCTATCAATTAAAGCAGTAGATCTTGAACAGCCTGACCCCAAGCACTACATACTGACTGTCAAGGATAATGGTCCTGGTATAGAATCAAAACACATACCACATGCATTTGGGACAGTTCTTTATGGTTCCAAATTTGGTCTAAAACAAGCAAGAGGAATGTTTGGACTGGGAGCTACAATGGCCATACTGTACGGTCAGATAACTACCAATAAACCAGTCACTGTAAAAAGTTCTGCAGACGGAAAGACACTTGATGAGTTTGTCATGTTGCTTGATATTCAAAAAAACAAACCCATCATTGTAAAACACACCACAAAAGAGGCTGCAAAGACAGGACTCTCTGTAAGCATTGTACTTGAGGGCGATTATTCTAAAGCAGGATCAAAGATTCGTGATTATGTATCTGAAACGTCTCTTATCACTCCATATGCTGCTATAACATTTGAAGACCCAGCTGGTGAAAAATTCCACTATCCAAGAATTGTCAGAGACATGCCACCGCCACCAACTATAATCAAACCACATCCTCATGGCATCGATGTTGAAACTATTAGAAGAATGATTGTAGATACTCATTACCAAATTCCAACTGTGGACAATAAGATGATAGAAAAAGTACGAAAAGAATTGGGAACTCAAAAGAAAAATCTTCCAGCAAAAGGAATACTAGACAGAGCACAAAAACGCTGGTCTAGTCTTTCTAGACCTGTACGAACTGTAATTGCTGCAATGTCATTTCTAAATTTAGATTTTGATGGCCTGCAAAAGATAAGAATCGATGATATCGATGTTGCAAATAAAAAAATAACTTATTGGGATTTTGGGCAGTCGCAATCACATGTAATAGATCTAGACCCAGAAAGTCCATACTACAAACAACTTGCAAATACTGTCCAAGGTGACACTCTACTATCATTTCTTACAAAGAGATTCCAAAGAGTGGGACCTACTACAGCAGAAAAGTTTTGTGAATTTGCAAAGCTCAAACCAGAAAAGCGAATTGGCAGTATGACAAATGAGGAACTGGTCAGGCTAGCCGACGCATTGCAAAAATTCGATGAATTTCTCTCCCCAGACCCCAGCTGTTTAGCACCACTTGGTGAAGAGCCGCTCTCAAAAGGAATAATGAAATTCTTCAATCCTGAATTTGCTTCTGTTATACAGCGCAGCGCCTCCGCATATTCTGGATTTCCATTTATTGTAGAGATGGGAATTGCATATGGCGGCGATATTCCACCTGCAGGTATGAAGGTTTATCGATTTGCAAATAGAATTCCGCTTTTATACGATGAAGGCAGTGATGTAGTTCTCAAAATAGTCAACGAGATGGATTGGAGCAGGTACAAGGTAAAAGGAGATCCTCCTCTTGTTATTGTATCTCACATTTGTTCGACTAGAATTCCGTATAAAACAGTAGGAAAAGAAAATGTTGCAGACAGGCCTGAGCTTGAAAGAGAATTAAAAAATGCATTACAATATTTGGCAAGAAAACTTTCAGTTCACATGTCAAGACAAGGAATGGCAGACATGGCAAAAAAGAGAGCAAATCTTTATGCCAAGTATGTGCCGCTTATATCTCAATTTGCAACAGAACTTTCGACCAAGAAAAAAGAACCAAATTATAAACAACTAATAAAGATGGGAAGTGAAATTGAAGAACAAATCTAAAACAAAAGTAACCGAAGCCAAAAAGCAAAAACTTCTTTCGTTATTACAAAAACATGGCCTTAACATATACGAAGACCTAGATCAAGGAAAATTTCCTCAGTTTGTAATTCCGAGCAGATCTGTCAATAACATAGTTTATGACAAAAAAATTAGACAGTACGTGCTTGGAAATGCAAGTGCTGTTCGAAGCTCAAGAAACATGTCACAACTTCGTTCATATACACAGCTTGCATGGCTTGCATTTTTTGTAAACAGGCTAGTCAGAGAGGGCAAGTCATCAACACTAAGAGACATTTACTATTCATCACAAGCATTTACCATTGACTTTGAAGACCAGCCAGAATCAGACAACATCATAGTTGACCTAGAGGCAGTGCTTGCAAGCCCAAGAGAAGAATTTCACATATTTCCAGAAGAGCGAAGCAGTGTCTTTGGAGACCTTACAATAGAATATACTGTACCAGGATATGAAGGAAGACGAGTCAACCTCTCTGACCATCCTGATGGTTACCTGATAGGACCTAGTCTGAGCAGCGCAGAATTGGTAGATACCAGTGCAGAACTTGTAATTGCAATTGAAAAGGGAGGTCTTTTTACAAGATTTGTTGAAGAAAAGGTACATAAAAAATTCAAATCTATAATCGTAGATACTGCAGGTCAGGCGCCTCGCTCTACACGAAGTCTTCTAAAAAGACTCAACACTGAACTAGGACTACCTGTGGTAATTCTAGCAGATGGAGACGTTTATGGTGAACACATTGCTATGGTTATAAAATCTGGTTCTGCAAATGCTGCTCATCTTCGTGAGCTTACAGTCCCTGATGCCAAGTGGCTTGGAGTGTGGGCAACAGACATAGAAAAGTACAAACTTCCCACAATACCAATGACCGAAGCTGATATCAAAAGAATTTACGACTTGCAAAAGGATCCAAGATATCAGGAGGGAAACTGGAAAAAACAACTGGAGGTTTTCCTAAAACTAAAAAGAAAAGCAGAACTTGAAGCGTTCTCAAAATATGGCCTTACCAACATTACAGACAAGTATCTTCCTGCAAAACTGGAAGAATCAAAGAGCCTCTAGTTTCTTTATTCTAAGAGTAAGTACACCATTTCTGTACCTGAACTCATGAATTCCCATGTCTGGAGTAGCTTCGATAGGTACTTCCTTGGAAAAGTGACCAGAACCACGTACGTAAAGAATTCCATCGATTAATCGTACCGTTACTTGATCTTCAGGGCCTGGAACCTCGGCTACAAAAACTAACTCATTTTCGCCTTTTATCAAGTCATAAACCCAGTTCTTTGTCTCAGTCTCTTTTGGAGTGTATTGAGGTTGACTTTCCTTTGTCATTTTCTTGAGAACCCTCACCCAATAGATCATGATTGCTGCAGTTATTCCAATGAGAACAAAGCTAACGTATCCTGCATCAGATCTGAGAGATAATATGTAAACTACACCTAAGAACAACAAAACCATTAACGGTATTATGAAATCAAACGATTTGTCGTTAGAATATTTGCTTTTGTAACTAGTCAATGTATTCTACATATTCAATCATTTATCCAAATATAAACACTCGTAGAATTTTCAAAAGGATTTTGTGACGGGTTGCTTCATGTTTTGAATTAATTCTGGGATTTTGGTGTTCCCCATCTCTTAAACAAATGGTGTTCTATACCAAACTGGTCAAGACACTTTCCAACTATGTGATTTAATAAATCATCTACACTTTTTGGCTTGTTGTAGAACCCAGGCATGGCAGGCAAAATAACAACTCCTATTCTTGCTAGCTTTAACATGTTTTCCAAATGTATGCTGGTTAACGGTGTCTCTCGTGGTACGATAACTAGCTTGCGTGACTCTTTTATGGTAACACCAGCTGCTCGTGCAACAAGTGTTTCCTCATAACCATTTGCTATGCTAGATAACGTCTTCATACTGCATGGAATCACTATCATACCATCTGTCTTGTGTGTGCCACTTGAAACACTTGATGCCATGTTAGAATCATCAGAATAGCTTTTTGCAAGTGTCTTTACATGGCTTAAATCATAATTGGTTTCCAGCTTGAGACATTTTATTGCCCACTCGCTCATGATTAGATGAACATCGACCTTGCAGCGTTTTAGAATTTCTAGCATCCTGATACCGTAGAGAATTCCTGAGCTTCCAGTAATTCCCACTACTAGTTTCATGGTAGGACTTGGCCCTTTCGTTATTTAATTTCAGCTATACATTCATGCACCTTTAATTATGACAAAATTTGTTCCACTCTTTATGAGTGTGAACATTGATACAATTGAAGAAAATCTTGTATCAGAACTACAATTAACTACTTTGCAGGCCAAAGTTTTCGTGCTTGTTATAAAAAAAGGCAAAATGTCCGCAAACAACATTGCTCAACATCTTGGAATCTCAGAATCAAAAGCACTGGAAGTGGCAAAAAGCCTCATTGATCTAGGTGGTTTCATAGATATAACTAAAACTGAATTTGAATCAACACATCCACGTTTTGCAGTGGTCAACATGTATCGAAGAATGTGTTTGAGAGAAAATATTCCATTTAAGAAGAATCTTTTAGTAGACAACATGTCAATTGTCTTGGAAAAACCATATGATGATGCAAGAACTAAATAATCCCAAATCTGGAGAAGAAACGATGTCTGTCAATCAAGATTCTTGCAAGCATGAGATCGTTTACTTTGGAGTTACAAATCTAAATTATGAAAAAAGGACAATAGGTTCTGTAGATACTTGGCGTTGTGTCAAGTGCAAAAAACTCTTTTGCGAAGAAAAACAACTAGGAATAGATAGCATTGTAGATTATGTTGGAATGCCAACTATTTCATTAGAGCAGAAATGGTCTATTTTACTGTGTAATCTCAAAAAACACAAGGACAAGTGGAAGCTAGTCAAGATAAAAAAAGATGATGAGATTCAACACGAATGCCTAAATGAGAAAGTTGTAATGCTCAAAGTAAAAGACTTTAAAATTCAAGACGATAAGCACTGGAATTTCCTTATAGAAAACTCTGTTAACAAGGCTATAGAAATATAGAATACGGTATGAATCTCCAGGTTCATATTAAAAATGTACATGGAAGCCAAATTGCTGCCAAGATTACAGGAATTTTTACTGTGGATAACAATTCGTTCAAGTTCAGCGCCATTGCATTTGGAAGAATAGGTGGTCATAACATTGGTGCAAAGATCACAAAATCTGTTCAAAAAGAGCTGGTAAAACTAGGCTATGATGTTGATGAGGTAATTAACGAATTACAGCAAAAACTTGTACGTGGAGATATCACTCTTCCTGAAGGACTAAAAAAAGAAACTTTTGCTGATAGCTAAAACCCTGCTTCTTCCAATGCTTTTGCACAGGAACACCCTCGCTGGCTAGGGATCAAATCCACAAGTACACCTAACATCTTTTTTGTTGTTTGAACATTTTTTGATAGTGTTTCTAAAACTTCTTTTGCAGTAACAGGCTTTGTGGACCATACATCATAGTCTGTAACTGTTGAAATTGAAACATAACACATCTGAGCTTCTCTTGCAAGTTGGCACTCTGGGACCAGTGTCATTCCTATGATATCTGCACCAATTGTTTCTTTGTAAAACTTGGATTCTGCTCTGGTTGAAAATCGAGGTCCTTCAATGCAGACATAGGTCGTATCTTTATGAAGATGCAAATTGATCTTTTTTGCAGAATCATATACTGCATTTTGCAGTTCAGGACAAAAGGGGTCAGCTACTGATATGTGAATCACTTTTTCTTTTTCAAACAAGGTGTATTTTCGTGATTTGGTGAAATCAATGAACTGTGAAGGAATAACAAAATCACCAGGCTTCAATTCCTCTTTGAGGCTGCCTACTGCAGAAGGAGCAATGATGCGTTTTATGCCCATTTCCTTGAATGCCCAAATGTTTGCTCTAAAGTTTATCAGATGAGGTGGAATAGTATGCTTTTTTCCATGTCTTGGCATGAATGCAACTTTTTTGCCTTTGTAAATTCCAACTGTTATAGAATCCGAAGTCTTTCCAAATGGTGTATCTACTGTAATCTCTTTGCTCTCACTTAGAAGACCGGGATCATAAATTCCAGTTCCTCCAAAAATTCCAATCTCAGCTTGTTCGGTCAATATTTCACCAATGATTCGTATCTATAGTTCTTGATTGCTTTGGTGCCTTTGAGATCTGTTAGTTCAATGATGAATGCAAAACCTGCAACAACTCCGCCAATCTTTTCAACTAGTTTGGCTGCAGCCTTTGCTGTACCACCTGTGGCAAGCAAATCATCACAGATGAAAACCCTTTCACCTTTTCTAATGGAATCTCTTTGAATCTCCATGGTAGCTGTGCCATATTCTATATTGTAAGTAATCTTATGGGTAGGACCTGGTAACTTGCCTTGTTTTCTAATCATTATCATTCCCTTGTTGTATCTTAGACCAAGTGCGCATGCAAGCGGAAATCCTCTTGATTCAATGCCTGCAAAAAGATCAACATCTCTTGGATGGATAAGCCTAGCAAATTCATCTACTACTAGTGAAAGAGAAGAAGGGTCTCTTAACAGAGGACTAATGTCTCTGAATAAAATGCCTTTTTTTGGAAAGTCTGGTATCTCTGCAATCTTGTCTTTTAAGTTCACAATTCGTTCACAAACGGTGGATATAAAAAATATTACTTGATGCGAATTTCTATTGTATTGTTAGGGTAGATGTTGCTTGGCCTACTGAGGTATGTACCTGAACTGTATAGGTGCCAACACTGAAATCTTTTGGAATGCTCCAAGAATCACTATAGTCACCTGTGTTTGTTGATTGAACATTAAAGGTATCAATAACAATATTGTTTGCACTGATTATCTTGATTATGACACCAACTTGATTGCCTGCACCACTTCCTGTAATTTGCACAAGGTCGCCTCTACTATAAGTAGCAGGATTCTTATTGAATTCAATTGTCATCTGTTGTGCATTCCTGACAGTTAGAGGCATGCTTACATGATTTATGCCGCTTGTGGCATCAAGCTTCCAGTCACCTGATGCTCCGTCTCTTGGAATCCTAAAATCAAATGCAGAAAATATGCCATTTTTATCTGTAAAGGTTTGCTCAGTTTTGACAGGAATACCATGTGGATCTGATAAACTGAGTTGAATAATTGTATCAGAATTTGCGTTGCCTAGGATAATTATGTTGTCACCTGGGAAATAGACGTCTTTGATTGTCCTGATCTTAATAATTCCAGAACCAGTAGTGAGTCCTACTGCAAATTCCTTTACCACTTTATCATTTCCTCTGCTAAGTACTGCAGAATAGATTCCTGGTGTATAAGACGTTAAATTAAATGAATAAGTTGCCAAGCCGTCAGGACCAAGTAGTACTGTATCAGAATATTTTTCCTTGTCTGAGGGATCAACTATTACAAGGTTTAAGGTAGAAGATCGTAATCCGGAAATATTGAGAATTGGCTTATCAGTTACTAGGTAATTTAATTTATTCAATGTTAATTGTAGCATTGCAACAGGATCTACTCCAACTCCAAAAAAATATGGAACTTGATCGCTTCCTTGAGATGCTGTAATTACATAAGTGCCTTCAATTGCTGCAGCATCTAGTGTGAAATTAGCTGTTATCGTTCCAGAGGAGGTAACATTCACATCCTTTGAAAAGACTTCACTGCCAGTTGGATCTGTTACAACAACAGCTACTGGCTCATTAGCAATTGTGGTACCGTTTATCACAACCGCATCTCCAGGATTATACTTTTGTTGTGATGTGGAAATTGAGATCTGATGAATAGTTACAACGCTATAATTTTTGCTTACCTGATTTTTTCCATCAGACACAATAACAGTATATTTTCCAAAAGCCCTGTCTACTGGAATGGTATTTGAGACAGAATAGAAGCCTTGGTTATTTGCCTTGGCTGTAAAGGTTGTGATACTGTTGCCATCTGAATCCTGGAGTGTAATAGTTACTGTATCTCCAGAGTTTGTTGTGCCATTGATAGTTTGAGTATCCCCTCTATGATAAACCGGATTCATGTTTACGGTTAAAGGAAGAAGAGTAGATTGTTGGACTGAACGGGAAGTAGGTGGCTGGATTGCAGCAGTAAATGTCCTTTGATTGCCTAATTGATCTTTTAGAATAAATATTGCATTTCCGGGTTGTTGTGTCTGTGGTATTGTTGTTGTAACAACAAAGTTTCCATTACTGTCAGATGCAAACGAGTCTATTTTCTGGTCTCCTATGTACAGATCAAGATTTGTTGATGCAGCAAAGCTTAGTCCAACTACTCGTATGTCAAAACCAGGACTTGGTGTTGCTGGAATAATTCTGAAATTTGATCCTCCAAAAATTCCGGGATTCTGAGTAGGTGTTGTTGTACCGCCACCGCCGCCCTGTGTACTCGTACCGCCTCCTCCACCAGACGTACTTGTTGTACCGCCACCGCCCTGTGTACTTGAACTGCCACCTATTTCGCCTGTACCAATTTGGTTATTGTTTGCATCAAAAGCAGTCCATACAAGATCTGGGGATTGTTGATCTGTTTTAATTCCAAATGTAGTCGAGTCCCCCGGTTTCACTGGATTTGAAGACATGAATGCTATAGTACTTGGTGAAGTCTTTTTTCCAATCCAACCATTATCTAGCTTGAAAGAAAGAAAAGAACCACTTTTGATTTGCAAAGTAAATGAAACTAAATTTGATGCGCTTGATGGATTGTTGACAACCTGTAGAATGGTTTTATCAGCCTTATTTGTTGACATGACAGTAATGTTGTCTGGTGATGCATATGACAAAGGATAAGCTAGACTAGAAAGTATGATTCCAACAATTAAAGAAAAAATAATGCTTGATTTGAATAACACTTTTCTCATTGAAAGAAAAATCAACCTCTAAATTAAATCTTAATGATGAATTATTCAATTGTAGCTTTTCATGAGGTATGACTCCTGCGTAAAGTTCAAATTCTAAAATGGGATGAAAGTTCCTCTCATCTGGAATAAGGTATGGTTGTTTGTGAGACCAAGTTCTGGTTTTGTCTTATTCTCTCAGCGATTAGTCTGTATAAAGATCTGAACTGATCTTTTGTCTTGTCTGTAAGAAAATCAGTCTCGCCAAGTGATATTTTTTCGCAGATATAACGACAGATCTCTTCTCTGTCGAACTTTTCCCATCCCAGATTTTGATTTTCCTTCCAAATCTCATTTAAATTGTCAATTATGCTTTTCTTGCCTTTTGCAGATATTACATCCTTGCTTAGCGATTTGTATCCCTCTTTTCTAAGCTTGACCTCGTATGTCTGATTTACTGCATACAAATAATCATCTTCTACTATCAAATCTTCCAAAAATTGCTTGGGGTGCCCTCCGGATTCAAAAAATATCATCTGAACAGACTTGAATCCATTTGACTGGAGCTGACTTGAAATCTGTTTAGATTCTTCGGTGTTATCAAGCAAGATAAATGTGTCATAGCCATGGTTTCGATAAAATATTGCCAACGACATTACGGAATTCTTGGTATGTGCAGGAACCACATTCAAGGGATTCATGGAAAGATTTGGGTCTTTTAGGAATTTATCAAATGCATTAAGGTACATACAATCAGACATAGTTTCAACAATGATTACAGGTCTAGAGTTAAAACCGATTTGTCTGTCCAATATAGATTCTACAAGACCTCTTGACAGACCGTATAAAATTGGAATTAGAGTTTGCTCATCTGCATTCCAATAATCATAGTAAATGTGACTGAGATGTTTTCTCTTGTCAAGCTCTACTACCAAAAGATTTCCTGGTGTGTAATCAAATATCATAAATGGCGAGTGAGTTGCATACAGTATCTGATTAGAGCCAGCAAGACCCCTTAACAAATCTGAGATGCCACGTTGTTGTGCGGGATGCAAGTTTCTTGCTGGTTCGTCAAGCAATAGTATGGCTTCTTTGAGTTCTGCTCTCTGGGTTTCGGCTGCAAAGTTTACTATGAATGAAAAGGTCCATTTGAAGCCCTCTGCTCTTCTGTTCAATAATCCAGTATTGGTAACTGTTCCATCCTTGTGTACATCAGATATTACTACACTCAAAATATTTCCAGGATTCCATCTAAGTTCCACATGGATTGGATCTCCCTTCCATGCTGGATTGAGTCTATCACTTAGTTTTCTGCTTGCTGTATGTAATAGTTTTATCAGCCTAGAAGGGCTGTTCTGGGCCTCTTCGAGCTTGTTGGCATCAAGTTCTGCAAGGTAAAACAAATTCATGACAGTTTCTGTTCTGTCAAACTCTTCCACGTACTCTAGCCCTTTTGGTCTTATACCTCTAGTCTCCCTTAGAAACTCTTCAAGATCAATATTTCCCAGTATCTTCTTGTAATCCGAAAAGTAGACAAAATGGGGATGCAATCTATCCTCGATGAAGTTTTCCAAGGCAGACCTCTCTGTTGTTCCAATTAGCATATTGTCAAAAATGTAATCCAGATCTTGGTAGATCTTGTTCCATTCTGATATTGCCTGTTGTTCCTGCGAGGCAATCAAGTAAATGTTGTTGTTAAATTCTGCCATCATATTCATAAAAACGTCCCGAGTTCTTGGTGGAGGCGCACTAAGGAACTTTGTATCTATTCGTATTCGTATGGAATTAGGCATTGAATCCACAAAACTTTGTATTCGTTCCACAAAATTCTCCCAAGAATTGAGCCTTTTGCTTGCCTCCCCGCTTATTTTTATCTCTCCAAAGTCATATTGTATACGTGGCTCTTTGTTTGTTCTAAAGATCTTGACTTTTCTTATGTCCTGTAAATTTGGAAATTTCTCTCTAATTGCTGCAGTCTCTTTCTCACTGAGCTCAAAATCGCCTTCAACTAGTTTAATTTCTGACTTTAATTCATCTGTCATCTCGTCACAAAGATCTAATTCAGATACCCTGATGTCTTTGTTTAACAGAGTAAGAGCTTCAAGTATGGTTGTCTTACCGCTTTCATTTCTACCAACAAATGCAGCCAAGTCGCCAACTTTGATCTCACCTGAATCATGAATACAACGAAATGCTCTAACTCTAAATTTCCTAAGACGCATCTAGCGCCTATATCCCTGTCTGTGATTTAACTTATTCGTCAAATTTGTCGTCAAGATTCATTTTTCGACCAAATAGATATAAGGGAACGCAAGTGGTTAGATTACAAATTGGCAATGAGAAAAATTGCTTGGGTTGTTTTTGTAGCTCCTGTAATTATTTCAGTAATCTTTGGTGGATTTGTTTTATCTAATGTTTTAGGTCAACCTGACAGACAACTAAACATGTGGCAGTTCAAATTTGTACCCCCATCTAATCAAGTGGGAGACAAGGATATCAGAATAGTACACTTGCTTGATTCGTATCCAATTTCTAAACCATTAAGTTTCAAAGTTTGGGTAAATGATACATCCTTTGATTGCGGCGATCTGTACATGACAATTTACAACGCAAATACATCTCCAGAACAGGTAGTGGCCCAGAATGCCTATTTTTCGCAGTGCTTTGCTCAAACCAATGCCACAATGCCAATCAATGACGTCTTTTCTCCTACCATAGGAGCATCTGGTACATACCATATAGTAGCTGAAATGAAGGACAAATCGTACCAAAATAGCATAAACATAACAGGAACCTTCAAGGTACAATAAATGAATTATATATTATTATATCGCGTTCAGTTCTGTATTTGTGAGGAATAACGTTTTTGTTATTAATAGAGAATTATGGCTAAGAAAGAGAAAAAAACAAAGAAAATAGAAGAAAAGAAAGCAAAAAAAACTGAAGAGAAAAAACCGATAAAGAAAATAGAAGAAAAGAAAATTCAAACAAAGGCGGAAAAAAAGAAGGCTTTGGAGAAAAAGAAAGCAGAACTCTCTGAAGAAGAACTAGAAGATATCGACGAAAAGGAGATTGAAAATTTTGAGATAGAAGGGCTGGACATGGAGAAGCTAAAAACAACTGTACTGGACCAGGTTGCAAAACGAGGAGACGATGGTATGTTTCAAAGTGAACTATGGAAAAAACTCAAGCTCTCAAGCAGGGATGGTTCTCGACTTGCGCTCAAGCTAGAAAGACAACATGTAATCAAAAGAGAAAAAATTCTAAAGGATGGACGCTGGACATACAAATTAAAAATTGCTCATGTTCCAGTTAGCACACAATCTATTGAATCTGCACCATGTCTAATTTGTCCTGTTGAACAAAAATGTACACTCGACGGTGAAGTGAGCCCACGAACCTGTCCTCTAATTGAGCAATGGGTTATCACAGAATTTGCAAATATCAAGAAACCAAAGAAATGAAACTAATAGATGCAAGACGTGACTTGTACAGAAGATTAGCACATCAAGAGGGATATAGAAGCAGAGCTGCATACAAACTAAAAGAACTGAATACATCATACAGAATTATTGGACCTGGTTTTCATGTTCTAGATTTGGGATGTTCTCCTGGAGGTTGGACTCAGGTTGCACTAGAGTTGTCTGGGAACAAGGGAAAAGTGATGGGAATTGACAAATCATTTGTTGAAGAGATTGCAAATGCCCACATAATTAGAGGCGATATTGAGGATGAATCAATCGTAGAATCAATCTTTGATTACTTTGAAACAAAGGTAAATGCAGTCATATGTGATCTCTCGCCTCAAGTAACAGGAACATGGTCTATAGACCATGCACGCCAGATATCGCTAAACTATTCGGCAAGCAAGATAATGGACCATGTTCTTGCACGAAAGGGCAATGCACTATTCAAGGTCTTTGATGGTGAATACTCTAATGAATTTCGCGATTATCTGAAAAAGAAATTCGTCAAAGTACAGCTAAAAAAACCAAAAGCAAGCAGAAAAACAAGCAGTGAATTGTATTTTATCTGCCTTGGATATCTTGGAAACTAGACTAGAGATAAAATATCATTTATTCTGGCATTAGTCTTAAATGCAGAAGGATTCAGACTTGTCACGCTTGCCTCAAAACCTGCCTTTTGAAGTTTTCCAATTGTTTTTGCAAGAGAGATTGGTGCAGAGTGTTTTCTGTGAGCAATCTCATCAATTGTAAAAAACAAGGGCGTGTCTATCTCACTTTGACATTTTTCAAGTGTTTTTTTGCATGCTTTATCAACCTGGAATTTGCTTTCTTCATTTAACATTTCATTTACAAAGTCCTTGTCCTGTAGGCTTCCAATCCATAGTGGACCTGCAATCTCTGCACTAGAATTGCAAACCTTGCAGACTTTATAATTTTCTTCTAGGATTTCCCTGTTTCCGCAGTTTTTGCAGTGCAAGATGTAACCCATGTTTTCATCGCTGCTTGTTCTTACCAAGACTTTGACATACACCTTGTAATAGTGCATATTATTCTGGACAAATAGAGGAATCACTTTGACATCCAGTCTTCCTGCAACAAGATTGATGCATCCTAAAATCAACCGCAATGCAATCTCGTTTCCATATTCTGCCCTGACAGGGACTCCATAGTACTTTTTTTTGCAAGCTGCCGGAAATAGTCCATGCAATACTGTTAGATCAGTGGCAGTAACGGAAAGAAGACCCCCATGAGAGGTTGCCCTGATGCCACAGTCAAGATATCTGGAAGGCGAGCCAAATGGGTCAATGTCTACAATTGAACCTCTGTACTCTCTTTTAGAATGCAAGCTTAGAAATCTACATGCTTCATTTTCAGAAAATTCGCACTTGGTAACATTGTTTATTTGTGCAATACCTCTAGCTATCTCCAGTGCCTTTGGATTGACATCATTTACAAAGACTTTTTCTACTTCAGGTATCTCATTTGCAACTCTGATGCTTCTTGCTCCAATACCAGCAAGTGAATCAAGAAAAATTTTAGGTCCTTTGAACTTTTTCAGAAACGCAGAATATGCTATGATGGAAAAGTCTCGGCTAATCTTTGCCCTGGGATTGAAAAATGCTGGCTCCCTAGGTGGTGACTTTTCTGTTAGTGAATCTCTTGGAACATAAAGTCTTGTTTTTCCTTCTACTGTTTCTGCAAAGTTGGATTCCATCGGTATAGTGTAAACTATAATGATTTAAT
>CAYUTC010000020.1:0-21899 GCA_964447595.1 uncultured Nitrosopumilaceae archaeon
ATAAAATAGTTTTAGATCGCCTCCCAATAGTTTAAATTATAATATATCGTACAAGTTCTTGACATCGGTTCAAACCGTAGGGGAACAATTTGCCTGGCAGTCGAGGGCGCTTGGCTGCCAGGCGCTTTTAATCAACTAACTTTTCCAGTCTTTGTGTTTGAAGTTTGATATAATCAAATCCTTCTTGCCAAAACCTTTCCGATGAAATGTCTATGCCATGTTCTTTGAGTAGTTTTTCTGGTTTCTTTGTTCCGCCAGCAGCAAGCACTTTGATATATGTTGGAACAAATGATTTTCCTTCTTTTCTGTATCGCTGGAACAAGGAAAGTGCCAACAGGTTGCCAAATGAATATGAATAACAGTAAAAGGGCGAGTGGTAAAAGTGTGGGATACAGGTCCATTCTACACCAAAATCTGGTGTGAGAACAAGCGATGAGCCAAACTGTTCTTTTAGTGTCTCCATGTATTCAAAAGAAATGTCTTGTACAGTTGCACCTTCTCCTATTTTTTGGTGAGCTGCAATCTCAAATATGGTAAAGTATGCTTGTCTTCCAACCGTAGAATAAAGATCATCGATGTGTTCTACAAGTATTGACTGTCTCTGTTTATCTGAGACTTGGTTTAAAATTTTATCAAACAATAGCATCTCAGAAAATGTTGATGCAGTCTCTGCCAATGGCAGTGGAGCTTCTTGAACAAAAATTGATTTATCAGATGCAGCCATGCTGTGTATGGCGTGTCCTAACTCATGTGCTAGAGTAAAAACATCATTCGTTCTTCCTTTGAAATTCAACAAGACGTATGGTGTTATTTTGGGAGATATGGTACTACAAAAGGCCCCACTTCTCTTGCCAGGTCTTGTAGGTGAATCAACATGGTTTTCAGTAAATACTTTACTTGCAAACTGACCTAACTTTGGACTAAAGTTTCCAAGAGTCTCTAGTACCAGCTTTACTGCCTTGTCGTAAGTGTATTTTTTTTCTTCCTTTTTTTGAATAGGTGCATAGATGTCATACCTTCGCAGTTTCTTTACATGAAGCAGACGAGCTTTGAGTAAAAAGAACTTGCGGAACACATCAGAATTTTTTTTACAGGTGGCAAGAAGTGATTGTACAGTCTTGTTATCCACATCATTTCCAATGTTTCTAACAGAAATTGGAGAAGAGTAGCCACGTAATTGTATGCATTCGTCTTTCCAGTTAAGTACGATATTTTGATAAATCTCTCCAACCACTCCTTTATTTTTATCATATTTTTCAAGCAATGACTTGTAAGCAATTTCTCGCAATTTTGCTTTGGGGCTTCGAACAAGCAAAGCAAGTTCTTCTCTGGTATAGGTCTTGGTTTTGCCTTCAATTTTTACTGTAAACTCAAATGCATTAGTAATTTTGTCATACAGTTTTACCAGTGCAGAATGGCCAGTAACATCTAGTGTATTGATTATCTTCTCTTCTGGCTCTGAAAGTGAGTATTTTGCCACTAGTCGTTTAAACTTGAGAAATTCTTCGAGCTCTCCTGCGTTTTCTATTAATCTTTTAGAATTTCGCTCGTCCACCTGTTTTTTCCACCATTGGTCAAAAAACAAGGTTCGGTTGTCTATTTCTGCCCCAAACTTCCTCATTTTGGTAAGAAGAGATGTTGCCTCATCAGACTGGGTGTTTGCTGAATATTCTAGTGATGCATAGCCTGAAATTACGCTAAACTTTTCAGAGATTTCCTCAAGTGCATGTAACATTGAGAAAAATTTTTTCTCAGTGATATTGTTCTTTAGAATTGTTCTAGTTTTTTCAAATTTCTTAACTTTTGATTCTATGGTACCAAGTCGTCGTTTAAAGGCAGGTAAATTAGGATCGCCTACAAGTTCGCTTAGATCCCATTTTCCTTGTTTAAAAGTTGGCATTTATCTCAAAATGCCAAACTCTAATTAAAAAACCATGTGAAAGATCAAAAGAAGCTGCATAAAATAAGAAATAATTTTGTTTGATTATCAATAGTGCAAATCATACGCGGCTTTTATATAGAAAAAATCAAATAATAAAAAATAATGAGTACAACAGCATGGAAATGTTATCTTTGCAACTTGACATTCAAAGATATATCATATGTTGAGATACATGATGAACTCTCAAGTCATTCTGCAATTGAAGTGCAAATTCCTGTTGTATAGATTTCCAAGTATCGCCAAGATCATACTTGTGATTATGCACTAGAACCTGTCATATCTGGCCCTTTCCACGTCTCGTTCGTCTTTTGTTGCTTTCTTCCATTCTTTGTAATGTTCTTTGCATAGTGTTGTCTTCTTTGAGCTGCCAGAAATGCTCAAACCAGTGCCCTCTACCTTTGATGTGGTCAACGAGCGAACCGCATCTTTGTCGCAACCAATAACGTTGCATTTTGCCCCCTTTGCTATGATGCCCATAATTGCCCTTCAACTCGATATTATTTGAGGATTTTTAGCTGACTAGTGTAGGCACACGTAAACGCTTTAATTTAAAGGAGCGTTTGAGACTCAAGATGCTTAACAACCTAAGAGAAGGACTCAAGCCTACACTTGAAAATATTGGAAAGGTATTTGCCTCTACAGGTCTTTCTGCAAACTTTTGGACAGCAGTAGGTCTAGGCTTTGCTTTTGCATCAGCCATAGTCTATGGGATACATTTGCAGTATTCGTTTGTAATTGGTGGCATTCTACTTCTTGTCTCTGGATTTTTCGATATTGTTGATGGTCAGGTAGCAAGGATAACTGGCAAGACTTCAAAGAAAGGAGCATTTTTGGATTCTGTATTTGACAAGATTGCAGAGGTAGCAATATTTCTTGGCATACTAGTTGGCAATTATGCAGAAGGTTATTTGGTACTTTTGGCAATTACCTTGTCACTTTTGGTATCATACACAAGAGCAAGGGCTGAGTCTTTAGGTGTTCAGCTACAAGGTATCGGTATAGGCGAAAGGGCAGAAAGGCTACTAGTTATTGCAATAATTGGTATGATACCAGGATGTCTCAAGTACGCAGTCATCATAGTTGTTATCATTGCAGCAATTACATTTATTCAGAGATTGGTTGCAACAGCACAAAGAATAAAAGAATAATTAATACAGTCTGCCGGTTTGTCGCCTGGTAGCTGCTGATCGAATCTTTAGTATGCCAAAATGAATTGCACACGAGATGCAATAATACTTGAGAACAGTAGGTGCTGCAATATATGCACCTTGTGCCCTGAGCTCCTTTGCCAAGCTGTGCTCGACCAGATTTAGCCTAGAGGTTACTTTTTTTGCCTTGTCACGCGGTACAGTTGCTCCACAGTTAGAACACTGGATGCGATCAGAGGAACCCTTTCCTCCCTTTTTTCTACCACGACTAGCACGTTTTAATGGCATAGGGTACATGTAATGTGCCTCTTTATATCTTGTATCTCACTGACTTTTTTTAACAAATTTAAAGCACTTTGATACAAGTAAAACATGCGCGGCCTATGCCACGTATGTTTGAGTTCCAATGTCGAAGTTAAAATTGAAAAGGGACAAATAATTTGTGTATTATGCCTCCAAAAACAGAAAAAGAACTAAATTGAAACGCTGAAGCAGAAAATGGGTGAAACTAGCTATATTTTCCCACTGTACCATTGATGAGATATATAGAGACAACCAGGTGGTTGAAACAGCTGGCGGGCCTGCCTCCTATTGCGGTATTACTGCCAAAAACATGAAGTTTGATGTAGATCTTCACACCAAAATAGGACTAGATTTTAAATTCGGAGCAGACCTTGAAAAAAACGGAATATTTATTCCAAAATCTGCAGTCTCAAACAGTCCCACTACTAGATTTTTGCTGAAAATTTTTGGAACAGGAAGAGAGTTGTATCTGAAAACAAAATGTGAACCAATAGAATTTACAAAATCTGATGCAGATGGAGCTATAGTAAGTCCTGTCTTCGACGAGGTCTCTGAAGATACACTAGACGAGATACGAGAAAATTTTGGGTTTGTTTTACTTGATCCGCAAGGATATCTTCGTCGCATTGATGGCAACAACAAGGTATATTTAGAAAAAACTTTGCTTGACTTGTCAAAGATTACGGCAATAAAGACTGACCCTGACGAGGCCTTCAATCTTACTGGTACAAATGATGTTGCTGCAATGTTATCTTTGCAAAAAAAAGGAGTAAAACATGTTTTGTATACCAACAAACAAGATATCGCATTGCTAGTAAAAGATAGAATATATCGACTGCAAATACCAAATATGAAAATAGGTGACACGACAGGTGTTGGTGATATTTTTTGCGCATCATTTGCATGTTCGTATATGAAAGAAAATGATGCACTGTGGGCAATTTGTTTTGGTGTAGGTGCAGCTCAGGCAGCCCTTGAAACAAGAGATACTGGACTGCTAAAGATACCGTATGCAGGGGACATTGAACAAAACGCTGCATACTTGTACAACCTTGTAAAATTCTCTCAGGTTTAGTTGTAGACAAAACTGATATCACAACATTGGATTTTAGTGATACTAATACTTGGATTGACAAATCCATAACTTTTTCTTATATATGTGAAAGGCGATCTAATTAGACGAAGAAAACCCCTACCAGACACACAGGTACCAATGTCCCGTTTGGCACATTTGGGGTTTTCTTCATTCTAGTAATAATCGCTTTTAAGACTTTTGTCTGCAAAAATTAGTACGATAAACAATTGTGGCTTGAAATAAAATACATAATTATTATTGTATGAAAATTCAATTATCTGTATGAAAGTGGCCATCTTCAGTCAAGATCAAGATCATACAGTAAAATCTATCAAACAATCACTTGTAAATCATGGAATTGAATCAGTTAATCTTGCTGGCAAAACCATTGGCAAAGACATTGAATACATCATAGCAGCTGGCGGAGACAGGGGTGTGAGAACATTTTTTCATCGCTTTACTAATACAACTATCCCTGTTTTAGGAATAAACGAGTTTGAATCAAGTGGTTACCTTGCACAGACAGACCTTAAAGAATTTCCAACATATCTTAACAGACTAAAAAAAGGTGATTTTTCAATTGAGCCACTGAGCAGAGTGGGTGTCAAGATCGACGACAAAAATGTCTATCCAGCACTAAATGATATTGCCGTATTTTCTTCAAAGAGTGCAACACTTGTTGAACATGTTTTGAGAGTAAACGGTGAAGAATTTTGGCATGATAACAGCGATGGTATCATTGTATCTACTGCAATTGGTTCATCGGCTTATTCCATGTCTGCTGGAGGCCCAGCTATATACCAAGGCTCCAAAGTTTTTTGTATTGTATCAGTTAACTCGCTTGATATTACAAGACGACCACTGATTGTTCCTGAGGATAGTTTTATAGAAATTGATGATATCTCTTCAAGTCTGAGATGCGAGGTTGTAATGGACGGAAAAGACAGATTCAAGGTAGATAAAATCGTAGAATGCACAAAATTTCCTCAACCCGCTAATATCATAAGAATGAAAAAGGATTCTACAACAGTTTCTGCACTTGCTAAAAAGGTAAAACTTGCTGATGAATTACTGAACATGCCTCCAAGCTCTAAACTATTGTTAAAGACATTGCAGTACGAAGGAGCTCTTACTCAAAAAGAACTTGCTGCAAAGACTCTACTTCCAGACAGAACAGTAAGGCTTGCTTTACGCCATTTACTTGACAAGGGATACGTAAAGCGTCGAGTATCACTTAGAGATACCCGTCAGCGAATATACGAAGTACCTAAATGATTTATGCGGTAGATGAAGCTTTTACAAACGCATCAAATGACTCTTCTGGATAGCCTGGCCTGCTGCTAAACTCTGGGTGAAATTGCACTCCAAGATAGAACTTATGCGATGGAATCTCTAGTATCTCCATACGTTTCTTGCTATCACTGTATCCTGAAAATTTCAATCCTTTTGCGTTAAAATCATCAAGATATTTTTGATTGAATTCATATCTATGCCTGTGTCTTTTGTGGATTGTACTAGATTTGTAGAGCTTGAATGCAAGTGTGTTGTCTTCTATTTTGATTTCATGTGTTCCAAGTCTTAAAGACCCGCCTTTATTTTCAATAAATTTTTGTTCAGGTAACAGATCAATTACTGGGTGATTTGTATTTGGATTAATTTCAGTTGAATTTGCATTTGCTAGTCCACAAACATGGCGCCCAAATGCAACAGCTGCAAGCTGAAACCCAAAACATATGCCAAGGTATGGTATGTTTTTCTCTCTTGCATAATTTGCTGTTTTGATTATTCCCTCAGATCCACGTTCACCAAATCCTCCCGGTACAATAATTCCATTATATTGAGAGAGTCTCTCAACGTTACCATCAAGCTCTTCAGAGTCAATCCAATCAATTATCACATTTTTGCCAAGTTTGGCACCTGCATGTTTTAGTGCTTGATTTACACTAACGTAGCTATCAGCTAGCTTGACATATTTTCCAACCATAGCTATCTTTATTTGTTCTTTTGAATCTTGAAATGAGTTGACAATTACATTCCACTTGTCCCAATTTGTAGATGTGTTAACAAGTCCCACTTTGCCGAATTTTTTGAAAATGACATCAACTATTCCTTGATCATACAACATTTGTGGTACTGTGAGAATAGATTCTGCATCATGACACGAAAATACATCTTTTTCAGTGACATTAGAAAACAATGAAATTTTCTTTTTGGTTGATGACTCGAGTGGTCTTGCACATCGTGCTGCAATCAAGTCTGGCTGGATACCTATCCTTCGAAGTTCTTGTACGCTATGTTGTGTGGGTTTTGTTTTTTGCTCACCAACTACATCAAGAGAAGGAGCTAGTGTGACATGCACAAAAATTACATTGCTTGCACCATCTTCTAGCCTCATTTGTCTGAGGGCTTCAAGAAATGGAAGACTCTCAATGTCTCCTACTGTTCCGCCACATTCAACTACTAAAACGTCCAAGCCTTCACTTTTTGCAATTTTTCTAATTCGTTCTTTTATCGCATCTGTAACATGAGGTATTATCTGAACACATGCACCAAGATATTCTCCTCGTCTTTCAGCCTCAATTACACTAGAGTAAATTTGTGCTGTAGTAATGTTATGAGTTTTAGGCATGTTTTGATTGAGAAATCTCTCATAGTTTCCAATATCCATGTCACACTCACCACCATCATCTGTGACAAACACTTCGCCATGAGCTATTGGATTCATGGTTCCAGCATCATAATTTAGGTAGGGGTCTATCTTGACACAGGATACCTTTTGATTTGAAAGCTGAAGCAATTTAGCAATTGATGATGAGACTACTCCCTTGCCAAGGCCAGACATAACTCCGCCTGTCACAAAAATGTACTTTGTACCCTCTGTCTGCATATCTATGATGGAAAAATGCTATTTTTATTTCTTATTCTGTATGGTGGCTTTTTTAAGACTTTGAGCAAATGTAGATACTTTAGATTCGATCTTTTGTTGGGGTATCTTATCAATTAGTCGTAAAAATGCGCTGCCTACAATTATTGCATCAGCACCGCTTTGTAAAATGAATCTTGCCTGCTCTGGGTTGCTTACTCCAAAGCCAACACCCAACGGTACTTTTTTGTTAATTATTTTCTTGGCATTTTTTATTGCGTCTAGAGTGTATTGTTGAAACTGATGTTGCTTTCCTGTTGTACCGTATACTGAAACTAAATAAAGAAAACCAGACGAGTGCTTTGCAATGTTTTGTACTCTGTCTTTTGTTGTATTTGGTGATATAAGAAAAATTGCATCAAGGTTATTTTTGTGAATAGCATCAAGATAATCTTCTGCCTCTTCTACTGCCATGTCTGGCAGTATGACACCATCAATTCCTGCACTTTTGATTGCAGAAAGAAATTTACCATAACCTTTGGTGTATAGCAGATTTGTATAAGTCATCAAGACAAGTGGTATGTCTGTTTCATTACGAATTTTTTTAACAAGGCTTAGAAATTTTGAAAGGTTCATTCCTTTTCTTAGTGCAACAAAGCTTGCATTTTGGATTACAGGACCGTCTGCCAACGGGTCTGAAAAAGGCAATCCAAGCTCAATAATGTCTGTACCGCCTTTGATAAGACCACGTACTGCAGATATGGTGCCTTTCTCGTCTGGATAGCCTGCAACAACATAGGCTATCAAAGCCTTTTGCTTCTTGGATTTGAGCTCTAGGAATTTATCTTTGATTCTTGACATTTTGATTCAGATACCTTTCTACGACTTCAACATCTTTGTCTCCACGTCCTGATAACGTTACAACAATAGTTTCACTTTTTGGCATTTTTTTTGCCATTTTTATTGCGTATGATACCGCATGAGAGGATTCAAGGGCAGGTATTATTCCTTCATGCCTTGCTAGCATCAAAAATGCATGAACTGCATCATAATCAGTTACGGTGTCATATGTTACCTGTTTTGTATCTTTAAGATACGAGTGTTCTGGTCCAACACCTGGATAATCTAGTCCAGCTGCAATACTGTGAGTATCTTTTATCTGTCCTTCTTTGTCTTGAAGAAGATATGTTAGCATACCATGAAGTACTCCTTTTGATCCAGCTGCCAAAGTTGCAGAATGATGACTAGTCTTGGTCCCTTTTCCTCCAGCTTCTATTCCAAACATTTCCGTATCTTCATCGAGGAGTGGATAGAATGTTCCAATCGCATTTGATCCTCCTCCAACACATGCTACAACAGAGTCAGGAGATTTTTTTTCCATATCTCTCATTTGTGTAATTATCTCTTTTCCAATTACTGACTGAAAATCTCTAACCATGACAGGATATGGGTGTGGTCCAACGGCAGATCCTAGAAGATAGTATGTTGTTGTGACATTTGTAATCCAATCACGTATTGCCTCATTGATTGCATCTTTGAGAGTTTGTGTTCCTTCAATTACAGGATGGACAAGTGATCCTAAAAGCTTCATCCTAAACACATTTAGTTTTTGCCTCTGTGTATCTTGATATCCCATGTAAACTTCGGATTGCAATCCAAGTGCAGCACATGCCATTGCAGTTGCCACCCCATGCTGGCCTGCTCCTGTCTCTGCAATGATTCTTTTCTTTTTCATTCTTTTTGCCAATAGGCCTTGTCCTAGCGTATTGTTTATCTTGTGAGCCCCACCGTGGAGCAGATCTTCTCTTTTTAGATAGATTTTGGCACCACCAACAAATTCGGTAAGATTTTTAGCAAAATACAGAGGTGTTGGCCTGCCTGCATATTCCCGTAAATAATAGTCTAATTCATGCTTGAAATCGTTGTCATCTTTGAATTTCAGGTAGGCTTGTTCTAGTTCCTCAACTGCTGGGACCAGTGTCTCAGGTATAAATCGACCTCCAAATTCGCCAAACTTGCCGTTTTTTGGATATTTTAGTTTCATATTGCTAACACCAGGTTTGAAACTAAACCCTTGATATCTTTACTCTTCATGATGCTGCTGCCAACAAGAAAAGCATCTGCGCCACAGTTTCGCAGGAAACTTATGTCATGAGGAGACTCGATTCCACTCTCAGAAATTATGATTCGACTGTCTTTTTTTATATCGTTAAGAATTGTCTGTGTTGTTTTCAGATCTATCTCCAGTGTATCCAAGTTGCGATTATTTATTCCAAGCAAATCAGCTTGCGTCTTGGCTGAATCAAGAAATTCTTGTTTTGTATGTGATTCTACCAGTACACGTAATTTCTTTTTGTGTGAATATGCAATGAACTCTTCAATGTCGTTTGCAAATTTGTTATCAAAAATTGATTGTATTAAAAGAATAATGTCTGCACCTAGTTTTTCAGCTGCATCAATTTGTAACTTATCTATTATGATATCTTTCATCAATAAAGGAGAATCTATCTCTTTTCTAATTTTTGCAAAATATTTTGGCGAGCCATTAAACAAATATGGTTGAGTTAAAACTGAAAGGCCAACAGCTCCGCCTTGTATCATTTCTTTTGCAATGCCAACAGGGTCTGAAATTTGACGAATGTTTCCAAGAGAAGGTGATGAAAATTTTACTTCAGTAATAAGTGCTGCATGTTTATTTTTTCTTATCTCTTCAATAACGTTTTTTCTAGATCTGGATAATGTCTGTTCTATTTCATATGTTCCATCGTTGATTGCCTTCTGAGAATTCTTTGCTAGCTTTTCAAGCATGTTTTTCAATTTTTTAACTCCTCTACTTTGTTCATGTTGCCACAATGTTTTACAAACTTTTCAAAAAGTGCAAGTGATTTACCGCTTTTTATGGCACCAAGTGCGATTGGCAATGTTTCCTCAAATCTATCTGATACACCTCCAACGATTAGTCCTGCTGCTGCATTAAATGCTGTAATTTCTATCATGGGTTTTGTTGCGGTGCCATTTAGCACTGAGAAAAACGCGTCAATTGCCTCCTTTTTAGTAGATACCTGAATCTCACCAAGATTGGTTCTTGACAATCCAAGTTTTGTAGGTTCTAAAACGAATTTGTCAACCTTGCCATCTTTGAGATGGTAAACTTGGTTTTTTGTTGTAGTGGATAATTCATCTAATCCATCATCTGAAATCACTGTCATTGCATTTTCTGCACCACGAGATTTTAATAAAGTAAGAATTCTACCCAGATAATCTCTAGAGAACACACCAACTAGTTGATTTTTAACTCCGGCTGGATTACTCAGAGGACCTAACAGATTAAATGCCGTTCTTGTTTCTAGTGACTTTCTTGCCTCTGCAACATTTTTCATTGCAGGGTGAAATTTCTGGGCAAACATAAATCCAATTCCAAACTTTTCAATAATTTCTTTGACTTTGTTTGGCTCCAAATTGAGATCGTATCCAAAATATTCAAAGATATCAGCACTTCCACTTACTCCAGAGACTGATCTGTTTCCATGTTTTGCAACATTTACACCACATGATGCAATAACAAATGCAGCTGTTGTAGAAATGTTAAATGTGTGCATTTTATCCCCTCCAGTGCCGCAGACATCAATTATTTTGCCGTGACATTTTGGTGTGATATGTATTGCATGCTCTTGCATTTTGTCAAGCATTGCCAATAGCTCTTCATCAGATTCTCCTTTATTGGTCAAATTCTTCAAAAAGCTGGCTGTTTCACCAACAGTACTTTTACCTTCAAGTATCTCATCCATTGTCTGGCACATCTCATTGTAGCTGATGTCCTTGTTATGCAAAAGCTTGGCAGTAATCTCTGAGATCATTTTTTTATCAACTTTATGAAATTTGCCAGGATCTTCTTTCCCTCTCCTGTCATTACAGATTCTGGATGAAATTGAACCCCTTCGATTAAGTATTTTTTATGACTTACTGCCATTATCTCCTTGTCATCTTGAGCTACTGCTGTTACCTTGAGATCATCAGGAATTACCGTCCTGTCTCCTACTAATGAATGATATCTGGTAGCCTTGAACGGATTCTGGACTCCATCAAAAAGAGGAGATTTGTAGTGTACAATAGGACTAGTCTTTCCATGTCTGACGTTTCCTGCGTTGACAACTTTGCCGCCAAATGCATGTATTATTCCTTGGTGGCCCAGGCAAACACCGAGGATTGGCGTTATAGGACCTAGTTCTTTTATTACCTTGGTACAAATTCCAAAGTATTTCTGGTCCTCTGGTGTTCCAGGTCCTGGAGAAATTATTATTGCATCATAATTTCTCTTTTTAATTTCATCTAAGGTTATCTTGTCATTTCTAATTACATCTGATGTCACTCCAAGCTCTCCTAGTAGCTGTGCAATATTGTAGACAAACGAATCATAGTTGTCAATGATTAAAAATTTCATTTAGATGCCTCCTTTAGAGCAGAAATCATTGCATTTGCTTTATGTTGTGTTTCCATCCATTCGTTTTCAGCTATAGAATCTGAAACAATTCCTGCGCCAGTTTGAATAAATCCCTTGTTGCCATCTATAAAAATTGTTCTAATGGCAATTGCAAAATCACAGCATCCATTAAATGAAAAATATCCTACTGCACCTGCATAAGGGCCTCTTGCATCTGGTTCTAGTTCATCTATTATTTCCATTGCTCTAATTTTTGGAGCGCCTGATACGGTTCCAGCTGGGAAGACAGCTTTGATAGTATCAAACATGTCGTATTTTTTATCCAAAGTACCAACAACATGTGTAACCATGTGTTGAACATGACTGAATCTTTTTGCTGTCATCAATTCTTTGACGTGTACAGAGCCATATTTGCAAACACGTCCTATATCATTGCGTCCTAGGTCTACCAGCATGGTATGCTCCGCAAGTTCCTTTTCGTCATGTAGCATCTCTTCTTTTAATAGCTCATTTTTCTTCTCATCATCAGTAATTGGCCTTGTACCGGCTATAGGAAATGTCTCCACCACACTTCCTGAAATACGTAGCAGCATCTCTGGACTAGAGCCTATTATGGTTCGATCGCCCATCTTCATGTGGTACAGATATGGAGAAGGATTGATTTGCCTTAACAATTTGTAAACCTTCAAAAAATCTCCACCTGCATTAAAATTGAATTTTCTTGAAAGTACAACTTGAAAAATATCTCCATCATATATGTACTGCTTTGCAAGTTTTACCATTTCATCGAATTTTTTTCTATCCAAGTTTTCTGTAATTTCTGATACTGAAAATTCGCCAAAATCTTCATCTCTGTATGACAGTCGTTCTATTCTGTTCACATCATAATAAAAATAGAATAGTTTTCTTTCACGGTTATCATACAGAATTCCATCGTTGTAGATACTAAATTCCATCAAGGGTGTGTCGTTGTCTGCATGTGAATTTGGAATTGTTTCCCACAACCTTATTGCATCATAGTTAATGATTCCAATAGCACCACCAGTATATCGGTACTTTTGATCAGGAACTTGATAGAGAAGCTTTTTGATCTCAGACAAAGGATCTGTTGTTTGAACGGTAGTGGTTGTTCCATTTTTGTATCGTAGAACAACTCTGTTTGCAAACCCCTTTACCACAATTGAGGGGTCAAAGCCCATAATCGAAGTCTCTGCTAACTCTTCTGGACCAGTTAATGATTCAAACAAAAACGAATAATCAAAATTTCTTGATATCTTGTTATACAGTTCAAATTGGGAACCAGTGTAATCTAGGGGTATTACTTTGAGATTTGAATGTCCAAATGTGGTCACCCATGCTTGCGCTACCTTCTTACTCTATTTAAAATTATTTTAAAATATGATCCATTACGGTATAGTACGGTACCTTTATATTCGATTGGGACTAATATGATACATGTCTCAAGTCTTGGTACCTAGAACAGATAGAAGCAAGACTGTGCTTTTTCAGGACCTTTACTTTATCAAAAAACCAGTCCAAGTAAAATCAACGGTCCAAGAAGTCGCATGTACAATTTGTGACAAAAGCCTAGATGAAGGAATCTCTGTTACTGCAAAAAGAATTGGACAGAAATTGAGGTTTTTCTGTACGTACCATTTACCAAAAGATTTCTGAAAGATTCCTGTGGAACGTTTACCATTTTGGTTTTGTGATTGCTCCTTCTGAGGCAGACGTCACAAGTGAAGCGAATTTTGCAAGAGCCCCTTTTTCATAGTTTGGTTTTCTTGGCTTCCATTGCTTTCTGCGTTCATTTAATTCATTTTCTGGTACCATGATATCCAAACTGTTTTTTGCGATATTGATTCTAATTTCATCTCCATCTTTTACTAGTGCAATATTTCCACCTACTGCAGCTTCAGGTGAAACATGTCCTATCATTAGTCCACGTGTAGCGCCTGAAAACCTACCATCTGTTATCAGAGCAACTTTTTCGCCCAACTTTTGTCCAACAAGTGCAGCTGTTACTCCTAGCATTTCTCGCATTCCAGGACCACCCTTTGGACCTTCATATCTGATTACGACAACATCATTTTCCTTTATTTCACGTTTTGATATTGAATCAAATGCATCTTCTTCTCTATCAAATACTCTCGCCTTGCCCATAAATTCTGTAGTGTGCATTCCTGCTAGCTTGACTACTGCTCCATCTGGAGCAAGTGAGCCTCTTAATATGGTTAAGGTGCCAACTGGATGAATTGGTGACTCGATTGGTTTTAGTACTTTTTGATTTTCACTAAATGATAACTGGATTGAATCTAGATTTTGTCTCATAGTATTTCTTGTGACGGTTAGTACGTTCTCATTTAGGAGGTTTTTCTTTTGAAGACTTTTCATCAGTAATGGAATCCCGCCAATCTTGTCTAGATCTAACATCACATAAAATCCACCAGGTCTCATATCAGCTAGATGCGGTGTACGTTTCCTTATTTTCTCAAAATCATCTAGGGTGAGATTTACTCCAATCTCTCTTGCAAGAGCTAGTAAATGCAACACTGCATTAGTTGATCCACCAATTGCATTTGCTACAGTTATGGCATTTTCAAATGCTTCAAAAGTAAGAATGTCTTTTGGCCTGATGCCATTTTCAAGCAAGTTCATTACTGCCCTGCCACTTTCATAAACAAATTTTTCTCGTCGCGGGTCTTCTGCAGGAGGTGACGCACTTCCAGGAAGTGCAATGCCTATTGCTTCGCTAATTGATGCCATGGTATTTGCGGTATACATGCCGCCACATGAACCAGCATTTGGGCATGCAACATTTTCTAAATTTTTAAGAGCTTCTAGTGTTAGCTGACCTGCATCATATGCCCCTACTGCTTCGTAGACATCTTGAACTGTGACTTGTTTACCTTCGTAAATTCCTGGCATGATTGTTCCTCCGTAAACAAAAACTGATGGTAAGTTAAGACGCGCCATTGCCATCATGGAACCAGGAAGGCTCTTGTCACAACCTGCAATGCCAACTAATCCATCGTACTGATGGGCTCTAATCATTAATTCAATAGAATCAGCAATTATCTCTCTGCTTACTAGCGAAGATTTCATTCCTTCATGTCCCATTGCAATCCCGTCGCTTACGGCAATTGTAGAAAATTCCCTCGGCGTTCCTCCAGCATCTTCGACACCTGTTTTTGCCTTTAACGCCAGCCTGCCAAGGTGTATGTTACATGGTGTTGCCTCGTTCCCAGTATGTGATATTCCTATGAAAGGTCTTGCCAGATCATCATCCTTTAGGCCCATTGCTTTGTACATTGCTCTATGGGGCGCTCTGGACGGACCTTCAACTACATTTCTGCTTGATATTTCCATGAGGATACAAAAGAAATCTGTTTATGGTATAATTTTAGCTTTGCATTGAAAATCAACTAGTAAAGTCTAGTGTCCGAATACAGGTATTTGTAGAGTCTGTGGGGGTGATAGTGCATCAGGATTTGTTATGTCTTGCCAAACAAAGACTTGGGCAGTGTATGTTCCAGCAGTTGTAGGAGTCCATGACTGGCTAAGAGTCATGCTTTGATCTGGAGAAAGCAATCCAGTTATCCATGATATAGACACTGTGATACCATCACTGTTTTGTATTTGAACAAGATATGCAAAAGGCTGACCAATATCTTGATTATTTTCCAAATCTGATACAACTTGGATCTGCTGATTTATTGTCACATTGTTTAATGCATGTCCAGTAGAATCTAATATTCTAGCATTACTTGCAGAAATTCTAGTCAAGGGGGAAACACTTGATCCTATCATTGTTGTTGCAAGTAATTGTGATTGAGCTGATGGCGAAGACGGCACAGGAAGCGTTCTATCAATATATTGACCCGTTACGGTATCACCGTTAGATATATGTAATCTGTTTCCAGAAGATGGAAAGTTGGAATTAAAGTAAACCGTTCCTTGAAAGATTCCTGAACCCTTGTCCGTTTCCGTCATGGTAATTTTGGTGCCACCCGAATCTGAGCTTGACCAAACACTTGTATCGAATTTGTTTATGGCATCTGGAATTATGCTCATATCAGGGTCCACAATTTGCAACGTTCCTTGGCTGTCAGTCGAATAGTTAGGCTGTAACCACTTTATCTCACCTGTATGCCAGCGAATCAGTGCAGAGCCTGTTACTGTTTGGTCTCGTGTGTATTCAAATGAAACTGATATTCCATCATTTCCTGTACTAGGAAGAAAACCATCTGTAGGTCCACAAATTGGATTGCATGTTGACATTGTACCTGATGGATTTTCGCCCTTGCCGTCAATTCCAGCTGTTCCTTTCACAGTTGGGTCACCAGTCAAAGTCACATATCCTGAAAAAATCCCCGTGTCTACCCCAGTCTCACTTAGCTTGTATGGAATACAATGACCAGTTGTGCATACACTTACTTTGTCATCTTGGGTCTCGCCAATCACATCAATGGCATTTGGGTCAGAATTAAAATCAGGGGCATAAACTGTAATGTAGACTCGGTCAGTCCATGAAAAAATCTTCTTGTCAAATTGTATTGTACCACCACTGTTACTTGTAGCAATACCCTCTGATGAAATCTGTCCAAATGAAGCAATATGCAAAATAGGAATAAGACAATAGCCTAGCACTAAAATAAGAATTTGATTTTCTAATCTATGCCCTAGTTCTGAATTCAACAAATTCTAACAGAGACGATGCACATTTTGTACTTTGTCATTCTAATCGAGTTTGATTACTGGAACGTAAAATGAGTTATTTTCTTTTAGCAATATCCTGAAAAGAATGAATTCTACGCATTTTTAATAATTTTGAGTGTTAAATTATCGATATGGAAAGAAACGTATGGCTAGCACTAATGGGAATTGTGGCAGTTGGTTCGTTGTTTGGTATCATTCCTGCCTATGCCGAGGTGGTCTCTCTTCAAAGTGATACATCGATATACTCTTTTGGGAATAAAATACATTTTACCGGTACAGTTGGTATAGGTGATTATAAAAAACTAGTAAATTTAGTCATTCATGACCCCGCTGGAAAATTTGTACTAATTTCTGGTAATTATTCTGATTTGACTTATTCATATCAAATCGTAGTTGACACAAATAACACTGATCAATTCTATACAAAAGGAACATACCAAGCGATTGCCTTTGTAGACAAAGAATCAGAGGGCAAGACTTTGTACTTTGATTTTTCACCAGACGGTTCACCTGTGATTCATCAGGGACCAAGTACAAACCCAACAGAAACTACGCCCAACCAGTCAACATCACAGCATTATCAGGTACAACTAAAAGAAAATGTTGGGATAAACGAAGCTACTGGAAACCCAACCAGTGCACCTTCTGCGTTAATTCCTGCAAATTCATCTGCACCATTTGATGTCAAAAATATTCTTTATCCAATAATTTCACTTAGTGGTGCTGGAATTGTTATTGTTATCTTGTACAACAGAAGAAAAAGCTCAGAAACAAGACAAAAATCTGGAACAATGACACAATCTACTGAAACAGCGCCTGAATCAACAGATGACTATGCACTGATGATCTTAAAAAATAGACTAGCCAAGGGGGAGATTACACTTGATGAATTTAAAACAATAAAGGATACCCTGTCTGAACCTTAAGTAATTAGATTAAATGAATCAAGTCTTGTTAATTGACTGTCTATCTGGGTAGAATTTTCGTTACCATATGAAATAAGAATTCTATCATTATCTTTGAAAGCATAATTACGAATATCTTCTACCTGGCGGTGATTTATGAAAAACTTGAGACTATACTTGTCATTTGAACAAAAAGCTCGTTTGTCAGGAAATGTAAAACACTTGTCAGTAAGGCCAATTTTTAATGAATTAAAGAGAAAACCCATGGTTACATTTGTTGCGTGCATGTGAACCGTTTCGCCATTACTTTTTTCAAAATCAATATACCTGCTCTTTACTTGGTACGCAGGTGAGGAATAATCAAACTGTTGACCGTAAATCAAGGTTAATAATCCTGCATTAAGATGAATTCCACCAAGTGTCCCTGCTCCTACAGGCATTCCTGCGGGAGTGACCTGCGATGATAATTCATAAAAGTTGTAACTTGAAATACCAAGGACTACAACAATGCCAGCTAAAACTCCTAATCCAATTGCCTTGTACTTGAACTGTTGTTTTTGTCTCTTTTCATAGAAACTTTCACGTTCCTGTTCCCTCTCCTCTCTATCTTTTTTGCCCATTGAACGATAAACGTCAAAATTCTACCCTTAATTAACTATGTCAAGGATTCACAAAATTACTAGTTCTGTAAGCTATTACAAGTAAAAAATTATAAAATTTTAGGGGATTTGTCTAGTGATATCCTTGTGGAACATATGATATGTTTACTGCATTGATGACTGTGGCGGTTCCTACTGATAGGTTAAGGTCCCATGCTTCTAAAATCAGATCTGATGTGCTCATAGGTGATTTGGGAGTAAAAGTGAATGTTACCCACTTGAAGTACTGGTCATCTTTAGTTGATACCTGTACCTTGCCTAGTATGTTGTGAGGATCTCTGACTGTCACTCCGCCGAATTTATCCCACTGTATCCAAGTGTCGCTACCTGAGACAGTTGGTTCAGTTCCCTTGACATTGAGCAGCATGGCTCCTCCCATGATGTAATACGGTCCACCATTCTCAAATATCTTGACCGTTATCTTGGTTGGTGCACCTACATACAAAGTCTGAGGAGTTGACCATGTTACACTAGGTTTGGATATGTCATAAGTATTAGAATTGATTTTTAGCCCATCACTGTACTGAAATTGGGTACTTGCTGTCTGGGTGTTTTTATACAATCCTCAAAATGTCGGTCCATAGGTTACTCCGTGACCATTTATTGCATATGCAGATGAGTGAATTCCTATAGTCAGAACTAGTGCAGCTATCACAACGCTAGATATGATAATAGTCTGCCTATTCATAGTCGAAGGTTATTTTATCGGTATACATAAGGGTTTTCTATAGTATCATAGTTGAGAAGTCCTTATTCGTATTTTTGCATAAAACTATGGGTTAAATGGTTATCAATGGTATATTTATGATCTAGTTGTTCACATAACCACAACCAAGTTAATTTAAACAAAATTATTTACCAGCGTTTTTTATCAGCAGAACATGAAAAATTTTTGAAATTCAAGACTTGGCTTGCATAAACTAGGCCTATACTATAAATAAAATACTTTGACGCAGAACCGTATGGATTGCATTTTTTGCGCTATTGTTGCTGGCAAACAATTTGCACATTTTGTCTATCAAGATGAAACACACATGGCAATTATGGACAAGTATCCAATACAGCGTGGTCATGTGCTTGTCATACCAAAAAAACACCATGAAAAAATAATTGACATGCCAACTCAAAATGTTTCAGAATTATTTGCACGAGTTCCTGCTATAGCAAAAGGTATCTTACTTGCTACTGGTGCAGATGGTTTTAACATTGGTAACAACAACGGAAAGGCAGCAAATCAAATAATACCCCATGTTCATGTGCATATCATACCACGGTATCAGAAACCAGGCAACCCATGGAAAAGCAGAATGATAGCAAATGACAAAGAACTAGAAGAGCTTGCAAACATTATAAAAAATTCAATAAAATCAGGATAGTTCCTTTATCAAGGAATCCATGTCGCTTTTTGTCAGGCTTATGTGTTTTTTTGCATCTCGTCTTGTTACTATTTTGCCTTTTTCAAACACAATCATGGTAGGCACTGCTTGTATGTTAAATCTGTCCCATAACGGATTTTCATCCTCATCTATTATCGTGCCAATCTTTTTTGTGTCATTTGTATTTGCAGTCTCAAACGTAGGCTTGAAATTTGTGCAGTAGGGACACCAGCTTGCATAAAAAAGCACCAAAGTTTTTTTATTATTGTTTATTACTTTGGCATCAAATTCTTCTACAGTTACATGTTCCATATTTCAACTTGCAGATGGAAATTATTTAGAGCTAACGAATAGAATTGTTACTGATTTGGATTGTATCTCAAAAATGCACCAACCTTTCCTATGCTTGAAAGCATTGCACCGTGTTCGGTTGTGCCTGATATGACCTCAATTTTAGTTCCAGTTTGATCTGCAATTAATGCAAGATAATCTACAATGTCCCGTTCTGATGATTCCAAATCCATGCTTTTACAGTTAGGGCAAGGCTTGCTTAATAATTCCTGTATTCTTGATATCACTTTTGGTCTTTCCAAGATTTCAGATTGAACATTTTGACACCTTTTACACGTAATGTCTATTTTGCGTAAATTGGTGTCATCGGTTATTAGTATTGTATCAATTACGTTTCTCTGAAGCAAATCTATTATCTCTTTTAGTCCATATGTGGCAAGGCCTTTTGTTTGATGAATATCATGAAACAATTTTTCCACAAGTTTTTTCTCTTCTACCATTCTAAAATCAGTCAGAACGTCTTGTGCTCTTGAAAACGCCTCTCTCACGCCTTCAGAACCAGCATATGATGTATCAAGTGTAGCTATTATCATGTTTTGCAGTCTGTACTCTAGATATTCTTCTTTTATGAAGTTCTCCTTGGTTGGACCAGGACCTGAAATGATTAAACCCTTTATTGGATAAATGTCAATAAAGTATTCTTTTGTAGTGTGTGCAACTCTGTTATAGTATTCAGTAAGTTCCATCTCTCTTAATCTCTCAAATCTTCTGGCAGACTGCCCACCTTGTCGATGTTTTCCAGCCACTCCAGACGATGTTTCAGACAATACATCAAGTTTATCTCCATGCAGCAGTCCCCACCCTGCATCCTTTGCATCAATGGCAAGAAAGCCAATCATGTTTTCTTCTTTAAGCATGTCTTTTAGAATGTCAACATGGAAATGATCATCACATCTGTAAAGAAATGTTTGAAGCTCTTTTGGTGGTTCAATTTCGTATAGTTTTATCACTTCGCTGCCAATGGGTCCACCTCCCATTGGGGGGAGTGCTCCACAAAACATTACAAGTCCATTGTCTGGAGATTTCTTGTATAGTTTTAGACGTTGAATAACTCTTGATAATGCATCAACAACATGCGTTCTGGTAAGATCTGATTTGATGTTGTCTGCAGTACCTTGCTCTTCTCTTAAACCATTTATGACCTCATGAAGTGCTTTTTTTGGTGGGACATAAAGAGAAATTAGTTCTGTTCCCCTACCACTCTTATCTGAAAGCTCTTCTAATGTTTTTCGTAGTCTGTATAACTTTACAGAATCCTGTTTTTCGATTTTTGGTTTTACCATAATGACTCCTAAACTAAGTTAAATGCTGTCTAAGACTTGAAAAACAGAAAACGGCTGTGCGCCAACTATCTTTGTTATTTTCTTATCATTAAATATGACAAAAGTAGGAGTAGCATCTACGCCAATTTCCTCTCCAAACTTTTGATTGTCTAGTACCTTGTTCTCATATTTTTTGTCAGACAAACATGTGTCAAATTCTGTTTGATCAAGACCCACATCATTTGCAAACTTGTCAAGAGAGTTTTGATTTACCCATCCTGTCCTCTCTCCGCCCCAATTATTGTATATCTCATCATGATATTGCCAGAATTTTCCTTGATTGTTTGCACAATATGCAGCTTGAGCGGCTAACACTGAATCAGGACCATTTAGTGGAAAGTCTCGAAATATGAAATTAACTTTGCCTGTATCAACATATTCTTGAATTAATTGATCTTTGGTGTTCTGGTGAAACGCATGACAATATGTGCATTGATAATCTCCAAATTCTACAATAGTGATTTTGGCACTAGAGTCTCCTAGTAGAGGTGATCCATTTTCCATCAAGGTCTGAGCAGTTACTTGGATCTCATTTGGATTTATAGAACCACTTTGTGAAGAGATTGGATTACTAGATGACTGAGGAGATTCATTTGTAAAATTATTTTGATGTACATTTAATGCATAAATTATCACAATAATCGTAATGACCGTCGGGATAGCTAGTATGTATTTTTTCATAATTTTGCTGACTTTGAAGCGAATATTAAGATTCTCAAACGAAGTGTTTCCTAAATTTTAATCTTGGAATTTCAAAAATTTGCTTTTTTGTTTAATTCTTCATGTGTGTTAGAT
>CAYUTC010000021.1:0-10284 GCA_964447595.1 uncultured Nitrosopumilaceae archaeon
TTGATAAATTGGAATTATAGGCACACGGTCAATGAATTTTACATCATATTGATATAATGTCACAATGGCAGGAATTGCTGCCTGGACCTTTTCTTTTGAAACAAAATATTTGGTTCTCTCGATTTGTTTGTTTACAGCCGTTTGAAAAGCTGACTGGCTCATCTTGCTCCAATGTTTACAATCAATTAGTATGGCTATTCCAGATTTCACGCCAACTACATCTATCTGAACTCTAGGTTTGGTTAGAATGACATTTCGTCTAGTCTCAAAATCTCGCTTTTCTAGTATTTCTGCTGTCAAGGATTCAAAATCTTGCCATTGTAACAAACGAGAGATCTCTTCTATTGGTGCTCCCATGTTTATTGCCAAAAGACTTGACTTTAGTCTGTCATTTTCTCCAAAATAAACCAGATTGTTCTCGTATCTTCCAATTCCGTTTTGTAAAAAATTATCTAAAATCTTTTGTGCGGTATCTTCATTTGTCTGAGTTGCCATGGAAAAATCCTTGATTGTTATGCCACCCAAGATTATTCCAGGTATTCCTTTGACAAGTGTCTGAAGGTTCAACAACCATATTGCATCTCACATTTATAAAATACTATTTGCATGACATCACTACAAGTTATCGTAACAGATAACACAAGTTTTGTTTCATTTTATGTCATCTGTTTCCTAAGATGAATAGATGATGGTTATATACACGGTCTGAATCAAACCAATTCATGAAACTAATGCTAGTAGTTATACTAGCACTCTTTATTCTAGGATCAAAGATTTCATTTGGTGACAAGGGAACTTTTGTCGATAAGGTTGAATTCATACAATATTCTGATGAAAACACTGCAATTGAAGAAGTAAAAAATGGGTATCTTGATATCTATTACCAAGCAGTACCATCTGATAGGCTGGACCTGCAAACTAAAGAAAATCTAAATGTTTTCCAATCTACTGGTACAGAATACAGTCTTCTTATCAATCCTGCCACATCTGATAAATTCAATCCATTTTCAATACGTGAAGTACGTTTTGCATTAAACTATATGGTAGACAGAAATATGATTGTCGATGAAATCATGGGGGGCTATGGGTCACCTATGATATCTGCATACAAACCATATGATCCCGACTATCTTCTCATTTTAGGAGAGTTGCAATCATTTGATTTCAGATATGACCCATCCCTGGCAGAACAAATTATCTCTAATGCATTGACAAAGGCAGGAGCTCAAAACATAAACGGTCAATGGTATTATTCCTCAAAACCTATCGAGATAACTATCTTTATCAGAAATGATGATCAGATAAGAAAAGCAATCGGTGAAATTCTTGCGTCTCAATTACAGCAAGAGGGATTTGTTGTAAAAAAGGACTATGGGGATTTAACCAAGGCCTTCTCTGAAGTATATGGCACAAATCCATCTGATATGAAGTGGAACATATACACTGAAGCATTTACCATGAGTGGATTTGTAAGGTATGATTCCGTGGTAACTGCGCAAATGTATTCTCCATGGTTTTCCAACATGCCTGGTTTTAATAATCCTGCATACTGGAACTACAAGGACGACTATGTTGATTCACTCTCAAAAGCAATCTTTGTTGGCAATTTTACATCATCTGATGAGCGAGCTGGATTAATTAAAAAAGCAGTACATGAAGGAATACAAGAATCGGTTAGAATCTTTCTTGCTGCAAAGGTAGACCAATTTATCGCAAACAAAAAAGTAGATGGAATCATAAATGATTTTGGTGCAGGAATAACTAGCAGGTTTACACCCATCAATGCCCGAGATGGCTCAGATATCATCACAGTTGGCGTCAAGCAAATTTATCAAGGGTCTTGGAATCCAATTGCAGGATTCACTGACACGTACAGTCAACAAATATGGGGCGCCGTGACAGATCCTGGTGACTTTAAGAATCCTTTTACTGGTCTTACAATTCCGGTACGCACTACTTGGCAAGTTCAGACTGCAGGCCCGTATGGAAAACTTGATGTTCCAACTGATGCAATCAGATGGGACGCTCAACAACAAAAATGGGTGCAGGTAGGTCAAGGTACCAAGTCAACAAGCAAGGTAACATTTCACTTGAAGTTTGGCAACTGGCATAACGGCCAACCAATGGACATGAACGATATTCTTTATGGAATTTATTTTTTGTACCAATGGGGTTCTGATCAGGCACAACAAAGCAAGACATTTGATTCCGAATTTTCACCAAAAGCAAACCAGGCTGCAAAAACACTCGTTGGTGTGCGAGTAATTGATAATGATACAATCGAGGTTTATGAGGATTATTGGCATTTTGATAATGCTGAGATAGCAGACTCGGCTCAGGTTTGGCCATCGATGCCATGGGAAATAATGTATGCCATGGAAAAATCAGTTACAGACGGCAAGCTTGCTTTCTCAAGGTCAGATGCTGTAAGTAAAAATATAGACTGGCTCTCACTTCTTGTACCAGATGATGCAAATCTTATAAAAGAAAACCTAGAAGATTTTGAAAAAAATGGTTCTATTCCAATTGCTCTTGCAGGTTATGCCAATACAAGTTACTGTAATTCAAGATACACATCTTCTGCTTCATGGATAGCAGAACATGGACATGCAGTTATCAGTAACGGTCCTTTTTATGTGGATAGCTATTCACCTGAAGCAAGAACTATAACAATAAAATCATTTGATGATGTTACTTATCCATTTGGTGCAGGTTATTGGAAAGCATTTGAACAGGTAACACTTCCAAAGATAGAAAAAATCAACGTCCCAAATGTGGTATCAATTGGAAAAGACCTAGACGTTCAGGGCTCAGTTACTCCTGGTTCCAATGTTTACTATTATTTCACAAATGGACAAGGAAAAATTGTTGACGAAGGTGTACAAGATTCTAGCACGGGAAGTTTGGATATAGTGGTTCCATCAGAAAAAACAATGAATTTCAGCTCTGGCGCAAATGATTTACAGATATTTACTATATCGGACCAGGCGTACAGGCCAGACATATTTCATACCAGCTTTCTTGCAATTCCGTCTAATTACACTGTACCAAGAGAGAACACAGGCCCAGTTCATGCAGAATCTGCTGGAACCATCGACTATGTAATACCTATAATTGTTGTGACTGTGGCAATTGCTTTTGTATACAAAAGATTTCGAAGCAAAAAGGTATCACAAAATGAGATGGTAGGTCGATGAGTTACAAGAGATACCTTGCAAAACGTGCCATCACAATGTTTGGCGTCTTGATGGCTACTCTATTGATTACGATTGCACTTGTAGGCTCGAACATGGATGCTATCTTAAAACAAAGTGTGGCACTAGAAATTAGACAACAAGTAACAAACAACAAAAACTTGGTAGCGAGCTTCAAGACTCCAGAGCAGCTAGACTTGTATGTGCAAAAAGAAATCAAACAACGTACAGTTGCACTTGGGTTAGACCAGCCATGGTATTATCCACCAAGACTTGGGCTTGCAATGTACAAAATACTTACTTTGGATTTTGGCCACGCCAAGTTTCTTACAAGTGATTCGGGTTCTTCTGATGTAAAAGACATCATACTTGAAAGACTGCCGCGAACAATTCTTCTTTTTACTACAGCAACTGTGATAATTTCTATAATTGGCATACTTCTAGGATCAATTGCAGCAAGCAAAGTCAGTTCTCTAGTGGACAAGATTACGTCAGGTTTTGCAGTTATTAGCAGTAGTTTTCCTGTCTGGTGGGTTGGCCTTTTGATGATATTCTTGTTTGCATTTGTTTATCCAATATTTCCAGCAAGGGCAACGCCCACAATACCTGTTACAGATCCAGGCTATGTTGCATCACTTTTGTATCATATGGCGTTACCTTTGATAACACTAGTTTTGATAGGATTTGGTTCATGGGCTTACTTGGTGCGAAACTTTTTGGTAGGGATTTTGCAAGAAGATTTTATCACTGCAAAAAGAGCTGCTGGAATAGACGAGAAAAAAATACTATATAGCCATGCACTAAAGAATGCAGCGCCGCCTATTGTTACAGTCCTAGCACTAAGTCTTTCAGGCTCACTTGGTGGTGCAATAATCACTGAAGCTGTTTTTGACTGGCCTGGTATGGGAAGACTTTACTACGAGGCAATAAGTGTTCTTGATTTGCCTGTAATAATTGGTGCAACCTATGTTTTGACCGCATTCTTTCTTGCTAGCATATTTGTAGCAGATGTTTTGTATGGTTACTTTGATCCGCGGGTAAGAAAAGAATGAGCTTTTCTCCAAAAGAAATTTGGAAAGAATTTTCTAAAAATAACATTGGACTTGTTGGCATGATAATACTTGGTTTACTTTTCTGTTTGTCCATTACAGCTTTTGTTGCAATACCTGCAGAGAATTTCAAGCAATGGAATGATCCTGCAAGTTGGTTGCTTTATCCCAAATCCGCATTACCTGGCTGGATTAACTTTTTTCTTGCACAAAAAATTCCAGAGCACATGATCCTAAATCCTCAAGCATCATATCAAAAATCTGGTGATGTATCAATAACATCCAACTTGTTTGCAGTTGATTATGAATACGATTCATTTCCTAGTGATTTTGCCTACCAGTATAGTGCAACTTATACCGGTTCACCTTTAATTCAACTCTCAGTTACAAGACCAGACGGAATTACTGTAAAACTGCTATCAGATTCTATTCCTACATCTAAAAATGAAGCCAAATTCAGTGCTATTATATTTTCTACTGATAATTCCATGAAAAAGAATCTAAATAGCAACCTTGGTTTTTCTTTTCCCGTTCAATACCTGACCTCTGAAAATCTAGTCTTTTCACATCTTGATGAAAATAAGGTTCTCAAGGGAGTCTATGTGTTCAAAGTAACATTTTACGATGTAAATGACAAGGTGACTCTAGACGATTCTAAATTCATTGTGGGCGGCAAAGTTTACGGCCTGATGGGAACAGATGAGCTAAGGCGTGATTTGGCAGTAGGTATACTGTGGGGCACTCCTCTTGCACTCTTTATTGGCATAACTGTCTCAATTGGGTCCGTACTCTTGGGACTAGTTTATGGCGTTTTTGCTGGCTTTAAAGGAAAACTTACTGATGAATCCATGATGCGCTTTAATGATATCATCTATGCAATGCCTGCTCTTCCTCTCTTGATTATACTTGCAGTAACAATAGGCAATAGCATATTTCTCATTGTGGGATTTTTGGTCATTTTTGGTTGGGTGGGAATAGCAAAGGTATCAAGAAGTATGGCCATGCAAATAAAGACTCTACAATATGTTGAGGCTTCAAAGTTGATGGGTCAAAAGGACTTTAAAATAATACTAAAGCATGTTCTTCCACAACTTTTGCCATATGCATTTGCAAGCATTGCAATATCTGTTCCTTCTGCAATTACTACAGAGGCAGGTCTGAGCTTCTTAGGTTTGGGAGACCCAAGTTTTCCAACTTGGGGTCAGATCTTGCATGATGCAAGTGTATATGGTGCAGCTGAGCGAGGAATGTGGTGGTGGATATTGCCTCCTGGTATAATGATCGCAATAACTGGTCTTGCTTTTGTCTTTATGGGTCATGCAATGGATACAATTGTTAACCCAAAATTACGGCATTAGGGTAAACTGACGTATTGTCTTGATGGTTGCATCACTAAGTTTTATGGTGTATGCAGCAGCATTTGGGTCAGTAGACTGGGCTAGAGTCTCGGCAAACTGGGTCTTGTCTTTGCCTCTCTGGTACATTCCGCCAGATTCTTTTATACACAAGGGAAATTTTTGCAACTTGAGGCCGCTTTGCAAGAGATGAGCAATGAACTTTTTGTAATTTTCAGGCAAATACCAGTCTGTGCCATTCTCTTCACAAAGCATTATCCAAGTGTCTATTGTATTTTGAAATAGGGCCTTTTCTCTGAGTTCCTCAAGAGTCATTCTAGTTCTAAAAATCTGCTCTTTTCATCTTAGAGCCACATCTTGGGCAAATGCCACCTTTGAATCTGTTGTTACATGCAAGACAGATGTATTTGACACCTTGACCTTGTCCAAAGAATCCACCACTACTTGCATCGGTGCCCATGCCACCCATTCTCTTGAGTGCTCTATTTCTCAAGAACAATGGAAATACAATGAAAATTGCCAATGCTGCTATTAACCCATAAGGCCATGGTAACAACATTTGTAATCCTATACTAATGGCAAGCGATCCAAAAAGGAAGATAAGATAGGTTTTGTAATTTATCAACATTACATGTTATAACAAAAAGCTTATAAATTTTTGTTAGGATTCATCCGGACTTAATGCAAACTCGAGTGTATTTCCATCACGATCATAGGCAAAGATATCATCGTCCTCATATGGTGATTGAACAATCATGGTAACAAAACCAAAGAAATTATGTAAATCAGTTACAGACGGTTTTGCCAGTCCACTTGGATGGGAGTGAACTGTTCCAACATAACTTGGATCAAAAGGTAAGAATGTGTGAGGAAATCCTGCAAATGTAGGCCCAGTATGAGAAAATGGCGGGATTACAAGACCGTCTATGAAGATGTGGCCCTTTTTTGCTTTACCACGTAAAATAAGAATTCCTTCGTTAGGATGATTCATTTTACAATAAGTCAAGATGCCGTCGCGAACCTGTGTTGTCATGGTTATGGTTCTTTGAGGTCTTTGCGTTTTGAAAATCATGTTATATTTTTAGCTTGCAAACTAATTAACCTTAGAAGCTGGCTCCGTCCTGAGATTTTATTGCCATCTTTGTATTGGATAGACGACTTAAGCTTGACTCTGTCTCAGATTTTGTACTGTTGACCTGATTGTTGTTTTCTTCAATCTCTTTTTCTAATTTTTTCTTTGATATTTCCAAATCCACAATGTTTGATTTTGCTTTCTGTAAAGCCTTCTCTTTTGTTTCTAATAGTTCTGCATCAAAGATGCCAAGATTGGATTCCAAGTCAGTTATCTTGCTTGTATAAGCATCCTTGAGCATCAAGAATTCATCTAGTCTTGATATGGTTTCTTCAATTTGCTGAACCGCCTTGTCTGAATCTTTGACTGATGTGTTACCAGCTAATACAGATTTTGTTGTGGCTTCTAATATCTCTGTGATTGCATTTTTATTTTGAATTGAAATGACCTGGTATGGATCGGAAATAAGATCCTCCATAATCTTTTTCATGGGTTTTTCAAATGAAGAAATGTAGCTGTACTTGCTAAGAGGTCTTGAAATTTTTGAAAATTGAGCATCTATCTTGTTTTTAATACTGGCCTTCTCATGAGAAAGCAAGTCTATTTTTTGTTTTATTTCAAGAAAATTGTGATATTCTTGTGTGGATCTAAGCTCTTGAATGTCGTGTTCTAAAGTTGTGGCATTTTTTTTTGTATCATCTATTTCAGCAGTAACCTCGTCTAATCTTTTATTTTTTTGTTTATTTTCTATCCGTAACGAATCAATTTTTCTAATCAACTCAAGAACATTTCCAGAATTCATTTTGAAATTTTCTTGTTCATTAATTAGATTTTGTAACATGTTCTTGTTTTGTGTCAACACAGTAAGCTCCTCTTTGAGCTTTTCTGCATATTTTCTTGCAAAGACATGCATTACTCTGGTGTGTACGCCAAGAATATCGCCAATTCTCTTTAGGCTTTGACTGATTTCGACATTAAGTGTTAATATGTCATCATATTTTTCGATACTAGATAATTTGTTGCCTACTTCTTTTTTGATTGTAGAAAGAACAGCATCTTTGCCTCTTTTGACTACTGTTTTTAAATTCTTGTCTACGTCATCAAGTTTTAGATCATCTTTTTCAAATTGAAGAATAATGTCAGAGATATTTTTGCAGTTTTTCTCTATGTCATTTTTAATATGTTTTGATTGTTGTATTATTTTTAATAGACGAGGAGTTTCAAGTTCTTTTATGAATGATGCAACATCTTGCAGCAAAATTTCTTTTTCTTGTTGTTGTGAAGATGAAGTATTTTCGATATTTTTTTTCTTTCCAAAGCCAAAAACCATTTCTTATACAAAAAGGTGTAAGATGTAACAACATTAAATATTATGCATACGAACTAGGTTTATGAGCGATATAAGACTGATAATGGCAGGTTCAGTCATAATTGTAGCAGGGTTTTTTGTTGCAGATATGGGCGCGTCACAATACTTTCAATTTTCTATTCAGGAAACCCAATTTGGAGATTGTTATGACTATTCATCTGGAAATGCAGTCCAGGTGAACTGTGCACAACACGAGCGAGATGGCCTTCTCTATCTTGCGCTCTCAGCTTCACTATTTGGAGGCGGAGGTTTTGTTATTCTAAAGGGGATAAGAGGAAGATGGGATCAAAATGTAAAAAGTGACGAAATGGTTGGTCCAAAACATGGCTAAAATCATTAGCTGATAATTCTCTGTTTTATCAAAAATTCAATTCCATTGGTATACTCATCATCAGAAATTAGACCAGAGGCCCACCATTTTGCATTGTTTTTTACCCAACTTGGGATCATTGTGATCTCGTACTGAGGTGCTGGAGTGTTTACAATTTTCTGTTTTATCATGTATTGTATACTGACCAAAAAATCATGGTTTGAAATGTTGTTTGCAGACCAAGAGCTAGCAGTGGATTTTACCCATGATGGAATACCTGACGCAGTGCTTGTTTGATTGTTAATTTCACTAATCTTGACTATATTCAATCCCTTGCTTCGAATCATGTCTATGAGGCTTCCTAATTTTGCAATTTGGGACGAGTCTGCCACATTTTCTTTTAGTGTGCCATTGTTTACTGCATAGTCTTGAAAATTCAATGTGACCACCGCAAATCCATATTTTTGTACGCTAGCCTGGATCTGAGACATTATCATATCATTTGTTATTGATTCCAAAGTTCCGTTTTCCAAATAATGATTAGTAGTAAAGACCGTGGCAGGAATGCTGTGTATGGTACCTAAAAGACTGGTGGGCGGAATGACATCTGTAGTAGCAGTGATGTAATTAATTCCACTTTCACGCATGGCGTAAAAGGTATCATTGTTTGCCTTTCCAAAGGGGGGCACAAAGACATTGGCAGATACACCAAATATTGTTCCTAGTTTATTATTTGATTGTTCAAGAAGTGATTTTTGATAGGTCTCATTATACAAAGTAAAATCTTCAAAACTCCATCCGTTTATACCTAGTTCTAGTTCGCCATTTGCATTTGTTTGTGCTTTGATGTCATTTACTAATTTGGTATCACTACCAAATACTTTGCCTATTATTCCTAATGTTAAACCAGCGTTTTTTTGTTTGAATACATTTACTATATTTGCTTGAACATTATCTAGCCAATAATCTTGCACATTGTCTAGTCTAAATGCTACGCAGTTACAACTTGAAATCGGGGGTATCTGTGGTGTTTGTGGTTGCTGGTTAATTTGTGGTGTTGTTTGGGTTGGTGTAGTCCTTATTTGGTTTTCCCTTACAATGAAACTCATTTGGGTTCCATCAATAGTAACATGGGAGTTGCCCCAGGTAAAATTATCTTTAAGATTAATTGCTTGAAAATTATAATCACCTACTTTGAGATTATAGAAATCAGCCTCTCCTCTGGTATTTACTGGGGATTCTGTTATCTTGTTGCCTTGGTAATCAAACAAGTCGACTGCAAATTTTCCATCAGAAGAAGAGACAGGTTTGGATTGGTTGTTGTATACTTGGACTGCAATTAGACTATTTACTAGAGGTGGCCACGGTGTGACAATCTTGATATCTTGTGGTATTCCAGGTAAAAGAAACACTGAAGTGCTTGTATACAAAAGATGCTGTCCAATTTTGACATCAATGGTATAATGATCTTTTTCAGCTGTTGTTGGTTCTATCCAAAAACGTAAAGTCTGTCCGTTTGCATCAGTAAAACTACTTCCCCAAGTTTTATTGTCTACTGATCTCACATCTACAAAAGAATTAACAACAGGTGTTTGTCCGTCATTATACAGTACATTTACACGCATCCCTCCCGGAAGAGGTATGTTTACGTTAATGTTTTGCTGGGTTTGTTCCAAGGTAACATAATTTGAACTAGAATACATGCCATTTGCGTATACGTCAATTTTGTATTGATGTCCAAAAGGAAGTGATACTATGTTGAAGGGATTGCCAGTAATTGATTCTATTATTCTATAAGGTATCTGACCATTATCCTGATAAATTTTCATTGATATAGATGAATAATCAGCTCTGTCTCCGTTGGTGTAGGTTATGTTGACCGCAATAGATCCTAATTGCTCAGCATATGCTGAAAGATGAAACAAGAATAATAGG
>CAYUTC010000021.1:10384-21804 GCA_964447595.1 uncultured Nitrosopumilaceae archaeon
GATTAATTGCTGAAAGAATTGCCATGCCAATTGTTATCAAGCCAACAAATGGCATAACGATACTAGAAAACAGCATGTAAGGGAACACTAACCTTTGTAAAAGACCAAATCTTGGATTTAATATGGCGTCAGAATGTCTCATAAAAACTTGGAGATTTCCTCCATACCATCTTCTTCGTTGTTTGTAGAGACTTGATAATGTCTCAGGTGCTTCTGTATAGGCAACAGCTTTTGAGCTCCCAGAAATCACAAGCTTTGTTTTTAAGATCTTCAAAGTTACATCAAAATCTTCAACAAGAGTGTCCTTATGGTACGAACCAATTTCCTCCAATATGCTTTTTCTAAATGCGCCCAAGGCGCCTGGAACTACTGATATTGCACCAAAGATATCAAGACTTCGTCTTGCAATTTGAATGCCAGCTACATATTCTAAGGCTTGACACCATGTGAGCCAATTCTTTCTATTTCTAACCTTTATGTTTCCAGCTACGGCAGCAACATCTTTGTCAAAAGCAAATCCTTGTACAAGATGAATTAGGGAATCACTTCCAATAATAGTATCTGCATCTACTATGACAATTATTTCTCCTGTGGAATATGCAAGTGCAAAGTTAATTGCGCTTGCTTTTCCACCATTTGTTTTATGCAATATCTTGACTTGTTTTTTGTAATTGTCCATTATGGTTGCAGTCTTGTCAGTGCTGCCATCGTCAACAACTATTATTTCCCTATTTGGATAATTTGTCGCAAGTAAACCCTGAATGGTTCTCTCAATTACTTTTTCTTCATTGTATGCTGGTACAATAACACTTATTCTTGGATGAGAATTAAGAGTTGGAAGAGTACTATCTTTGTATTTGCTGTATAGTGCCAGTGGTACAAATAGCAAAGTACTCCAAAAGGTAAGGGTCAAACCCCAAAGCAGAATTACTGTAATAATGGATTGTTGAACAGAATACGCGTCATATCCAACAATTACTCCAAGTACTATGGGTGATCCAACAAGAAAAAATAAAAAAATGGAAGGAAAGCGTCTTCCGTATCTGAATTTTGATGTCAATTTTCCTTGCAAACTTGCTAGTTGGTAAACTACAACTGCGATACCGACCCCTATAGCTATTATGGTGAGTACTGAAAATAGAATGTAGGCCATCATAAACAGCACAGCAAATATTGCTGCTGTTATGACTAGAAGTATAGGATCAAATCTGACATCAGTTTTTGACACCTACTAAATTTGTAATATAATCGTGATAAAGATTTAGGTTTGGATAAGTTGTTTTAAAATTTCCTTTTTCTACATGTTTTACGTACAAATTGCAGGAAGAATGAATGTAAATCATTAGACTAATAATTTTAATTAGGCCTGAAGGTTGACAAGGGACAGTACAGATTCATATGTCATTAACAAAAACTGAATTGGCCACACGCTCAAGGTCTCTTTCTATTATAATTCCAACATACAACGAATCTCAAAATATCGTAAAGATGTTAGATACGGTTTTGTCATGTATTTTGCCTCAAACAAGCGCCGAAGTTATAGTAGTTGATGACAACTCGCCAGACAATACTGGTACCATAGTAGAGGAATATGCAAGAAAATCACGACTAAATGGCAGCTGTGAAATCAAGGTAATAACTCGAAAAGATCAAAGAGGACTAAGTTCTGCTATATTAACAGGTATACGAGCATCAACAGGAGAATCTGTTGTAGTAATGGATGCAGATTTTTCTCATCCACCTCAAACCATATCAAAAATGATAGAAGAGATGAAAAAATCTGACTGTGATATCGTAATTGCATCACGATATGTTGAAGGTGGTTCCATTACAGGATGGCCATTTAAACGCAAATTGATTAGCAAAGGTGCAACAAAAATTGCACAACGCAGTCTTGGAATCAAAATAAAAGATCCAATGTCTGGCTTTTTTGCATTCAGACGACATGTAATAAGAAACATCACTTTTGATACAATAGGATACAAGATACTCTTAGAAATCTTGGTAAAGGCGCGAGGAGCCAAAGTGCGAGAAATTCCTTACAATTTTACAAATAGAACATTTGGCAAAAGCAAGCTGGATAAATCAGTTGTATTTGATTACGTAAAATCCGTGTGGAGATTATACCGGTATGGCAAAGCTACAAAAGAGAGAAGGACATCAGTTCGTTTCCTCTCAAAGGCTGGCAGATTCTATACTGTTGGTGCCTCAGGATTACTAGTAAATTATCTTGTTTCATTTCTCTTTGGTGCAGTTCTATCTAATCTCTGGTATCTTTATGCAACGATGATCGGAATAATATTTTCAATGACTACAAACTTTATTCTAAACAAAATATGGACATTTGAAGACAAAGACATGAGTTTGAAGAAAACACTACGTCAATATGGTTCCTTTTTGGCATTTAGTGGAATTGGTGCAGCCTTTCAGCTTGGCATGGTATACCTACTAGTAGATTCAGAGCACATGAATTATGCTCTGTCCCTTTTCATAGCTGTTGCAATTGCTTCTATTGGTAACTTTGTACTAAACAAGAGATGGACGTTCAAAGAAAAAATTTGGAGCTAAAATTCTCACTTTTCTTTAATATTGATATTACTTCCTTCCCAGTTTACCTTTAGATTAGTATAAGGATAATATCCAATATCATATGGATTGTTGATATCAAAAGACGCAACAGTTTTCGACGAGTTGTATTGCTCCAGCTGATAACCTCTACTCATGTCTATTCTATAATGGATGTCTTCAACTACTATCACTTTGGGAGTAACAACTGGTTGATAGAGAGCCAAAGAATAATCCAAAAACACATTTGCTTTATGAAATACGTTATTGAAAATCCATGAGTAAGTGGGGCTAGCTAGTATAGTGGTGTTGGTATCATTGTTTTCTACATTGTTTAAAACATAGGAGGCAGCTTGAAATTCACTTGATGACATGTTTGTACTGATTACCATTAAGGTGCTAATCAACCCAAAAGCTGCAATAGACAAGATCACTGTAATTGGCAAATTTTTCAGGTCTGTGGTTTTGACTCTCTCAAGAATCTTTGCAATAAAAATTGATGCAGCTATACAAAAAACAGGCAAAATTGGAATCCAATAGAAATATTGGTTATATCCTATCGCAAGAAGGAAGATTGTAAATGGAACAAACCACATTAAAACAAACCAATCTTTTTTGTGTATACAATATGCGACACCAGCAATTCCTAGAATAAACAACAACGGGTCCATCTCTAAGAAAAGATATGATATATACGGTAATCCATAGCTGAACCTTTCTGTCTGATACGTTATACCCTTTATCCAGAGGTCTAGCTGTCCTGATTCGATACTTTGGATAGGCCAAAGTAGTGGTATCAAAAGAACTGGGATAAACCAAAGCATGACAAGGCGTGGCTTTTTGCCATTGTAAAAATAAACCATGCCTGCAATTAGCGGTATCATGACAAATGCTGGTATTTTGGTAAATATTGCAATTCCAAGGCAAATTCCAGAAAGTGTCACCACAAGCCCCGGATGTTTTGAATTCTTTGAATAAAGCGCCAGGAAAATCGACAGTAAAAGAAACGGTAATAGTATTGAATCCAAAAGTATTCGTCTTAGCAACCATGTAAATGGCATCACTGCAAACAACATGGAAGAAATCAGCGCTATTTTTGAGCCATATCGGGTTTCTGTAATTTTGTAAATGAGATAGGTATCAATTATTGCAAGTACGCCCATAATTATTCTTGGTTCAAGATATAGCGTGGAAATTGAGGCAGGATTTTCAGATACATGAAGAGAATTTGGAAATCCAGTCAAGCCCAAAATGGATGCAAGGAAAATTTGACCAAAGTATGGATGGTCATAAAAATATGCCTCTTGTGGTCCTTGTCCTGATAAAACATGCATTGCTCTTCTCATGTATACGCCTTCGTCGAAAAAAATGTCTGGAAATCCTACTGCATTCCAGAGGTGTGTGAATCCTGCAATTACTAGTATTGCAAGCAAAAGATAGGTAGGTTTAGAAAAATTCAGACTCACGACACATCATTGCAATAATCATTAAAATTACTTTCCACTAGATTTTGTTACTTGGTGTTGTAGGTCTTGACCTTTTTCGATATACTAAAAATGAAATGACTCCAATGGCAGGTATCAAAAATAGAAGATATTGGGCATTGTCAAAGATAAATTGGTTGGTGTCAGGCATTTGTTTTGGTACTAGTCTGTAAATTATTCCATCAGAAAGTGAAACAATGTAGACGTATCCATCAGGGCCCACTTTGATATCAGTCATGCATCCAAAACCTGATCCCAATATGATCTCGTCTGGAGGTTTACCAGCACTTGCAACATTCCCCTTTAATTGATCTGATTGAAACACAAAACCATCTCTGTTTTGATTCAATTGAAATTTGTATAAATTCCCATTGTTGCAATCTCCAACAAGAACACTATTCTTGTAGTTTTCAAATTTATCTGAGTTGACAAATGATATGGCAGTTGGTGCTACAGGTGTTTCCCACGTGAATTGAGGATCATGATATGTGTAATTTTGGTAATGTGGAATCTCAGCCAGCTGCGTCTTATTAGCCGGCCCCATCAAGATGCCCCATCCACTATTAAAGTTTGGAGGAACTATATTGATTTCATCGCCATATTCTGGCCCATTTTCAGTATCCCACAGTTTGCCTGTTACAGGGTCTACAGTTAATCCAAAACTATTTCGTATTCCAATTGCATAATATGGCCCTGGTGGCACTAGGCGCATAATAACCCTGGTATCATCTGGTACTCCTGTAACATTATTCTCAAGAACTCCTGCCTTATTTTCTTCAACTCTGCCCATATCCCCTACTATTAAATAGATAGAACCATTCAGGTCAGTAGTCATTATTCCCCCAATGTGATAAACTTCAAAATGTGGCAATGTCTTTATAAGAGTCTTGTTTACTAGTCTTTGGCCATCCCAGTCATAGCTATACACACAATTACAAAGTGTTGGACCGCCATTGTAGGACGATTCTGTGAAATACAAGTAAACTTTTTTCCCAGCAACATCTATTCCTAACATTCCTTGATCATCATCACTGGTAACATTTTCTTTCAATACGGGAGTACCTTGGAATACTCCATTTTTGATTAGATGCACTTCTCCTGATGATTTTTCTAGGATCAGGATGTCATTGTTATCTATAAACGCCATTGTAGTAGGGCTACAACATATCTGTGAAACATATTTTTGAACAACTAAATTGTCATCTTTGATGGAAGGCACAGCATATGCAGGTAAAACGATTATCAAAAACATCAAAAGAATTGACAGGTAAATCTTCACAAGTATTCTCTTTAGTTACAAATTATCAAGCATCTAAGTTTTCACATCAATGATCTTTACAAATTTTGAATGAAAAATCAAGGCGCCAGGTAAGTACTTAGTGTGAAAAGTTTGACACCCTCGCAGGCTGTATCTGCACATACTCTGTTGAGTCTGCAAGGAGATGTGGTGATCCTCAAACGTCTTATGCGATGAGTATAAATAGTAAGAAAGTAAAATAATCTTACTGATAGAAATGCTAGAGGAACCGGAGATTACTACAATGAGTGAGAAGGGTCAAGTAGTGATACCTCTGGACCTCAGGAAACACCTTGGAATAAAACCCAAGACCAGATTCATCGTTTTTGCAATAGATGGCAACATAGTTATGAGAAAACTCGACATACCGGATGTCAGAAAAGAGTGGAACGACATATTCCAGAGGGTGGACAAGAAAGGCCTGACCTTGAGCGAGTCGGTCGTGGCGACCGAGGTCAAGGAACACAGAAAAGAGAAACGCAAGAAATTAACGGACTGATCCTATGCTAAGGATCGTCCTTGACACCAATGTTCTGGTAAGCGCGATTATTCGTAACGGAACGCCTAGGAGGTTGTTTCAGGCAGGAATTGACGGTAAGTGTCGTATTTTGTCATCCTCAGCAATCTTGAGCGAACTTTCGGAAGTACTGCAGAGACCAAAGTTCAAGATGACAAGGGACGATGTAATCAGAATAGTTTCCGCGATGATGGAAACTGTTGATAACATTCATGTCGTATCTGATTTAAAGGTCATGAAAAGAGATCCGGATGACAACATGATGATTAACGCCGCACTTGATGGAAAGGCCGATTACATAGTTTCAGGAGATGCAGATTTGCTTGAATTGAAAGACTTCAGAAAAATCAAGATAGTATCGGTTGACAGAATGCTAAAGATTCTTGAAAGTCAGGACTAGAGGCAAGTCACATACACAATGCATTACGTTACGACTTCCATTTCACTCAGATGTGATGGCTAGAGATTATGGATCTGATAAAAAGAGATGCAATCTAGAACGACCCGGAATTTTTCCTGCTTGTGATACTACGAAGAGGCTTACTCTCTACCAGCAAGCGGCCGAGCAATTTCCCAGTGATGTCCAAAAGGGTCTTCAAGGCGACCGACGCGCCATCCGTAAGGCTGATCAGCCACTGGCCATATGGCTTTACCTCCGGCAGAGACTGCTCGCTGAAATATAGCATCAGGATCGCTTACGGTCAGTATCATTCGCGCGGAACTGCCACCAAGATATTCTGGGCTAAAATTAGCATTTTCTGGGCTTTCGTCGGCAAGCCAGAACTCGGCCTCGTCAATGGAAAGCAAGGCAACTACTGATCCGTCTGGAGCTTCTATTCTATGCATTTCCGTTGCGCCAAATGCAGCACAATAGAACTCTATCGCCTTTTTCCCATTTCGAACAGACAACATTGTCGATATGGCTGTTGTTTTGTCTTGATCCACTGTGTTCTGTAGTAACAGAGAATATTATGTATATCGAACCTAGACTAGGAATTGGGTCTAGACCATCGATTTAACTTTTCGTCTGGGGGAATCATTAACATCCTACATTCAAGCCACGTTGAATACGGAGAGTTATACGGGAATGGCATGTTACTCGTATGATCAACCGATCCTACGACTCACTACTGTACATCTATGCCAGTTGCTTGGTTGCAACAACCCCTCTTTTTTATTTACTAATTCCTTATTATTTTTGAGGAATGCTAAATTTCTTGTAATTAGTAATTATGCTGTGAGAACGAAGAAACACACCTTTTACCGTTTTGCAATCCGTAGTGCATTCTGTTAAATGAAATTCATTTCCTGGGTATTCCCCTTTCTTATCTTCAAACAATATATACCTGATCAATCTAAGCAATCCTACTCTTCCACCATGAGCATAACCGTCAATGATAAACCAGAACATCTCCAATCCATCATAATCTTTTGGGAAAAGTTGTTTTTTGATTTCTTTACCTGCTGGCGTATAATGCCCTACGATCGTACATTTCTCATTTACAAGATTATTTGCAAACCTTGCAAATTTAGTACAAGAATAACACAAATTGTCATAGATTAAAATTGGAAAAGCCATTTCCTTCATGCTATCAACATTTACTCGTACCAAATAATTTAGTCTTGTGTTCTGAATTAATGTATCACCACCTCTAGCAGCAACATCGGCCATGAGGAAAATGAGTCGAACATATTTTATAAACAAACAGGAAGTTTCTATACTGAAGGACAGTTGGAGCACATGCAACATGCTTTAGAGAATTTCTAATCTGCATTGATCTTATAGAACAATTTTAGAATTAACTAGTTCTACGCCATAGCTGGGTGTCAAACATTTAGTTCAAATCTCCAAATTTTTGCATGAAATTACGAACAAAATTTTGTAAAATTTTCAATAAAAAATAGGTACGCCAGGTAAGAGAATAGTGCAGAAAGTTTGACACCCTAGCGCTCTTATATAAAGCACAAACATGTCAATCTGCTGTAGTAATCATCTCTTTTTTCAGTGCATACAATACATTGTTCACCGAATTTGGTGTGTTTTTACCTCTTCTTGGCAAATCAGAGGATCTAGTTTTTTCCTGAAAAGTCTAGATACATTTCTTACCGAGACATTACTTATTCCACATGCTTTTGCAATCTCTATCTGTGTCTTATCTTCTCCATTAATGCCACATGACAAGTAAATTGCAGCTGCAACTAGACACATGGGATTTTTTCCATTTGAAAACTTGGCTTCTTCTGCTTTCAATACCAGATTCAAAGCAATTCTCCGAGTTTTCTCACTTGTACAAATTATGTTACATATTCTGGTAACAAATTCTGCGGGATGATAGGGTTCAATCTTCAGATCTAGGTTTCTTAACATGATCCTGTATGTGATAGCAAGGTCACCTCGTCCAAGGTTTCCAGCCTTGGCTATGTCTCGTAATGTTCTTGGCATGTTATTCTTTCTACAAGCCACGTATAGTGCGGCATATAGCGTAGAAGCTATACTTCTTCCCCGCATTATTTTAATTGCAAGAGCCTTTCTGTAAATGTATGCAGCATCTTCAACAACATTGTCTGGTAGTGTAAGCTTTGACTTCATCCCCTTAAGAAGCGTAAACGCATATACTAGGTTTCTGTCACGAGGTTTGGCCTTACTACGATGGTCCAAAACTCTCAGTCTTCCAAATGTATTTTTCATGTATCCTGGTAGAGTTTTACCAAATGCATCCTTGTCGGCAATTCCTATCGATGTTGCTAAACCCATATCATAAATTGCAAGGCTTGATTTTATTCCTGTTCTACTTTTTTCACTGAATTGTTCAAAATCAAATGAACGAGTCTCTGGTTCAACACTGGTCATTTTTTCTATCAAGACCTGACCACAACTAGCACATAGAATCTCACCTGTGTCCTTATCTGTTACAATGGGTCCTCTGCTACACGAGTCCAATTTGCATTTGTTAAACAACTCGTCTAGCATGTGCTATATCGTAATCCATATCTAAAGAATTTGCAAACATTGTGAGGGTTATTTTCCAATAGGTTAACTAGTTCATTATTCAAGGATTTCTAACTCCAAATTCTGGTTTACCCAAGCTCCGATTATCTTAATTGGTAATTTCCAAGATTCTATTACTGAAACAGCATGTTTTATCTGATCAACATGTTCTGATTTTGAAACTGGGTTTCCCGCACAATCATCATGACCTGATACCATGACTAATTTTGAACCATGCTTATTAACTGAAATTAATGCCTTGGATTTGATTTCCTTTATTTTATCTATGTTAGTGAACAGCTTGTCTATGCCTGGCTCTGTTATGGTATCAACAAAAGATACGTCGTAATTTTCTTTCAGCCAATGTATTATTGGAAGCTGGATCCTGCCATCCATGCAGCTGATAGATGTGCAAAATACTTCAGATTGTTTCATCATTATTGGCAATCATACAATTGAAACAATGATTAAACCAGTAGCAAGACAATGTAGTACAAAGTAAACTTAGACTAAAAAGAGGATTATTAAAAAAGTCAGGTTGTGAAAGCTGCAGTATTTCGCGAGATCGGTAGAGAACCTGGCAAGGTTGTAAAGATTGAAGATGTTGACATGCCAAAAATAAAATCTAACGAGGTCATGGTAAGAATAGAGTCTTCGGCGTATAATTACGATGATCTGTGGGCAATGTATGGTAATCCGATTAAAGTTCCAATGCCACACATATCTGGCAGCGATGCGGCTGGTACCATAGTATCTGTAGGTGAAGATGTTACAAAATTTAAGGAAGGCGAAAGGGTGATAATTCATCCAAATCTTAGTTGCAGAGTTTGTAACGCATGCAATACTGGAAGAGAATATGATTGTGATGATAGACTTGTCTGGGGATATCAAACGGGACCTTTGTGGGGGGGATTTTCACAGTATACTCATATGCCTGAGACTAACCTAGTGAAAATTCCAGATAATCTATCATTCAAGGACGCAGCAGCCATATCAATGGTGGGCATGACTTCATGGCACATGATTGTTGCAAGGGCAAAAATCCAGCCAAGGCAGACCGTTCTGGTAATGGGAGGAGGCAGCGGGATTGGAATAGCATCGATTCAGATTGCTAAACTCTTCAATTGTACAGTAATTGCAACCGCAGGCAATAAGGAAAAATCTGAAAAATGCTATTCACTTGGGGCAGATCATGTCATAAATCACAGGTTGGAGAACTGGGAGCGTAAAGTCAGGGAAATAACTAAAAAACACGGAGTCGACATAATAATTGAGCACATAGGTAAGACTCATTTTCCAAGCGAGGTACGATTGTTACGAAAAGGCGGTACGCTTGTATCTACAGGTGCTACCACAGGTTATGAATCGACAATAGATCTTCGATATCTTTTTTTCAAAGGCATCAACATTTTGGGTTCAACCCAAGGAACCAAGGCCGAGTTGGATGAGGTAATCTATTGGACTAGTCAAGGAAAGATAAAATCTATCATAGACACTGTCTTGCCATTTGGTGAAGTCGCAAAAGGACTTGAGATGATGGCAAGTGGGGATCATTTTGGAAAGATACTTTTGACACCTCAAAAGATTTGAAAATTTTCTATGCTGTAAATATGATTAGGACTAGAAAGAAAATTCTCATACAAATGAGATAAATCAATTTAGATTAACTCATCTTAGTTATCCTTTTAATTATCTGATATGGAGGTATTATGATGAAATATGGTGAAAATGAACAACGAAAGAAAAAGACCGAAACAGTCACTTTTAGATTGTTATCATCACTTCTTGAGGAATTAAAAAACGAGGCGGATCTTGAAAAGATTAATCTGAATGCATTTGTTTCTAAAATACTTTCAGGTCATATGCAGTGGGGAAGGTATGAAAGAAAAGTGGGTCTCTTGCCCATGACAAAGCCATTTGTAAAAGATGCCATAAATCGCATGACTGAAGAACAGATTGTAAATCTTGCACAGAAGATAGAAAAAGACGATTTTACTAATATTCTTGTTTTCACCAAGGGCAATCAGGGTGTCGATGAATTTATTGAAATATTGCGTTCTTGGCTAAACGTGGCGTATATGCAACATTATATAGAAAAAGGAAAGAACTCTTACCTGTTTACAATACAGCATGATCTTGGAAGCAAATGGTCATTGTATGTCAAGACAATGGTATCCGAGCTTGCACATGACGTGTTGGCTAAAAAAATTCAGATAAGGACTACGGAAAGTACCATTTCACTTACATTTCCTTTAGATTAAATAAAATTGCAAGTTCTTCATTTGTATAATCTCTATATCGTTAAATCAAATGATGATTCAATTAATCCCTATCTTAAATTGGCGTAGATTTCTTCTAGTCTGGTTGTACGCCACAACTGGGTGTCAAACATTTAGTTCGAATCTCCAACTTTGTAATAAAATTCACGAACAAAACTTTCCAAATTCTAAATGAAAAAACAATGGCGCCAGGTAAGGGATTCGAACCCCTGAGTGCTGATGCACAACCGCTGCCTTGTATGTGATCTCGAGGCGGTCGCCGTACCGCTTGGCTAACCTGGCAACCTGT
>CAYUTC010000022.1:0-21331 GCA_964447595.1 uncultured Nitrosopumilaceae archaeon
TTTTCAGCTCAAGTCAGTTAGGTTCAACGAAAGAGGGCACCCTGACAAAAAAGAATTGCTTTTTGATTTGGGTGACACATTTCTTATGGCAATGGACCATTTCAAGAGCTCAGACTGGGGCGTAGTTGATACGCGCAGAATACGCGTGGTTTGCAAGTTGGATGAAGGTCAAATTGCGGGATTACATGAAGCGGACAGACTCGGAAACTACCAAGGTTGGGCTCATGCTATCGCTAAAGAATACAACTTGGAATCCTTGGACTTTTTTGTAAACGAAAAAACCCGCGAGCTTTACTTTTATGATTCATAGTCATTCCATAAAATTTAATTAAAATGCGTCCCAAGCAAAGGTAATGCTATTTGGGATCTTTGCGGTACATAGTCCGGAATCATGTCCACTGAACAATAGAACCAGCAAGAAAATTTTTCTAGAAATTGAAGGCAAGCTAAAACAGAGCCTCAAAAAGTTCAACATTGTCAAGATTATTGGCTTTTACATGTCGGTACTGGAACATGAATGGATAATAATCGTAGATGCAAAATCTGCCCATGATATAGAAAACCTGTGCATTGCAGTTGGAATTTCATCAATTAGTACAGTAAAGATTGTACCTATGAATGACTTTCGTGAGACCTTGAAAAGAATAAGATCTCAGAATCACTAATGGATGTGGTATTTGCAACAATGATTGTTACAACAGTATTGCTGTTGTAACTCGGTACAGTAAACACAACAAAACCGCTCTTTGTATCAAGATAATAGTTAAATAAACCTAGATTTAAAATCTAAGTCTTTATATAGACGGTAGTACCATGTTTCTCTGAAGTACAATGGAATTAGAAAAGATGTTTGGAGGAAAGACTAGGCTTGCTGTATTAGAAGCATTGACAAATGCTATTGATGGTACTACAGCTTATCAGGTTGCAATTACTAAAGGTCTAGACCCAGCAGCAACATATCGCTGTTTAACAGAATTTTCAGAGCTCAAAATTGTTGATTCAAAAACAAATAAACGCAATCAGACATTTTACAAACTTTCAGAAGGACCCGGTCAAGCTGCAGCTGTATTTCTTCGATCATTAAAACAAAAAGCCCCTGAAGTAACGGATTTAGAAATCTGGATGTCTCCTAAAATACGAGCCGAACGGATGGCAAAAATTGTCAGACTTGGTCAGATAGATACATCGAAATTTAAAAATCCGACAGAAAAACAAAGTGTAGAGCAGCTCATGTCTAAAAGATCACCTGGAGAACTTTCTGCGTTAATTACAACATCAAAACTAGCGTTCAACGAATTATTTGAACAAAAAGACGATATGTACATTCTAAAAACAAGGTAAATTGTAAATTTGGTATCGAAAGCCCGAGAGAGATTTAAAACATCGCCCGAATACAAGCAGCTAACAGAAGAAAAAGATCAGTTTCAGAGAAAATTGCTCTTTCTAGGATTTTTTTCAGAGAAACTAAAAGAAAAAGGTGTTAATGCTGTCATTGTGGGCGGGGAAGCAATAGACATCTGGACAGGAGGGACCTTTGCTTCTGCAGATATAGATTTGCTAGTACAGAGTAAAAAAATAACTGAAAAATTACTTAACAAATTTGGGTTTGAAAAGCAAGAAAACACACTCTGGCTAAATAAGGATCTAGCAATTGTCATACATGTTATAGAATCGTTGTATAGTGGTGATTCTGGTAGGCTAAAAAAAATGAAAATAAGAAAATATGAGATACAAATAGCATCACCAGAGTATTTAATAAAAGACAGATTGTGTTCTTTCAAGTTCTGGAAGGATAACCCCCAAAGTGATATGGAAAAAACTGTAGCGTTATTAAGAATATTCTCGGATTCAATTGATAATTCATATCTTGACGTACTTGCCAAGGAAAATCATATAGAAGATGTTCTGGCTGAAGCTAGAGCATATGTAGCCAAATTAAGATAAACTATGATAACCTCACTTAGTCCCAGCCTTTTCCAGATATTACGATCTTCTCATAAGGTAAATTTGTGATAAACCATTCTTCTGTTTCAGATTTTCCTGTGATATCGTCTTGACCGTTTTTGAGAATCAGTTTACTGTTTTTTAGATGAATTGAAACTCCGTAGCCTCGTAGGAATTTTACGTTGTAGTGGTTTTTCTTGCTTTTGAGTGTCATATTTTTATCCGATTGGAGTGAAGCTTTGAATCAGCGTACCATTTGTGGCATCTATTTCGTAAATCCAATCTTTGAATTCGTATTGAGATAAGTATTTCTTTATTGTGACTTCCCAGAATAACTGATTTTCTTTGACATTAAATGGTCGTAATTGATCTACTTTTGGATATGAATTGGCAGACATGGTCGTTGGATCAATTTCAAGAGCTACTCTGTTACTAAGATGGGCTTGCAGTAAATCAGCTTCAACAGTATAGTTTTCTAGTCCTTGTGGTGACCATTGTCCATATTTTGTAGCAAGATCGATGACTTGTTGTTTTGAAATCACATGAATAGTTGTAAAATAGTTATAGCCAATTAGTACAGCAAAAATTATGCTTACTGAGAAAAGAACAATAGTTACAACCTTTACCTTTTTCACAAGTTCATAGTAGCTTTTATCGTTTTAGAATTTTACGACATCTAGCATTTTCTACAGCGTAAAGAGGGGGGATTCCATTTTTACTCTTTATCGATAAACTCGTCAGGTCCAGGTGCCTCTGGTGGCAGTCCCTTTCTCTTTCTAATATCAGCAATCACGGTAGCCAAGATAGAGTTGGGTACCGGAGTCCAAGCTTTAAAGTGTGTATTCCACATTGCCTTTCCAGCAGTCTGGCCACGCATTACTTCAGACAAATCAAATGTCTCCGATGCTGGAAGCTCACCTGATACGATATTTACGACACCTTTTTGTTCCATGTTGAGCACCTTGCCTCTCTTTCCTGATATCACACCAGCTACGTTTCCAATCATTTCCTGCGGGACACGAACCTCTATTCCAAGTGTTGGCTCAAGCAAAACAGGCTGGGCAAGTAACATTGCACCCATGCATGCGCGTCTTGATGCAGGACCTAGCTGTGATAGTCCCCTGTGTGCTGGGTCCTCGTGTGGAACAAAGTGATGAAATGAAAACTTGCATCCACGGACCTGCTCTTTTGCAAGAGGCCCTTCCTTCATTGTATCCTCAAAGCCAGATAATATAGAATCAGTTGATTCCTGGACAAACTGGACACCTTTGGTACCATCTACCATTACGTTTCCTCTGGTATCAAACCTCATGACACGTTTTGCATCATCTTTATCCCAGCCTGCAGCCTTGAGAATCTCTGCAACCTCCTTTTTGTCCTTGTACTCGTTTAGTGTATTGTTTCGAATCATCTCGGCTACTTTATCATCAAGTGGTTCTACTTTCATGAATATCTTGTTGTGCCTGTTTGGTGATTTTGACATGACAGGTCCTGCAGCACCGCGTATTGTCTCTCGGTAATTGATCAACGGTTGTGATGTTACAATCTCTACCTTGGCATCAGCAATTAGTGCAGTTGCAATTTCCAAGTGTAACACACCCATTCCTGCAATTACTGTTTCACCAGATTCCTCGTTAATTTTTACCTGCAGGTTAGGGTCTTCAATTGTAATACGGTTTAGTGCTTCAACTAGTTTTGGCAAGTCCTTTGGATGTTTTGGCTCTACTGCAATCTGTACAACGGGTTCTGATACATACTGGATTCCCTCAAATGTATGAACACCTGCTATTGTAGACAACGTCTGACCAGCTCTTGCATGCTCGAGTCCTAATAACGCTGGAATGTTTCCTGCTGCAAGCTCGCCCACCATCTCTCTTTGGTTTCCCATGAAAAAGTTGACTGATTGAATTCTTCCTTCCCGTTTTGAATCAATGATATGAACCCTGTCACCGTCTTTTATCTTTCCAGAAAATAATCTTCCAATTGCCACAGGTCCAGCTGCTGGGTCTACTGTCATGTTTACAATCATCATTACTGCAGGACCGTTATCATCACAGTTTAGCAGTGCCTTTCCAATGTCAGACTCCAAGTCACCCTTCCAAATTTTTGGAATTCTATACTTTTGAGCTTCTGCAGGATTTGGGTGGTGTTTTACTACCATACCAAGAACAGCATCATACAATGGTGCCTTTTCTGCAAGTGCCTTGATGTCCCCGCCTTCAGCATATGCAGCATAGATATCCTTGAATGAAATTCCTTTTTTTGCCATCACATCGGCGTTAAATCCCCACTTGTCCTTTGCAGAACCAAATGAGACACTGCCGTTCTGGATTGATACCTTCCATTTTTCCTTGTATTCGGGCTCTGCGTAGATGTCAATCAAATGATTAAAGTTTGTAATAATCTCAAGCAGCCATTCCTGCATCTTGTCAGGTGTCAGTCTTAGCTCTTTTATCAGACGGTCGATTTTATTTATATAAAGAACTGGTCTTACTCTTTCTTCTAGTGCCTGTCTTGTTACGGTTTCAGTCTGGGTCATGATTCCTTCCACAGAGTCTGACACCACAACTGCACCATCAATTGCTCGAAGGCTTCTTGTGACACGCCCAGTAAAGTCAATGTGTCCTGGAGTATCAATCATGTTGATTACATATTCCTGTCCATCTTTTTCGTAAAGTAGTGTAACGTTTGCTTGAACAATTGTCATCTGTCTGTCTTGCTCTAGTTTCATTGAATCAAGTGCGAGCGCCTGGCCTGCAACAGAAGGGCTGATGATTCCACTTGATGCAAGAAGACTGTCAGACATGGTAGTCTTGCCGTGATCCACGTGAGCAATTACTCCAAAGTTTCGGATGTGTGATTTGTCTCCGATAATTTTTAGAATCTGCTCTGTTGCCTTGAACTTCATGTTTTAGCTAAATCCTTTTCAAACGCCTATTAAACCTTTCAAAAAAATTGTACAAAACATCAGTAGATCATCGACGAGCTTGCATTTCGGAATCTTTTGTTTTCAATAAAATAGCAATCTTTTTTCTTTTTCTTCTTTGCTGCATACAATGATACCAATTCGGAGACAAAAATGAAAAACAAAATTTTGCCAACATGATTTGTCTTTGGAGGATTGATTCTGGTTACATGCAATCCACATCTTTTCAGGTGCTTTAACAACTTGGCATTATGGGAATTTTTCTCTTCAAATAGAATTACGGTATCACCCTTTCTTGCAGAAAACAGTCCAGTATGAGAGAACTGTTCTATTCTCTCATAGTAGACATCCATTCCAAGCACCTCTTGGAGCTTGGCCGCACAAAAAAACGCAATTGGTACCGTATAGATATTGCCTAGCACGTAGACCTTGCCTTTCAAATTCACCTTTTTTGATACTTTCTTTGCATTTGCAAATATCTTGGATGTGTTTCCCAGACGGAATCTTGAGACAAGTGAGATACATGTAAGTGCACTAGAAAGAAAGCTTATGCTTCCTGATGTTACAATGCCTGTACCATCAAATTGTAACAGAATGGTTTTCTTGGATATTTTTGCAAGTTTGCTGGATGCATTTGCTGTAATAGCTGTTGTGTTTTTTGACATCTTGGCAAGATTGATGTTGGATATCGTATTTCCCGAAATTGATACAAGATACAAGTCGTGATTTTTTATAAGATTCTTGTTTTTGGCAAGGTCTAGCGGATCATGTACCTGTACCCTAAATTTTGAAAACACTTGGGCAAGAAGAGCCGATGCAAAAGAGTCGCCTGTTCCACAAAAGATTGCTCGTTTTTGTTTTGTACTAGATAACATTTTCTGTGGCTGAAACGTTTCCAGAAAATCAAGCTGCATCATTATCTCTTTTTCAAATGCTTGTATGGTTGACATGACTCTGATGTTTTTTTCTTTTCTCTCTTTCCTGTACTCTTTGATTTCTCGTAGAATTTCTTCCTCTGATAGTTTTCCGTGTCTTTTTGTTCTTGCATCAATTCTCTCGAACAGGTCCTTCCAATCCTTCAAGACAGATTAATACGCAACTGTAATAGTATTAAAGATAAAGCACACAACGAAGGTTTGAGAATAATTGACTTTAGTAAAATATGATAGTAAAGCTAATGCGATATATTTCAAGATAGCAAAAGGCAAAAAGCAAATTAAAAATACGATAGCCTTGGGTGAAGATAGATTCATTGATGTAGATTCGTATGGCAAGATTGTTGGCATCGAAGTAATATTGCCAAAATTGCTCCCAAAAGAGGCCAAGGAAGCATTCAAGCGCTCAAAAGATACAATTGAGATTGTTCAATAAGAAATTTCAGATGTAAAATTTAGAATAAAAATCAAGGAACCTTAAATAGCGGACAAAGATAAGATGAATAAATTGTCATTGGAATACAGTTGGTTCATTAAACACCAGAAAGAAATCGCAAAGTATACCGGTAAACACATTGCTATCGTAGATACCGAAATTGTCGCTTCTGGAAAATCTGCAAAAGCAGTATACGATGCTGCAAAGCGCAAATATCCAAACAAAAGTCCACTGATACATTATGTTCAATCAGGTGACCTCTTCGTCCTTTGAACAAGGTTTGTTTCCCTTACACACAACAACCTAAAGCATCTTCAGAAGATCCAAAAAGACCTACATTTTCATGGAACTTCAAGCTCAAAATGGCGAGTGGTTCAAAGTAAATCCTCTCGCTGACACTGGCGCAGACATTACCGTTTTTCCAAGAGGAGTATGCGAGATCCTAGGCAAGAATCTGAGGGACGGCAAACGTTTAGAGCTTGTCTCAGCAACTCATCACAGACTTCCATTGTTCATACACAAGGTAACTGCAAGATTAGGTCCCAAACAATTTGAAATGGACATAGGATTTACAGAATCTCATACCTTTCCACATCTTCTGGGACGGAAGGATATTCTAGACCTATTCAATATTAATTTTGCAAAAGATGAGGTATGGTTCCTCGAAGAAAACAAGAAAAACTGAAATTGCAATTTTTTCAGATGTAAAATTTAGAATAAAAAAGATCCTGTAAAATACAAACAACTCCAGCATCGTTACCATATTATTTATAGTAGAGGTAAAAATCCACTTTATGGAAATTACCGTAGGGCACACACCAGATGCAGATGATGCATTCATGTTTTATGGTATGCTGACAGGCAAGGTAACATCACCACACTTTACGGTAAAATCTGTTGTAGAAGATATCGAGACATTAAACAAGAATGCACTACACCACGAGCTTGATGTTACCGCAGTCTCTGCACATGCATGTGCATACCTGAAAAATTATACCATACTACGAAGCGGCGGAAGTTTTGGAAAAGGGTATGGGCCAATTGTAATATCCAAGAAAAAAATGACACTAGACCAAATAAAAAAAGGCAAGATTGCAGTGCCTGGCAAGCTGACCTCAGCGTTTTTGCTGTTGCAGCTGATGATAGGCAAGTTTGATTATACAGAAATGAAATTCAGTGATATTCCAGATGCAGTCTTAAAAGGGGAGGCTGATGCAGGTCTTGTAATACATGAGACCCAGATAACATACGACCAGAACAACCTGGTAAAACTTCTTGATGCTGGAGAGTGGTGGCGTGATAGTACTGGCGGCCTTCCAGTTCCACTTGGAATCAATGTCATGAGCAATAAATTCGGAGTTGATGTGATAAAACAGTTCGACGAGTTTTTTCGAGAATCAATTGTATACGGCATGGCACGTGTAAGTGAAGCCTTGGATTATTCGATGCAGTATGGCCGAGGCCAGTCAAGGGAGCTTATCGAAAAGTTTGTCCGCATGTATGTAAATGATATTACCATTGACATGGGACTACTTGGCGAGCATTCAATTAAAAGCATGTTCCAGTTTGCAACAGAAAAAGGACTGGTACCAGAATTTGAGCTAACCTTTGCGTAAAGTTACTGTCTTAAAACCTGCAATATTTTGAACGGAACTTTTCCAATATCTATTTCGTTTGTAGCAGAGACATACAGTATGTATTCATCTAGGGGAAAGCTTAGCAATACAACCTTTTCCCTGTGTGATACTGCAAAATTTACTGGCCCCAAGTGTGGGTCGTGCTCTTTTCGCATCCTCATCATCAAGGCAATCTCGGTGTGGACCATTTCAGCCTCCTTTTCATCCATCAGCATTTTCAGATCCTTTCGCAGACCACCTGCAACAAGCCTGCCCTTGTCGTTTATTACTCCAACAAACCTAAAGCTTGGCTCCATGCCCAAGATCTTTTGGCAGATTTCATCGAATTTTTCTATATTGTCTTCCACGGAATATTACCAAAGATTTAGGTATTAAGCTTGGTTGTCAGGACAGTTACGAGAATTTTTATTGTTAGGTCACACAATTTGTTTCTCGGATTTTAACAAAGCTTAACTATTTCCACTGTTGGAAGTAGGCGTGGTACTTATGTCTGGGAGATTAAGCTATGATAAATGCTGAAGAACAGCACAAGATTGCACTATTATCAATTCTAGAGATTGTTTTGATGAGAAGGGGAAACACGTCATACAACTGGACTACAACCAAGCTCAGTTCTTTATATGATTGTCAGCTAAGAGACTGTTACGAGAACCCAGATTACTTGAAAGTCGTGCTAAAAGAAGTGTATGGCAATGACTACAAGGATATTGTAAATGATTTAAGAGTGGAGCTTGATGACCTGGCAGGAGAACCAGACATTGCAAGATTTCTTAGAGTATTAGAAAGCTAGGCGTTATTTTAAATAAATTGCTGACTATATGGATCCGTGATTAGAACAATAAAAGAACAAGAACAGTACAAGGGTGATACTGATTGGCTGACAACATATCACCACTTTTCCTTTGCGGAATACTATGATCCAAACAGGGTAAACTTTGGACCGTTACGCGTATTCAACGATGATGTAATCCAGCCTGGAACAGGTTTTGATTTGCACCAACATCAAGACATGGAGATTGTAACATATGTCATAGATGGTGCACTGGAACACAAGGACAGTCTTGGAAACCATGGCATAATCCAAGCAGGAGAGATACAAAGAATGTCTGCTGGAACGGGTGTATTTCATTCAGAATTCAATCACTCAAAGGAAAAACCATTGCGACTCTTGCAGATGTGGGTCTTCAGCGATACTAGAGGACTCAAACCCTCATGGGAGCAGAAAAGATACACAAAAGACGATAGAAAAAACAAACTATTACCAGTAATTGGCCCTAAAGGTTTCAATCAGAAAGATACGTTGGCAATAAGCCAGAACGTTACGTTTTATGTATCAAATCTGGAAAAAGATACCAAACTAAGTTTCAGACCGCAAAAAGACAGGCTGTCATACTTGTTTGTAATTGAGGGAAAAATTGCATTAAACGACAAGACGTTATACACAAGAGATGCGGCAGAGATAGAAATGGAAGAAAACTTGGAGATAAAAGCTCAGCAAGATACAGAGCTTATCTTAATTGATTTGCCAGTCCAATACGTAAAAAACTCGATGCCAGAAATTTCACACTAAACTGACACTCTAATTTTTTTAAAATCATCTTTATTTTAAAAACTCTGAAACAAGTTTTTGAAATTCTGAATCTGGTAGCTCCTTTCTTTTTTGCGCAAGAAAAGCAGCATCATCACCTACTGTATACCTTAGATCAGGAGTAGATGTTGTAATTGCCTTGAGTATCACTTCAGCAACCTTGACTGCCGGAGTTCCATTCTTTACAATCGAGCTAATAGAATTTTGAAATTTCTGCATGGTATCATAATAAGGCGAATTTGGACTTTGATTTTTCTTGGCTACTATCATACCTGAATCAAAATTGGTCTTAATTGCTCCTGGTTCAATTATGACAACCTTGATTCCAAATTTTTCAAGATCATATGCGATAGATTCGCTCAGACCTTCTACTGCAAATTTTGTGGCAATGTATGGTGACGACAAGGGCATTGCCATCTTTCCTCCAATTGAGCTAATATTTACAATAATGCCACTCTTTTGCTCCCTCATTGTAGGCAGAACCGCCTGGGTTACCCTTATCAATCCAAAGACGTTTGTCTCATACTGGGCCTTTATCTCATCCATGGAAAGATCTTCTAGTGCACCTATAACACCGTAGCCTGCATTATTTACTAGAACGTCTATTCTTCCTGCGTCTGACTTGATAGTTTTGATGGCATTGTTTACAGATCTTTCATCTGTGACATCTAGTTTTATTGTATATAGTGCAAGTTTTTCTTTTTTTGCTGTATCTAAAAGAGATTTTGCTTTATCTAAATTCCTCATAGTTGCATATGTTCGAAAACCATTTCTTGCAAGTACAAGTGCAGTTTCATATCCTATTCCACTTGAACTGCCAGTAACAATGGCTACTTGCCCTGTCAAAGTGATCTTTCCTTTTTGTTTTTGTAAATTATTTGTAGAGCAGAAAACGATTTTCTTGTTACTTTATTTTTCATATAGTGCTTTAGTGTATTTGATATAAAAATAAGGTAGTAAAGCCATGGATATCAGATTACCAAAAGCTCAGTTACTTGCGATTTTGTCACTTGTTATTTTATATACTTACCTTTGTATAGTTAGTATAGAAAGTATATGGATACAGAAACACAACATGAACATAGGTGGACAATTGTAGCACACCACTGGCAGTGTGAGATCTGCGGGAGGACATATGGCTAAGATTGCAAACCTAAAGGCCCAATTACTGACACTAGCAGTACTTGCAATCGGTGCAAGCTCAGCCTTTGTTGGTTTTGCCTTTGCAGATGACCAAGACAGCAGATATTCACATCAACACATAACCGCATCATGGGACAACAATCTCGTATGTGGTGACCATAAATGTGCTTCAGGTGAAACACCCCAACCCCCACATGTGGTAGTACCTGTAAGGGGTTCGCATAGATGACCAAACTACCACCAATGAGAACAAAATCTTGTGATCTTGTTCTCTAATTTTTTGTTTATGACATGTTGAAAAATCTATTACCAAGAAAGATGATCCAGTACCATGGAATTTGGCCTTTGTCCCTTTTGCAAATTGCACAGGGAGCTTTTTCCGCATTATTCCAAGGAAGCAGGTAAAATTATCTATGTTTGTAATGATTGTTACAAGGTAAAATTGTCTGTGCATGATTTCCATGAGTAGCAAAACTTTACAATAGAATCTTTTCAACCAATGATTATTTAGGAGAGAGATTCAAAATCATAACATGGACAAGCGTGTCTTTGCCTTGGGAGCTGCCATGCTAGCTATTGGTGGACTGTCCTGGCTGTACCTTAACAACAATACACCCACGGCCACCTCAAATATGACAGAGGATCAAACTAGCGCATTTGATGAAGCCCTGATAGTAAACACTAGTCTGAAGAATATTTCAGGCATGGTAGCAGGTCTTGGCTTTTTCATTGCATTGATTAGCGTGGGATTAAAACGTAGAAAAAAAGGCGGCGTAGGCAAGCCCGTTACACAAAAACCTGTAGAGACCTAGATGATCCGGAAAAGCTGGAAGAGAAATAAGATGGTAGACATGCTTACCTGAGATATCTCTTGTATTCCTTGATGTATCGCTTGATGAACCACCGAAGAAAGAACCTTTCTTCTTTTTTCATTTGTGAATGTTCGAGAGCGTTGTAGTAGCTGTTTCTTCCTTCATATGGAATGTCAAGCATCGGATAATCTTTCTTGTGAAGTATGAAATTCATGATCAGCCTTGATACTCTCCCGTTGCCATCTCCAAATGGATGTATGGTCACAAATTTCAGATGAACGATTGCAGCAAGCTCGACTGGATGTAATTTGTTTTTGTTTTTGTTATACCACTGGAAAAATTCCGTCAACATAGGATAGACTTCGACCTGAGACGGAGGCATGAACTTGCTTCCGCTTATTTCTACTTGGTATTTTCTTATCTTCCCGGCAATGTCTGGCTTGGTCTTGTTGAACAGTGTCCAGTGCCAATCAAGGATTTCTTGTAATGACAAATCCTTCCTTGATTTTAGAATCTCGAAGAAGAGATCCCTATGAGCCTCGGCCTCCAAGGCATCCCTCATGGGTTTGTTCTTCGGTGTTATTCCTCTTTCCAGTAGATCAGCGGTCTCTTTTTTGGTGAGGGTAGATCCCTCTATCCTCTGTGTATCATAAGTGAAATTGATTGCAAAGATCTCCAGTTCCTTCTCCTTGACAGACTTGGGCATAGCCCTCTGGTTCTTTGAGTAGTTCTTTCTGATCCTCTCTAAGTCAGCCTGCCACATCTTTTGCGATATGTCATCAAAAAATTTCTTCTTTATCTCTTCAATATTTTTTGGGAGCTTTCTCCCAAGATAGATGATCTTTGGATGTACCTTACCGTTCTCTCTAACACTGTGTTCTAGATAGTAGTAAATCTGTCCCTTCAACATCTTCTTCTTTATTGTAACCATGCCATTAGTTACCCTTACATATTTATATAATTATTTTTTTAACACAAAATGTAAGGGTAACCAGAAAATATCTTTGAAAATTCGTTACAGAAAAGCTTAAAGATAATTGCCTCTAGTTTTGTAAAGATGACAGTTTCCATTCCGATGTGTGTGGAAAAGCCGATACACAAAAACCAGAGACCTAGAAGGTCTTCAAAACATTAAAGAAAGTATCTCGTTGAGCAGGCTTTCTTCCAATTTCCTTTATCATTGTTGCAAGCTCTACAATGGATGAGCTTGTGCCCTTGCCTGCTGCTTTGTAAATTTCTTCAGAAAAGGCAGTACCAACCATGTCGTTGCCCCCATAGGTCAGTGCAACTTGGGCAAGCTTTTTTCCTAGTGCGACCCAGTAGACTGAAATGTTGTCTATTTGTCTTGCAAGCATCAGTCTTGATACTGCAATTATTCTAAGGTCATAAGTAGATGGGCTTTCTGATTTTACCTGGCCTGTCTTTTCAAGCTCGGTGTTTTCCAAGCTAAACTTGAGTGGTATAAATGTGATAAAGCCCTTTGTTCTTTTTTGTACGTCGCGCAATTTCACAAGATGATCAATGATGTGTTCTGGCTTTTCAATGTGGCCAAAAAGCATTGTAGAGTTGCTCTTGATGCCAAGGTTGTGAGCCTGTTCTATAACATCAAGCCATTCTTGTCCTGTGCATTTGCCGCGCACTATCTTATTTCGTATATCGGGATGAAAGAGCTCTGCTCCACCCCCAGGCATGGAATCAAGACCTGCGGCTTTAAATCTGGTCAGGACCTCCTTGACAGAATTTTTTGTAAGCTTTGATAAAAAGAAAATTTCTGCTGCAGTTAGTGCCTTGATGTTCATCTCAGGGTGGCTCTTTTTTATTGTGCGAAACATCTCTTCATAATATTCAAGGGGCAAGCTAGGGTGGAATCCGCCTACAATGTGAACCTCGGTTGCACCAAGTTCCTTTGCCTTGCCAACTCGTGCCTCGATATCTTGTGGTGTAAGCGTATAGGCATCGCTTTCATTTCCCTTTCTGTAAAACGCACACATCTGGCAGGATGCAGCACAAATATTGGAATAATTAAGATAGTAAGAGGCAGCAAAGGTCACAGTGTCACCTACTAGTTTTTGTCGTACAATGTCTGCTGTTGCACCAAGCATGTACAGGTTGTCATATGACATTAGCTCAAGTCCGTCTTGATACGAGAGCTCTTCGCCTGCAATTGCTCTCTCTAGTGCTTTTGATTCTTTTACCAGTTTTTCCAGCACAGCTTGATGTGTATTTGATATCAATATGAAATTATTGATTTTTTGACATCACAGAACCGGTTATATTGTATTTATCAAATACCAAGAGATCGTGAAACTACATCATGTTGGTATAGTGGTAAAACGAATCGAGGAATCTGTAGGCGAATTGAAAAAATATCTGAGCATTCAGAGTACTAGTTTACCTTTACCAGTTGGAAGCCAAAAGGTCAATGTCTGTTTTCTCAAAGTAGGCGAGTCCTTTTTGGAGCTAATCGAGCCAACATCTCCTGATTCTCCTATTGCAGAATTTGCTGCAAAGGGGGGTGGAATTCACCATCTCTGTTTTGAGACTGATGACATTTACAGAGAACTGGACACCGTATCAAAAAAGGGAGCAACTATTCTTGTAAAACCAGTCAAGGGATTTGATGAGAGGCTGATTGCGTTTGTAGATTTGAATACAAGTACAAAATGCGGTCTTATTGAATTTCTTGAGACAAAAGGATAAGATTCTAGCATTAATCTTTTTGAAAATTAGTAAATCTAGTACAATAAATACTAGAGTTTGTGGAAGAGTGATTCTATTACGTTGATAGCTTTGTTGAATATTTTTTCTGGCAGTTGTTCTATTTCATGGAATACAGTGTTTGTTTGTTTTTGATTTTGTGTGGTGTTTAGCTGGGAAGTTGATGAAGATGTAGTAGGTTTTGATTCCTGTTCAGTTGGAGGTGATTGTTGTGTTGATTAGGTAGAATTGTATATATACAAGAATATACCATACAATACTAAATGAGTAGATCCATTTTAAAAAATAAAGACAAAGGACATAGTCCCAACCTTGATACAGTCCTGATGGTAGAGCAAGTTCTCTCAAAAAAGCATGAATTTGCATCAAAGAACCAGCTCCGCCTCTCATTGCCAAAGCAGCTGCAGTACATGACATTTAACAAGATTCTAAAATATCTGGAAGAATCAAACAAGATAGCCTATGACAAGGACGGGTCTGTTTTATGGATATTTACAGATGGCCCACAGTTTAAGCGACTAGAAAAAGAGTCAGTCAAGCTAAAGTAATCTCAGTATCCAAACCTTCTCTCATAATCTTTGTGATCAAATATCTCAAGAACGTACACCGTCTTTTGACCTTGTTTTCCAGTAAGGGAGTAAATCAACCTCCATCCCCCACCTAGATCCACCCGGAACAGGCTTGGAACATTATATGCTTCAATGTAACATTTTGGGATTTTGTCATATTGTATTCTATTTCCCATTTGGGGATTTTCTTTGATTAGTTCGAGTATGCCATCAATTTCTTTGTAAAATTTATCATCTTTTGGCAATGACCAGAAAAATTTCATAAATTTTTGTCCGCCTTTCACTTCGGTCAATGTTTTATCACCGCATGTGATAATAATTAATCTTCAGTGACGGACATGGCAGAATCGTCATCACTACTGCAAAAGAATTCTCCTGGAGCCCATAATAAAACTCTAAACCGGTGGTATCCCTTCAGGCAAGCACTAGATGTGGTTACTAATAGACGACCTTTTGGAAACTACAATCACAGATATCATTGTTATTACTAGTATGATAGGAACTAGTGCACCAAACTCTGGAACAAATGTTGTACTTTTTGCAAACATTACATCATGACCTTTACCGTTTGCCTCTTGCCAGGTCATGTATACAGTACCAGATGATGCTGCCATTTTGTTATACCACGATTCACTTGGTGTATTGCTGATATCAACTGGTGACTGGAAGGTCTTGCCATCATCAGAACTTTTTGCAATATAGATGTCAAAGTTTCCAGAAGTATTGTCAACCCATGATACATAGACATTTCCATCAACTGCAATCTGTGGCCAGCCCGAAGCGCCAACATCATTGCTTATGTTAACTGGACTTGCAAAGGTAGCTCCACCATCACTGCTTTTGGCAAAAAGTATATCATAATTGTTGCCAGATATTTCATTGGTCCACGTTGCATAGATGCTATTTCCTGATACTGTAAATTGTGGATAGCCTGAATCTGCTGCGTTGCCGCTGATATTTACTGGCCTGCTAAATGTCAAACCATCATTGACACTTTTTGAAAACATGACATCAAAATTTCCAGGAGTATTGTCCATCCAAACCAGGTAAAGGTTCTGACCTGATACAATTAGTTGCGGGGTACCAGAATCACCAGTATCATTGCTTACGTTCACTGGTACCGTAAAGGTAGTTCCATCATTAGTGCTTTTATCAAGAAAAACTTCAAAATTCCCAAGACTGTTATCCTCCCATACAAGATACACCTCATTGCCTGCTGCTGCAAGTTGTGGTAGTCCCGAGTTTCCAGAATGACGAGTTATTTCAACTGGTTTGGAGAAGCTAGACCCGCTGTCATCGCTTTTTGAAAAAACTACGTTTGTAACATCACCTGTTGTTCTTTGCAACCATACGGTATAGACATGGCTACCAGAGACTGCAATTTGTGGAAAGGCCGAGTCTTGTGTTACGTCATTTAATTCAATTGGAGTCACAAACGTAGCTCCTCCATCAGCGCTCTTTGAGAAATAAACTGCAGACTTGTTAGCCGAATAAGATTGCCATACTGCGTAAATGTTATCTTTTGATTGTACAATCTTTACATTGTCTGCACCCGCAACATGCGAGCTTGCCAAGTTTAGTGGTTTTGAAAAAGAAGAACCACCATCTGTACTTTTGGCAAAAAAGATACTAGAGGTATTTGCAGTGTCGTCAATCCATGCCACATAGGCATTATTTTCTGATACTATCAGTTGAGGAATAGTCGAGTTGCTGCCAACATTGCTAATTGAAACAGCATTTGTAAATCCCGTACTGCCAGTGTCTCCAAAGGCAGAAAGAACAGAAACTGATACAGCAAGAATTAATGAAATTAAAATAAATTTTTCCACATAAAACGCTTGGATGTATAGTATAAGATAGTTTTGGTTTTCGGGAATTAGTCTAAACTTGTCTTGTCAACTATTAGATTTAGCTCAACCATAGTCTTTGTGTTCATCGTATTGGATACATGTGTTGTTAAGGTAACGTCTTTTTTTGTCCCATCCAGTTCTAGACTCGTTTTGACCTCAATTGAGCCAAACTCTGTGTTTGGGCCTAGCATGAGTTTTGGCAAAAGACCAATAATGGACAGATCATGTGTCTTTGCCTTAATTTTGTATGCAGTAGTGTCAGTAAAGTACACCCCACCTCTTGTTGTTGGCTTTCTCACAGGAATCTTTGATTTTGCAAGCAAGACATCCTCCAAGACAAAGACCTTGCCATCAACGTGTAGAGTATACTGTAATCTTGATTTGGACATTTTATCAAGTATTTCAGTCTCCATTTGTTATGAGATAATTTGAAACCCGTAAAATAATCTTGTTCTTGGAACCTTGACGTCCTTTTTGATATAATATTGGAATTTTCCAGTTCATGGAATTCTCAAATCCTTATATCTTTTCGACCAAATTCAACATGGGCATGAATATCAAGAAACGATACATCATACTTGCGTTACTTATTTTGATACCATCTTTTGTCAACCTAGGTGTTCCAATTTACAACAGAGAAGCACCCGAGCTTTTTGGACTGCCGTTCTTTTACTGGTTCCAAACAGTTTGGCTGTTTGCAACAGCGGGTTTCTACATTGCATTTGCTTACTTGAAGGGAAAATAAAATGATAGGCCTTGATGTAATAGTTGCATTTGTTGCTCTTTTTATTTTGTTTATCATACTGGGTTTTTACGGCAAGTACTGGAGACGCGGTGATCTAAACCATGTTCATGAATGGTCCCTTGCAGGCAGAAGGCTTGGAACAACGCTTGTTTTCTTTCTAATAGGAGCTGATCTTTATACTGCATATAGCTTTGTTGCTATTCCATCAGGTGTTTTTGCAAAAGGCTCGCTCTATTTTTTTGCAATTCCATATGTGATGTTAACGTTTGGTGTTGCACTGGTTACTGTTCCCAAGCTTTGGACTCTTGCAAAAGATAAAGGATACATTACTGCATCAGATTTTGTAAAAGACCGCTTTTCAAGTCGAACTCTTGCAATAATGATAGCAATTACCGGAATTGTTGCAGAGCTGCCATATATCGCGTTGCAGATAGTTGGCATGCAGGCAGTGCTTACCGTAATGTTTGCTGGTACTGTCAATTCTCAAGTGGTAACTGAGATCTCTTTATTGATTGCATTTGTTATCTTGGCTGCATTTACCTATACCAGCGGTTTGCGTGGGGCAACTCTTACTGCAGTCTTCAAGGACATTCTCATCTGGATAACAGTAATTGCTGTGATTGTAGTGGTACCAATTAGCATTGGAGGTTTTGGTACTGCATTCAATAATGTAAAACCAAATTATGTGACACTTCCTGCTTCACTGATGCCTGCCTATGGTACTTTGATACTTGGTAGTGCATTGGCACTATACCTCTATCCGCATGCCATTAACGGAGTGTTAAGTTCGGAGAGTGCACAAAAGCTTCGAAAAAGTACTGCGCTTCTTCCTTTGTATGGTGTCGGACTAGCAGTACTTGCACTAATGGGCATACTTGTTTATGAAGTGCCGCAGGCAATGGATTTTCTTTCTGGTTTTCCGCAAAGTACACGCGGTATACTGGTGGTTCCGTCCCTGATACTTTATACCATGCCGGGGTGGTTCTCAGGTGTCGCACTGCTTGGGATTTTCATTGGTGGACTGGTACCTGCTGCAATAATGGCAATGGCTCAGGCAAATTTACTTACACGAAACATAATCAAGGAGTTCAAACCAAATCTTTCAGACGCATCAGAGATTAGAATAACAAAGATTTCATCAACTATTTTCAAGTTCATAGCACTAGGGTTTGTTTTTGCAGTACCAGCCACATATGCAATTTCTTTACAACTACTTGGAGGAATTTTGATAACGCAGATACTTCCTGCGGTATTTTTTGGACTGTACGTCAAGGCTTTGAGAAAGACTCCATTGATAATAGGCCTTTTTGTGGGCATTGCAAGCGGTATCTACATGACAGAATCAGCAAATAATTTTGGTCCCCTCACCTCATCGGTTTTTAGTACACCGTTTGGCTCGCTGTACATTGCAGTAATTGCACTAGCACTAAATCTTACCATATCATTTTGTGGCAGCTACCTCTCAAACAAAACAAACAGGTAAAAACAGATCAAATAAAAATTAGCATCTCACAGATTTCATTTTTTGTTTTTACCAAAGTACATTACCAAAATGATTATCCCCATCATAAGTAGTATTCCTCCATAGATTCCAAAAAACTGTACGTATTTGATATTGGCAAAAATGTTTGGATACATGCAAGGAACACTGGGACATTTTTTGATGATTAATTCATAATGATTGTAATCATCTGCATATGCAAAAATGCTAAAGACTACAGATGGCATCCCAGATACGACAGATGTAATGCCAAGAACTAATTTTGTTAACATAGTTTTGTTTTTTGACACAGACAGGATTGCACCAACAGCAAAAACAGCAAGACCGTTTATCCCATAAAACATTGGGCCAGAAAAGTCAGGATATGGGCAACCGCTTCCTAGTTTATCGCATTCTAGTCCATTTCTCTGGTTTTCAAAGTGTTGCTCTGCCAGCTCAAAGTTTGCAGTTGAATACAACAAAATAACACTTCCTGTTATCAAGATTGCAATTCCTAACAGTGACAGAATTTTCATTGTTGAATCCATTGAATTGGAACTGTCATGTCATAACCATTTGTCATCCCGTTATAGTTTTGAAGATTCTCGTATGAATATGAAATATAGACAGAAAATCCGTTTACCGGTTTTCCCATCCAAGTCCAGTTTCCTACAATATATTTTGTCTGCGACTCACCTGGTTCCAAAATTGCATCCTCTTTTGGTACGACATTAGGGTCAGCCTCAAGTACCCTTAGATTTGTAGTGGTAGTACTATTTGTAATTGAAATGAATCCAGATACATGTATGCCATAAATGTGAATCGTTCTCTTTCCAAGATTAGCAACTGTTGCAGCTATTATATCCGAATTAGACCTTTTTCCATGGTACGACTCTAGTTTGATGCTATCGTTATCAAATGAATCACAACAGCCACCACGTGTTATCGAAATTCCAGTTGAGCTTGACGCAAGTTCCATAAATGGTGTACTTGTTGCGATATTTTTTATTGTTCCACGAATATCAATTGAAGGAATGGTTACGGGTTGACTAACACTTGTTGTATATTCATTCATAGTCTGGTTGCTAGTAGACTTTACAACCGTAAAGTATTGTATTGCAAGATGCCCCCACTCGTCTGCTCCAATCACTGTGTAGTTTCCCGCATCAAATGGTTGTTTTGTGTTATTCTTGTCCCAGTATCCATCAAATCCATAATTCATGTTCAGACCCTCTGAGTGACATGGTTCACCAAAGTACATGTAACATATTATCTCGTTGACCTGATCACTTTGAGGTTGAAACTCGTATATCCTGCCAGTTTCCAATTGCCAAGAAGGACAATCGTACCTGTTGAATAGCTGCAAGCTCTTACCTTCTGTCATGTTTGAAACAGTATAGTATCCAGCCAGTATAGCAATCCCTAGATGAATTTTTTTGCAAGGGTTGTCAAGGTCTTGAAATGCCCAGTTGTTCTGAGCCTTCACATAGATTGTATTGGTATAAGTATTGTTAACAGAGATTTTGATTTCTACTGGTTCTTTAGGTTTTATTATATCTGGACTAACAACAAGATTTAGTTTTAGTGCAGAGGATGGATCCGGTAGCTGTTGTATCTCAGAACCGTTTGAGGTTGTCCATCCAATCTGAGCAAGCCTTAGCGCCACATACCTATTAACGCATGCTGGACTGTTATCTTCAGCCTTGAGGACTAACTGCAGCCCAGGACGGCATATAATGTCCTTGGGCAAGACCCCTGCTTTTAGCTGTTCAATAGGTGTTGCTGTAGGTGCCGTATTTTGTATGGAAGGTGTTGGGCAACAGTTTGTTCCGTTAAAATAAAACATAGTTTGTGCAAGGTTCTGGCCTGATGATGATACTCGAATGGCATAGTTTCCCGGCTCAGACCAGAGGGGTGCGCGTGGTACAAGGAACATTGAGAAAGACCCGTTCTCTGTAGGTTGCTCCTGTGAAACCAATATCAGTTGTTTTTGAGGATTAAAGATTGTAATCTCAATAATGTTGGAAAATATCTTGTATATCATGCCTGTGATTACCACAACATTACGTGAATCAATTTTCACACCGACTTTTGCAAGTGAGGGTGGAAGGTAAGGAGGACTTGTTGAAACCGTACCGTTTTCTTGAACTATAAAGTGTGGCGTATCACAGGAAGTAGGAAAGGTATAGACACGACCTGATATAGGATCTTTCCAATACACAGGTTCTATGCTACAACCAGTGCCTGGAGGTATCTCTCTCATCTGAAAATAAGAGTTCTTGTAATGACATATCTGAATGGGATACATCATTGTAGTTTGATTTGTTATCTCTCCGTTTATGACGTGACATCCAAGTGCTGTAATTGTTCCATTTACTACATAGCTTTGCAAGGTCTGATCTGCATTTGCGTCACTCATAACAAAAACAGATACGTATATGGTAAGAATCGTTGTAATTCCAGATCCTATTATAAATGAAAGATACAGAGTTTTCATTTCTTCTTTGTGATATAGAAAATTCCAAAAAATCCCCCACCTGCTAGTACA
>CAYUTC010000023.1:0-14314 GCA_964447595.1 uncultured Nitrosopumilaceae archaeon
CAAGCAGAATTCCCAGAACTGAACCTAAGTTAGTTAGACTCCCCTTCTTTTTCGATTATTCTATACCTTTCAATGGATAGTGCCCATCCTTTCCTCTTACCCTCATGAACAAATTTCGCGATATCCCCACAAATTGAAGATAAAGATTCAATCTCCTTATGTCACGAAAACAAAGAAAAATTGCTGGAATTTATTCAATTAACAAAGTTAACTTGTGAGCAGATAAAATCACTATAGGAATAGGAGATTAAGCATTATAACTGAAGGAAGATTTGAACCTAAAAGATCCGGATATTCATAGTTCCGAACTCAAAATTATGTAAATTTCATCCCTTTCAGGTTGTTAAAATTTCAAAGGAGCCTTTCCAAGTGTAGAGGGACGACTAGAAGTGCAATCAGGTATCAACCAAACTGGATAAGGAAGTTTCCTGCAGAATCAAACTTTTCTACCAAATTACCTAAAGCTGCAACGTAGATATTTCCCGAGCTGTCAACTGCAGAACTTGCAGGATTGGTCCTGTACCAGCTCAATCAGTTCAGATCATAACAAGACTTGAACAGGTCGAGGAAATGATGTCAAAGGGTTGGAGGCTTGTTGCAACTTTGCCAGCTGACAAGGCAGTTTTGGAGAAAAATGGGTTCGGATAGTACCCTGTTTGAACCATGTGTGAGAGCGGGTTCGCGGGGATTCGGACCCCGGACAGCCGGATTAAAAGTCCGGTACTCTACCTGGCTGAGCTACGAACCCATAGCGAAGGGTCATAGTCGTGTATAATTTAGTCTTTTAGGCTTTGACAAGTTTCGATAAATAGTTCCAATGACCTGACTTGACTGCATCGACTCTACAGATTACTGGTTGTCTGCTACCAGGTTCTGTCATCACAGCGTCATCTACAGTCCCGTTTGGCACAGCCCGTGTACTTCGAAGCAAGATGTTTTTAGCAACGTTGATGTCTCTATCAATACTGCTTTTGCAAGTAGGACAGAACATTTTTCGATGAAAAGAAAGCTTTAAACTCATATTTTTGTCCACAATATTTCACGCCCTTGTAGTATAGAGGGGATGTGGATAAAATCCAATCCTTGTATAGCCCGGTCTAGAATGGGGCCCTGTCACGGCCTCGACGCGAGTTCAAATCCCGCCAAGGGCGCCACTTTTCTTTAACAAGAAAAAACTTGCGCCAATTATTTTGATTATTCAGGATTTGCCTGTCAGATTTAATTTTTCTACTGTTTCATTTAGAATTTCTTTGCTTGCAGCTGCAACAAATGATATTCTTGCATCATAGCTAAGATCAGAGTCAAGAGATTTACCGTTTTTATCAATTACAAATCCGCCTGCTTCGGTCGCAAGAAGAAAACCTGCAGCCACATCTGTTACTCGAAGTTTTTCCCTAATGTCTACAAACAAATCGACTAGACCACGGGCAAACATTGCAAGCTCAAGTGCTACTGCACCAAAATGTCTGATGTGATTTGAAGCAGAAATTATTGGTGATAATCTTTCCAGGGAATCAGGTGCAATTCCTGATATGTCCAGTCCAACTACAAAGTAAAGTTTCTGCTCCTTGTGTACGTGAATCTTTTTTCCGTTCAGAAATGCACCTATTCCTTTTGATGCAGAATACAGATCTCCTGTGTACAGATCAATCACTACTGCATCTGTGACAGAACTTAGCTTATCTCCCTTGGCAAATGCAAGCGAACAGCAAGAGAATGGAATCCCCCTTACTGCATTAGTGGAGCCGTCTACGGCATCCATTATTATAAAACCTGAAGGATTCTTTGATAGTTCTACACGGCCACACTCTTCACCAAGAACAACACATGAGAAATTGATTTCTTTGAGATAATCAAGAACTGTTTTTTCTGCCAAGACGTCTATTCCCCTTGAAATGTCTCCCCCAGCACCTCTGCCAAAATCTCCGGCAGACTCTTTTGTTCCCGGCAGATGTTTCACATTATCATAAACTCTTTTTGCTGCTTCCTCGAGAATTTTTATTGTTTTCACAAATTTTCTAACCCAAGTCCTAATTTAATTCAAGTAACAAAAATTTTAGCTCAATGCATAAATAGCAAAAGAAGATGTGCCAATGTGTGAGCAGCAAAGACGAATCTGTTTTCAGCAAAGAAGCGTTACTGTCTACTAAAGCAGGAAAAGACATTGTAAAGCAGGCCTTGTTCAAAAGCAAGGGCTTCAGACAATTTGATAAATACAAAAAGGAAGCTGAAGAAGAATTTCCAAAGTTCACGAAAAGATTTGCAGAAGATCTGCTAAGAAAAATAAAGTCTGATGGTAATCCTGGTCAAACACAAGAGAGATTTGCAGCAGAGATTGGCACAAGTGAGATCACGCTGGATAAATCTCAGATTGATACGGTAAAAAAAAGACTGGAAATCTATGAAACCTTGCTTGACAGGGTATCGAGAATTCTCAATTCCAACTTTGTCAAGATGACATTTCCGGTGTTCAGCGCACTATATGATGCATCCTCACAGCATTTTTCTGATGTGCAAGACGCTAAAAAAAAGACTGACATTGTGGATGGGCACATAATAGCAATAGATCTTAGCGAGCCAATGGACAGAATAATGGACAGGGATGAGGATGTGGACTATCTTGATGATTACAAACTGATGAACCCATACATTTTACAGCTTGCAAGAGAAAAGATTGGAACAGGAGGCACAGAAGTCTTGGAAGAGTTTGATCGAGGCTTCAAGGATGCAAGAGTGGGCCAGTATGTTGACTTTAAGCTGAAAACCAAACCCAAGTGCATAACCGAAGAAACAATGATCGAGTGCTACAAAAAGTACAGAGCTGTGATGGGCACAGCTGGAAAAAATATGGCACTTGCAAGATTGCCTTTGGGTGAGATTTTCTATCTTGGCATGGCAAAGGCAGCAGAGTCGGTGGGATGTGGTAACGAGGTTGAGGATTCGATTAAAAACAAGTTTGTAAAGATTCCTTCGTGGCCGCTTTATTATGGTCTGCTTACAAATGACATTCAAAAGGGATTTGAATTTACAATGAAGAAAAGTGAACTATATCTAAGCGAGGCAAGGCTTGCACTGGAACTTTTACCGCAAAATTTCTCGCATAGGGACTTTCTTGAGTTTTTGTTTCTTACCGTGGAGCACTATAATCTGTACTGGTTCAATCAACTCCAAAAACAAAAACTCTGGGCAGAGTTTGCTTCAAAACTTCCCAAGTGATAAGAAATGATGTGGTCAGAAAAGTACAGACCAAAAAATCTTCTTGACATGATTGGAAACGAAGAAGCAAAAGAATCATTTGTGAATTGGATTTCAAAATGGGTTCCAGGAACCAAACCCTTGCTGCTTGTTGGGCCTCCGGGAATTGGCAAGACAACGATAGCAATACTTGGTGCAAAACAATTCAACTATGATTTGATTAGTCTTAATGCAAGTGATGTTAGAACAAAACAAAGGATACAGGACGTGCTCAACCCTGTTATGGGAAATCTTACCGTAATAGGAAAACCAATGATCTTTGTAGATGAAGTCGATGGAATCCATGGAAGATCTGATTATGGTGGAGTAGATGCACTCACAGACATTCTAAAGGAGCCAACCGTACCAATAGTTTTAGCTGCAAATTCTGAAAGCTCAGACAAGATGAAAGCAATAAAAAAAGTCACCACAACTGTCAAGATGCGACCTATTTCTCCAAGGCTGATGAAATTTTATCTGGAAGAAATTCTAAGACGGGAAGGGGCCTCGCTTAAGATTGGCTCTGTTATAAAACTGGTTCTTGATTCAAGGGGTGACATTAGGTCAATGCTAAACTCGGCACAGGCGCTAGTTTGGGGTTTTGAGCCTCAAACTGACAGGTCATATGAGACAACAGATGTGGAAGCTGTTGTCAATGCTTTCTTTAAGGCAAAATCTGTTGATGAAGCAACTGCAATTCTGTATTCGCTGAGAATCGACCCACAGGAAAAAATCAATGCATTTTATTCAAGTGTTATTACAAGTCCTGTTCCAAAGGAAAGTATGCAGAAAATGCTTGATGTCATATCAGAGGCTGATATGCTTTATGGAAAGATAATTCGAAACCAAGAGTGGAGACTCTTGCGGTACCTTGACTCAATTCTACTGAAACTATACAAAGAGGGAACGCCAGTAAGATATTCCCAGTATAATCTTTCTTGGCCCGTGTTAAACAGACTCAGATGGGACGGCAGAGCAATAAAGGAACTTGCATCAGTCTTTGCAAAGAAGATGCACGTTTCACGCAGCACCTTTGCAACTTTTTACTTGCCATATATTTTGTTGTGTATAAAAAATAAAACACTGGTAATGGATCTTGACGAGTCCCAAAACGAAATAATCCAAAAGGAGATGGCTGCAATAAAATGAGCTGGAGAGCCATGCCGATGAAATTTCCCGGGACATGCATCGTGTGCAAAAAGAAAATTGAAGTAAATGAAATAGCGTTGTGGGCAAAGGGCCTGGGAATAAAACACCAGTCATGCGCCCAAGTAACAGAGCTCAAATGTGCAGTCTGTGGCGGGTCAGCCGGTTGTCCGCAATGCGAATTTGCAGATGACTGTAACCGTGAAAAGGTTTCGCAAATGTGCATCTGCAAGAAATGTAGCCAAGCAAAGGAAGCATTTGCACTTTACCAAAAAGCCATTTCAAAACATTTTCCAATGTTGAATACCAAAAATTGATTTCTGACAAAATTTTAGATTCCAAGTAGAAACTTAAAATTTACCCTGCTTTGAGGTAAAACTAATGGTAGAAGAGACCACAAAGATAACTCCACTAGATCCTGCGTTTCACGGGGAATCAAACTACGAGGTAGGCCTTGAGACTCTGCTGGCAGAAACTCGAGAAAAATATCGTAAAATACAATCAGATCCCAATGCAAGCAAGGAAATGTTGAGGGAGGTAACAGAGGAACTGAAGATACTTGAGGGTTTATGGGAGAACTATCACATTGGAATGAATGTATTTCGAAATGCAAAGGGTGGTCGCGACGGAATTAGAGAAGTCAAACCTGAGTAAATTAATATAGGTTGTAAATAGTTTCTAATTCGAAACATGCATTCTGACAAGATAAAAAATTTTTTGCAAAAAAAGCGACAGGCTGATCAGAGTGGTGGAGAAGAAAAAATAGTAGCTCAACATGAAAAAGGAAAACTAACTGCTAGAGAAAGAATAGATCTTTTGCTTGATGAAGGTAGTTTTACAGAAGTTGATGCCCTTGTGACTCACCATTATTACGAGTTTGATATGCAAAACAAGAAATTCTTTGGGGATGCTGTTGTAACTGGATACGGAACAATAAACGGTAGAAAGGTTTTCGTTTTTGCTTATGATTTTACTGTTCTTGGCGGAACACTAAGTGAGATGGGCTCTAAAAAAATTACAAAGATGATGGACCATGCAACTAAGGTGGGCTGTCCAATAATTGGAATAATTGATTCAGGTGGTGCAAGAATTCAGGAAGGAATTCTAAGCCTTGATGGCTTTGCAAGGATATTTTATCACAATCAGCTTGCCTCAGGCGTTGTACCACAAATTACTTGCAGCATTGGACCGTCTGCAGGAGGGGCAGTATATTCACCAGCCATGACAGATTTTGTAATAATGGTGGACAAACTTGCTACAATGTTTGTAACAGGACCTGAGGTAGTAAAAACAGTTCTTGGCGAAGAAGTTTCATTTGATGATCTTGGTGGAGCCATGGCTCATGGAAAATTAAGTGGCGTTGCTCAGTTTGTTGCAAAAAATGAGTACCAATGTATGGACATGGTAAAGATACTGTTATCGTATATACCGCAAAACAATACCGAAGAGCCCCCGCATGTAGAAACAAACGATGATCCAAACAGGCTTGATAACAATCTCATAAACATAGTTCCTGAGAATCCATTGCAGCCATATGACATGAAAGAAATCATACATTCAATTTTGGACAACCACACATTCTTTGAAATTCATGAGCTATTTGCATCAAATATCATTGTGGGGTTTGGCAGGTTGCACGGAAGAACTGTGGGAATTGTTGCAAACCAGCCAATGGTCCTTGCAGGTGCACTAGACATTGATTCATCAAACAAGGCAGCTAGGTTTATCAGATTTTGTGATTGCTATAATATTCCAATTGTTACTTTTGTTGATACTCCGGGATACATGCCAGGTACCCAGCAAGAACATGGTGGAATAATACGTCATGGAAGTAAACTCTTGTATGCATATTGTGAGGCTACAGTACCAAAAATTACCACAATAATTGGCAAGGCCTATGGAGGTGCTTATATCGCAATGGCAAGCAAGAATCTGGGTACTGATATGAATTATGCATGGCCTACGGCTCAAATCGCGGTTCTTGGCTCAGAAGCAGCAGTAAGAATCATGAACAGAAAGGAACTTGAGACTGCAAAAGACCCAGTAGCGCTAAAAAAACAACTAGTTGATAATTTCACTGAAAAATTTGCAAATCCATACGTTGCTGCATCATATGGAACAATTGATGCAGTAATTGATCCTGCAGAGACCAGACCTGCCCTGATTCGTGCCCTGGAAGCTCTTGTCAATAAAAGAGAAAGAAGAATTCCTCGCAAGCACGGAAATATCAATCTATAACGGGCATGATAGAAAAAATTCTAATTGCAAACAGAGGGGAGATAGCAATTCGTGTCATCAAGACATGCAATGCTCTTGGAATAAAATCAGTAGCTGTCTACTCTGACGAAGATGTAAATTCAAAGCATGTCAAGATGGCTACTGAATCATATCATATCGGAGCAGCTCCTCCAGCGCAAAGCTATCTTAACATGGAAAAAATAGTTGAAACAGCACAGAGCAGTGGGGCAGATGCAATACACCCTGGATACGGTTTTCTTTCAGAAAACGCTGACTTTGCTGATCTTTGTGAGAAAAAGAAACTCAACTTTATAGGACCTTCTGGAAAATCGATGAGACTTTGTGGAGACAAGATGCTGTGCAAGGCAGCAATGATCAAAGCCAAGGTGCCAACTGTACCTGGCAGTCCTGGCATAGTTGATGAGGTCCAACAAGCACTAGATATCGCACATGATATAGGTTATCCTGTTTTGCTAAAATCAGTTTTTGGTGGAGGAGGAAGAGGAATAAGACTGGTACACAATGAGAGCGAGCTCAAACAGGCCTTTGAGCTTGCATCCGGAGAATCAAAGGCTGCCTTTGGCAAGTCGGCACTCTTTGTAGAAAAATTTCTTCCAAAAATACGACACATCGAGCTGCAGCTGGCGCGTGACAAGCACGGAAATGCTGTGCACATTTTTGAAAGAGAATGCTCGATTCAGCGAAGACACCAGAAACTCATCGAGATGTCACCATCACCAGTTGTCGATCAAAAAACTCGTGACGAGATAGGCAGTCTTGCAGTAAAAGCTGCAATAGCAGTTGATTACCATAATGCAGGTACTGCGGAATTTTTGAGACTAGATGATGGCGCATTTTACTTTATTGAAATAAATGCAAGACTCCAGGTGGAACATCCTGTTACTGAATTTGTTTCCGGCCTTGATCTTGTGAAATTACAAATTGACATTGCAAACGGCAAGGAGATACCGTTCAAGCAACAAGACCTAAAGGTAAACGGATATGCAATCGAGTGCAGAATAAATGCCGAAGATACATTTCTTGACTTTGCACCATCCACTGGCAAAATACCAGATGTCAACATTCCATCAGGTCCTGGCGTTAGGGTGGACACATACCTCTATCCAGGCTGCACGGTTTCGCCATACTATGACTCACTGATGGCCAAGCTCATCACATGGGGGCAAAATTTTGAAGAGGCAAGACAAAGAATGAAACTTGCCCTCTCTGACTTTTACATAGAGGGCGTTGAGACATCCATCCCACTATACAAAACAATTCTTGACACCAGCGAATTCATATCAGGAGACTTGTCTACAAACTTCCTTGAGAGATTCAAGATCCTAGACAGGTTGCAGGAAGACCTCAAAAAGGAGGCATCACAAAAATCCGACGTTGCACTTGCAGCTACGCTGGTACACTCTGAGTTTCTTAGGAACAAAGTAAAACCACGCGCAGACAGTAGTGTGCGCTGGAAGGCACAGCTGGACAGGAATTAGCTATATGAAGTTCAAGTCAGAAAACACAAACGAAACCTTGGAAGGGGAAATCATCAAATCACTGGGCAACAATGAATTTGTTCTCAAAATAAAGGGCAAAGAGCGCACACTTAAGATACTAAACATGAGTCATGAAAAAATCGAATTCATGCTAGACAATGGATTTCATGTTGCAAAATATCTTGAAAACTCGACTGCCAAGATAACAATTGTTGCAGATGGAATAAAGATCACTCTTAACAAGCGACCTGATCTGGACAAAATAATTTACAAAAACTCTGGAATGGAATCAACAACAGACTCACAGGTTTTTCTAAAAAGCCAAATTCCGGGTAGAATTGTTTCCGTAAATGTTTCCGCAGGTGACAAGGTAAAAAAAGGTGATGTGGTCTGTGTTTTAGAATCAATGAAGATGCAGGTATCTATCAAGGCTCACAAAGACGGCACAATCAAGACTTTGAAAATAAAACAGGGTGCATCTGTGGCAAAAAATGATGTTTTAGTAGAAATAGAATAATTCTGGATTAAAATTTTTGAAAATAAATTAAAAAGGATTTAATTTCCTTTTTTTAGAAAGTCTATTATCTCTTGGTAGTTTGGCTCTATCAATGGATTGTCTGAGACCCACTTGTATGCTATTGTACCCTTTTCATCTACAATGAAGACAGAACGCTTTGCTGCATCATATCCCTTGACATGCAACAGGTCTGGCATGAGTACTCCATAATCACGTATGGTCTGGCTCTTGTAATCGCCAAGAACAGGGAAATTGAGGTGTTGCGCTTGGGCAAATGCCTTGTTTGCAAACGGTCCATCGTTACTTATTCCAATTACCTGTGCACCAATCTTTGATATCTCGTCCCATCTGTCTCGGAACGTGCACATCTCTGTAGTACATACCGGAGAACTTGCTGCAACAAAAAACGAAAGAATTACTTTCTTTCCTTTGAATTCATCCAAGCTTCGCATCTTAAGGTCCGTGTCTACCAAGGTAAACGGGGGTGCTTTGTCTCCAACATTTACCATGACAAGTTTCTGTTGCAGTCATATATCAATCATTTTCAAAAATGGATTCATCACGAAAATTTTTTTTATATATGAATAAGAATTGTTGATTGATTTGCAGAAATTTAACAAAAAATTACTTTTGGATTAAAATAATGATCGCAGAATGTGCATAGCTTTTTATACTCTCCGACTGGCTTGTTAGCTACTTTGGTAGGAGAAGCTGCAAGTAGTTTCAGTCCTGTTTTAATGATGTTTACATTTGCAGTTGTAGCAACAGGGCCAGCATTGATTCTCTCCAGAATGATTGCTCCAAGACGAACTCCTAGTCCAGTCAAGTTTTTGCCGATGGATTCAGGCCAAGTCCCTTCCGGAGAGGGGCGTACACACTTTATGATGCAGTATTATTCTTATGTCTTGATGTTTGTTGTCTTTGATGTAATGTCGATTTTCCTGTATGCGTGGGGAAGCAGTATCTTGAATTTGCCCAAAGCGGCGACTCTGCCAATTATCGCCTTTTTAGCAGTAATGTTTGCAGCATTTGCCTTTGCCTTGTATCAATCAGGAAGGAAAAATATTTGGTAACTTTTAAATCAAATATCCAAAAAATTCAAGGTAGGAAGATAGCTTGCTAAAAGAGTTTGTAAATCAAGAAACAGCACCGCACGCAACTAACGTTCTGGTAGGAAAACTTGGCGATATACTGGTGAGAGCAGTTGGCAAACCACTGGAATATGCCATAAACTGGGGTAGAATTTGGTCATTGTGGCCGGTTCATCTTGAAACTGCCTGTTGCAGTGTGGAATTTGGTGCTGCCTCTAGTCCTCGATATGATGTGGAAAGATTTGGAATCATAGAAGCATTTGGTTCTCTTCGACAATGTGATCTTATTGTTGTAATGGGCACAATTACCAGAAAAATGGCACCAAGATTGAGGATGGTTTACGATCAGATGCCAGATCCAAAATATGTGATAGCAATGGGTGCTTGTGCAATTACAGGAGGATTATACTTTGATTCATACAATGTGCTTCCAGGCATTGATGGAGTACTTCCAGTTGATGTATATGTTCCCGGGTGTCCACCAAGGCCAGAAACTCTAATTCAGGGATGCATGTTACTCCAAGAAAAAATTAAACGGATGAAGGCTACTTAGCAATGACCTCCGAAGATGACAAGGACGGACAACACATTGATAATGTGGATGAAAATTCTGATGTTTCTAAATCATTAACAAAAGAAGAAGCCAAAAAATATTATGAAGAAAAAGGAATCGACTTATCCCCCGACGTTCCTATTCACCCAAAACCCATACCTGAATTTGAAAAATCGATGGCTGACAAGGTTGCATCAAAGTTTGGCTCCAAGGTAACTGTAGACTATGTAATACCAAACAGGATTAGGGTTTCAACCAAAAGAGAGGATATCTTGGATGTTGCATATTTTGTACGCGACGAGCTTGGATATGACCATGCAGAATCAGTTAGCGGTGTAGATTATCCTGATTCAAAAGAAATCGAAATTGTATATCATTTTGGTTCTTACACCGATGATAAACTGAACAACAAGATTCTTGCATTGGCAACTCGAGTTCCACGCGAGGAAATTCCTCATCCGGGACGCGATAGCTCAAGAACACCATCACTGCGAGATGTTTTCTACAGTGTAGAGTTTCATGAGAGAGAATGTTTTGAAATGTTTGGTGTATATTTTGATGGGCATCCAGATAACAGAAGATTACTTTTGCCTGAGGACTGGGCAGACATTCCACCGTTTAGAAAAGATTTCAAGATAAAGGGAAGATAAATGACAGCACAACTACCTCCAGGAATTAAACTTGAAAAAGTAGACGATAGGATAATGACGCTAAATGTCGGTCCACAACATCCGGGCTCGGGCCATATGCGACTTATCATCAAAATAGATGGCGATTACATTGTTTCATGCGATCCTGATCCGGGATACGTCCACCGTGGTGAAGAAAAAATGGCAGAGTATAGAAACTACATACAAAACATTCCGCATCTTGAAAGACCAGTAATTCATGACTCGTGTAATATCTTGTATCCGTATTGTCTAGCTGTTGAAGATCTTTTGGGAATCGAAGTTCCAGAAAGAGCAAAATACATTCGAGTCATTGCGTCTGAGCTTAACAGGTGCATTTACACTCTTTACTGGCTTGCAATCTATGGAATTTTCTTGGGCCACTCTACAATGTTCATGTGGCCTGCAGGTGACCGTGAACTGTTCATTGATCTTCTTGAGGCAATGTCTGGTGCAAGGGTGACTCATGCATATCTTGTTCCGGGTGGAGTCCGCAATGACTTGCCAGCAAACTTTGAAGAAAGATGTTTACGACAAGTAAATTATTTTGAAAAGAGATTAAAAGAATACGAACCGATATTTTACAAAAACCCAATCTTAATCCACAGAACAGAAGGCACTGGAATCTTATCCAAGACAGATGCAATAAGACTTGGTACCACTGGTTCTGTTCTTAGGGCCTCTGGGGTAGACTATGATATAAGAAAAAAGGAACCATATGATGTCTATGAAAATCTAGACTTTCAAACTGTTACACTAAAGGAAGGCGACTCTTATGCAAGATCACTTGTCCCATATCTTGAGATGCTTGAGAGCTGCAGAATAATCAAAGATGCTATCAAAAAAATGCCCAAGTCAGGTTCTGTTCGCACCAAATTAAAGCCAAATCCAAAAGGCGGTAATGATGAGGTTTATCGAAGGGTAGAATCAGGAAGAGGGGCACTTGGGTATTACATCGTATCCAACAACAGGCCAGAGCCATACCGAGTCAAGATAAGTGTTGGCTCGTTTAGAAACTTGATTTGCATGCCATATTTGTTAAAAGGTGAACTGCTTGGAAACATGCCATCAGTTTACTGGAGTCTTAATTACTGGCCAGTGGAGGCAGACAGATAAATGTCAACAATTGCACCGCAATTCAGACTAAGTAGATTTATCGCTTCTCTTTTTGATATCATCTTCTGGGTTTTACTAATTTTCTCCTTAGTGGGACTACCAGTTGTCTTCATTGTTTTGTTTTACATTAAATTGCCGGTAATTAACGGCCAATTTCTAACGCCATATCTTGCCATGACTTGGATGGCAGACCCATCACGTACTCTTCCTATTGTAAAGGCATTCATGCACACTACAACCTTTAGAGTTGTGGCATTTCCGGGATTTGGGTTTGCTGCATTGCTCGCTGCTGCAACAATCTTTGTTGAAAGAAAGTTTCTGGCAAAAATACAGCTCAGGGTTGGACCACTATACTGTGGAAAGATAGAAGGAATTTTACAGCTAATGGGTGACGGTCTAAAATTAATCTCAAAGGAAATAATAATTCCGGCAAAGGCCGACAAACCAATTTTCTGGGTGGGGCCACTGCTCTTTGTTGGAACCGCTGGGGCATTTGTCTCCCTGATTCCTGTTGCTAAAGGTTGGGTTGTTGCAAATCCAAGTGTTGGGTTATTGGCAGTATTTGCTACAATTGGATTCTTTCCTATAATATCGGTTCTTTCTGCCTGGGCTGCAAATAACAAGTGGACATTCATTGGCGGTCTGCGGGCATTACACCAAATGATTGCATTTGAGATTCCGTTGATACTCTCACTACTTGGTATAGTAATTCTGTCGGGAACTTTGAATCTCTCACAAATTGTGGAATCACAGCAACACTATTGGTGGATTACCTTCATGCCAATCAGTGCAATTGTATTTTTCATTTGTATCATAGCAGAGCTTGAAAGAATACCATTTGATCTGCCTGAAGCAGAGAGTGAAATTATAGCAGGATGGTTGACTGAATTTTCCGGCATGATGTACGGACTAATACAACTTGGAACGTATCTGAAACTGTATGCCTTTGCAGGACTCTTCACTGTATTATTCTTAGGTGGATGGAACGGACCAATGATCTGGCCTCCGTTCCCAGCAGACATTGTAACTAATGGAATCACTATAGGGCCTGTGACAGCAAAAATCCCAGGACTTCCTCTGTTTGATCAAGACATGCTCAACGGAACTTTGTGGTTTGTAATTAAAACTGTGGGAGTCATACTTTTAATTTTGTTACCACGTGGTGTCTTTCCAAGAGTTCGAATAGACATACTGTTGCACACCGGTTGGTACAAACTCATTGGTTTGGCATTTGTTAACATCTTTATAGCTCTAGCTTTGCTATACGCAGGTGTCTTGGGTCCGGGAGGATTGATACAATGAGCAATGTAGGTGGAATTATCAAAGCCCTCAATTCTGGTGTAAAACATTTGGCGATTAAACGATTTACACTTCGCTATCCTGAGCAGAAACTGAAATTTGTCGGAGATGGATTTCAATTCAATCCGGAAACCGGTGTGGGAATAGCTGGACTGCGAGGTCGTCACATATTATATCATGAGCATTGTACTGGGTGCCAGCTTTGTTCTGTAGCATGTGAAGGGATAGCAGAGGCCATCGGTATGGTCAAGGTAAACGAGAACTGGAAACAAAACAAGAAAGCAATCATGCCACAGATTGATTATGGCAAATGTGTTTTCTGCGGTCTGTGTGTAGATGCATGTCCCTTCTACGCTTTATACATGACAAACGACTATGAACTTTCCTCCTTTACCAAGTCTGCTTTGATTTATACCCCTGCTCAGCTTGCCCTAAAACCAAAGATATCACAAGATGTCGAAATAAAGATCGATGACAGGGGTGCGACACATGGCTGATGCTGTATTTCTTGCTCTAGCTGTGATGACTATTGGTAGTGCTATAGTGGCACTTGAGATCCGCTCGCTCATTTATGGTTCGATAGCACTAATGATAACACTATCAGGCATTGCTGGATTTTTCTTGCTACTTGATGCACCCTTTGTTGCAATGTTTCAACTTTCAGTTTATGTGGGCTCTATTGCGGTACTAATTTTATTCACTGTAATGTTGGTAAGACGTGAGCTAATCTTCCAAAAAATAGAGGACAAGCGAAGAAAATATGCGGGAATAGGTCTCATGCTTGCCTTGATGCTTGGAATTGGAATGATAATCATTGGCTCTGGTTTGAAATCAATGGAAACAAACTCGCCGTCAGTTGACTACAAAAAGATAGGCGAGGACTTTTTGACATATTATTCGCCAGCACTTGTTGTGATGGCATTGATCTTGGCTGCATCAGTAATTGGTGCATT
>CAYUTC010000023.1:14414-20849 GCA_964447595.1 uncultured Nitrosopumilaceae archaeon
CTAGTTTCAGTGGCCCTATTGGCCATTGGAATTTATGGATTGGCAGTAAAGCGAAACGCAATTCGAATGTTGTTTGGAGTAGAGATGATAATCAACTCCGCAAATCTAAATTTGGTTGCCTTTGCAAGATTTATTCCAAACAGCCAAGGCCAGACGCTTGCACTGTTTTCAATTGCAATAGCAGCAGCTGAGGTTGCAGTTGGACTAGCACTGGTAATTGTTGCATACAGAATGTACAAGAATATTGATATTGAAGACTTTAGGAGCCTGAAAGGATAATGCAATTCGTATTACTGCAAGCAATATTCCTACCGTTATTGTTGTCTCCAGTGGCCTACTTTCTTGGAAGAAAATCAGGACCTAATGCTGCAACTTGGTTTAGCTTTGGAATCCTGGCATACTGCACTGCAATCATGACGCTGGCTTCGTTGTCGGGAACTTATGAAGAGCACTATCGCTGGACTCAGCTATTTGGAGAATTTGGATTGGTACTAGACGGTCTTGCATCTCCGTTTGCAATAATAATTTATGTGATTTCTACAGTGGTTGTTCTATTTTCAAAACCATACATGGTTGCAAAAATTACAGCACAATATGAAGAAAAGATGAGGCTACAGCGACAAGTGATTGGTGACGGACCTACTGCAATGATAGAATCAACATCGATGAAAAGTTATGTCAATAATCAGATTGGAGTATACTTTGCTCTTTATCTTGTCATGGCAATGGGAATGTTGGGTACCGTTCTTGCAACTAATCTAATAGAATTCTACGTTTTCTTTGAAGTCATGTTGATTCCAGGATTTTTCATGATTGCATTCTGGGGCTATGAAGCAAAGCGAAGAGTTGCTCTACTATTCTTTTTCTGGACCCATGTGGGCGCAGTGGTTTTACTTCTTGGCTTTCTTGCTATAGGGCTAAACGCAGGCAGCTTCAACTATGCCGACATTCAGGAACGCGGAATACCTCCTAACATTCTGAAACTTGCTGCAATTGGAATAATCATTGGGCTTGGCGTAAAGATAGCCGCCTTTGTGGTGCACATTTGGTTGCCACATACATATCGAGCAGCTCCGACACCGCTTAACGCACTATCATCTGGTGCAATGCTTGGAGTTGGCGCTTACGGTTTCTTTAGACTTTTGGCAATGCTTCTTCCAGGTGAATATGCTTACTTTGCACTGTTCTTGAATCTCTGGGGTGTGGCAACCATGCTTTATGGTGGAATAATGGCTCTTGTTCAAGATGATATCAAAAAGTTCTTTGCATATTCAAGTATCAGCCAGATGGGATACATTCTATTTGGAATTGGCACTGTCTCGACGCTTGGACTTGCGGGTTCTGAGATGTTCTTTGTATCGACCAGTCTTGGTAAAGTAATCCTATTCATAATGGTCGGCGCAATCATTCTTCAGGTCGGCACTAGAAGCATTACCAAGATGGGCGGCTTGGCAGGAAAGATGCCAATCACTGCAACATGTGCAATGATTGGAGTGCTTACCATAATGGGTGTGCCTCCAACCAGCGGATTCATGGCAGAATGGACCATGTTCACTGGTGCATTGCAAACTGCAATTCAAGAAGGCTCTACGGTCAGAATAGTTTCATTTGCTTTAGGACTGATTGCTACCGTTATCACAATGGCATACTCCCTCTGGATGATAAAGCGAGTATTCTTTGGAAAACTTCCAGAACATCTAGAAAACACCAAGGAAGCAAACTGGTATGTTACAGGACCAATGATGGTCTTGGCTGGCTTTACAATAATTATTGGAATTTATCCTGATATCTTCTTCAATCAAATAATTCCTTTCATGAAAGGGTTGGTGGGAGTTTAGACAATGGCATTTGGATCTCTTGATTTTGGTTTTAGTGCTGGTGCACTAAATGTTTGGGCAATTTGGATATTGCCATTTGTTGGTGCACTGATAATACCAGCTGCAGCTCGAGTGTCAAAAAAATCATCAGGATATGTGGCAGTTGCTTTTGCCCTTGCAAGTGCAATCTCAGCTGCAACACTTCTACCACTTGCACTGCAAAACCAAGAAATTCACAATCAAGTTCCTTGGATATCATCAATCGGACTAAAAGCTGGCATCCTTGCTGACCCGCTAGCTGCACTGATGACAAATGTAGTTGCATGGATATCATTTCTAATTTTTGTATACAGCTTGGGCTACATGAAGGGAGACAAGGATCTCATGAGATTCTTTTTCTGGATGTCATTTTTTGTAGGTTCAATGCAACTAATTGTATTATCAGATAATTTTCTGCAACTTTTCTTTGGTTGGGAAGGTGTGGGCCTTGCATCATATGCTTTGGTTGGATTCTGGTATCGGGACAAAAAGAAGGACTATGTCGGAAAAGAAGGACGCACAGTTCTTGGATTGCTAGACTACTATTCGCCAACTCAAGCAGGAATGAAGGCATTCATCATGACCAAAGTCGGCGATATCATGATGCTAGCTGGAATGTTTCTCATCTTTTCCTTTGCAGGCACATTTGGATTTCGAGAATTGATTGCAAACACAAGCTGGGCAACAGCCATGTCTGCGCACAACTTGTTGATACCTGCTGCAGTCTTGTTGTTTGGAGGAGCCATAGGCAAGTCTGCTCAATTTCCGCTCAATGAATGGTTGCTTGAAGCAATGACCGGTCCTACATCGGTTTCTGCTCTAATTCATGCAGCTACAATGGTAAAGGCAGGTGTATTTTTGGTTGCAAGACTTGGTCCACTCTTCTTTGCTTTGACAGTTGCTGGCATCAACATGGATCAATTCTTTGAAGTAATTGCATTTGTTGGAGCAATCACGGCATTTTTGCTTGCAACCCAGGGAATGGTACACCCTGAAATAAAAAAAGTGCTTGCCTACTCGACAGGATCACAAATTGGTTACATGATGATGGCACTTGGAATTGCTGGACTGTCACGGCAGTTTGTTGATGGCTATACCGCAGGATTCTTTCAACTTATTTCGCATGCCATGTTCAAGGCTTCGATGTTCATGGCTGCCGGCTCGTTACTACACATAGTTGGTTCCAGGTTTATGACCGACATGGGAGGCTTGCGCAGACTGATGCCAAAGACATATGCGTTCATGTGGGCAGCAGGACTAGGACTGATGGGCGCACCCTTTATCACAACAGGTTTCTGGAGCAAGGATGCGATATTTGGAGCCATATACCAGTCAGGCAATACCTGGGCGCTTCCAATCTTTATCATGGCAGTGATAACTGCAGTGATGACAACATTCTATACAACAAGAATGATTGGAATGGTCTTTTTTGGTAATAAGAGCAAACACGTGGAACACCTGGAAAAAGAGGGATACCATGTACATGAAGCAAGTCCAGTAATGTGGGTCCCATACGGGATTTTGGCTGCACTTACAATAGGCGTTGGCATTTTTGGCCTGGCATTTGAACGCAAGATACACAGCATTTTCACGGACTATCTGGCCTCTAGCTTTGGAATCCAGTCTCAGATAGGCGCAGTTGCTACGGAATCTCAACGACTCTTGGGTGGATTTCTAGAGGGAGTCAACCCGGTTGCACTGATTGCTTCCCTTTCTGCATTTGCCATTGGATTTGCATTAGGATATGTCTTTTACATTGGGCGCTTTGCAGACCCGGCAAAATTTGTAAACTCTAACATTGTCTTTTATGCAATGCACAAGTTTTTCCTCAACAGATGGTACCTTGATGCACTAATCAATTGGACATTTGTTGTAGCACCATTGTATGTTGCAAGGGGAATTTACCGCTATTTTGAAAATAGAGTCATAGAGGGCCTCAACTCGGTACCGGAAAGAACAATGGCAGGTGGCGCACGAATCTTACAATCTACACAAACAGGAATTTCACAATCTTATCTGTATGTATTTGGTGCAGGCATCTTGATTGTAATATTGCTCTTGTTAATTTAGGTGAAAAACAATGTTAGACTTTACCTCAACTCCAATAATTTTAACCCTGATGCTGGGAGCAGTCGGTGTAATTATTCCAGTAATTAGTGTAATAAGAAAAGAAAAGGGCGACTCGCTGTATGGTGGAATAGCATTTGGTGCACTTGTTGCAGCAATTGCATTTGTTGTATACCAAATAGCTACAAAGCATGTCACCCCTGCAGCAATTTTCTCAAAAGACGTTCTTGCCAACGATATGTTTGGCTCGTTCTTTGCAATAGCCATGTTAATTGTTGGCATCATGACAACAGTTGGCTCTTTTAACTACATGCGTGGAAGGGCAAACCCTGCAGTGTACTATTCCCTCATAGTGTTATCATCAATAGGAATGGTACTGATTGCATATTCAACTGATCTTGTAATGTTATTTATCGCATGGGAGCTTATGAGCATACCAACCTATGTCTTGGCTGGATTTCTCAAAAAAGATCCCACATCAAACGAAGCTGCAATCAAATACTTTTTGTTCGGAGCACTATCCTCTGGAATAATAATCTGGGGAATCTCAGTTGCATATGGCCTTACAGGCTCGACCAACATTGAGCAGGTAATAGCTGGCTTTTCGCATCTCAGTCCTGACATGATGCCGTTAGCTATTCTTGCGGTAGCCATGTTCATAGCTGGCTTTGGCTTCAAGATTGGCCTAGTGCCGTTCCACATGTGGCTTCCAGATACGTACGAGGGGGCGCCTCCGACAATTTCTGCATTGCTTGCTGCAGGAACCAAAAAAGCTGGTTTTGCTGCAGCGTTACGTGTAATAATAATGGGTGCAATAGCGCTCAATCTCAATTGGGCATTTGCACTTGCTGTAATTGCTATTGTTACCATGACTGTTGGAAACATTGCTGCAATAAGACAGAAGAATCTCACAAGAATGCTTGCATACTCTAGCATAGGACATGCGGGCTACATTCTAATTGGTTTGAGCATTGCTCCATTTTCTGCAATAGGTATTGCAGCAGCACTGTTTCATATTTTGAATCATGCAGTTATGAAAGCTGCAGCGTTCATAGCTGTTGCCGGAGTCATTGCAACTCTGGGCATTTCACACATTGATAAAATTCGCGGGCTTGGCAAACGAATGCCGATAACCTCGCTTGGACTGGTCATATCGCTTTTGGCTCTGGCAGGTGTGCCGCCACTTAATGGATTTTGGAGTAAGCTGATGCTTTTTGGTGCTGCAATAAATGCAGGCTCTTCGATGTCATGGGCTCCATATCTAGCTGTGGCAGGAGTTCTAAACAGTGCACTCTCACTTGCATATTACGGTTGGATAATACGAAAGATGTACTTCGAAGAAGGCGAGTCTGAAAAGAGAGTAAAAGAACCAAGATCAATAATTGCTGTTATGATCTTTTCAATAATCTTCATGGTTGGAATAGGAGTGTATCCAGATCCATTTATTGAATTTGCAAAATCAGCTGTACCAGCGTTATCAAGTATTTCAGCTATACGCTGAGCATCGTTAGGTCCAGCAAACTTTCTAGTCTTCTTCTTGCGAGACTATCATTAATTTTTCGCAGTGCAGTCTTTGCTTTTTTTGAATAGTTGGTCAACAAGAGATCCATGTGATCAAAAACATCACGAGGGTCGGAGCTCTTCTTTATCAAAATGTTGAACAGCTTGTCCTCATTGTTCCAGTCTTGCAAATCATCGCGAATCTGGTATGCAATGCCCATGTTCTTGCCGTATTCTGCAAGCGCCATTATCTGCTCCTCGTTACCCCTGCCTAGAATGGAGCCAATCTTTGAAGCAGCCTCAAATGCAGTTGCCGTCTTGTATTCTATGACCCTTAGATAATCGTCAAAAGTGACATCCTCGCTTGTTTCAAGCCTAGTTTCTATCATCTCGCCGTCGCTCATCATCATGGCTGTATTAGCAAGCTCTCTTGCTATTCGCGGATTGTCAAGACGCGAGGATATGTTCAAAATTAACCCCAGGACAAAATCTCCAGTAATGATACTTGTGTTGTAGCCGTACTTGATATGGAAAGGATCCTTTCTTCTTCTGAGAATTTCGTTATCAATGATATCGTCATGAATCACAGATTCTGTATGTAACAATTCCACTGCGCAGCCAGCAATGTATGCATTTTCATCACATGTTCCTACACTTTCAGCTGATAACGTGAGAATCAACGGTCTTATTCTTTTTCCGCCTTCTAGTGCATATTGGAGCGGTTCGAAGAACTCTGAGGCAGAATAAAGCTCTAGCTCTTTTTTGAGCGCATCATCAATTCTGTCTATGTATACCTTGTAGTCTTTGATTAGTGGATTTATCTCAACATTCTTTCTATCCAAAAATTACTCTAATGAGCGTAAACAAGGGTGTGAATTTAATGCTTTTGTAGGTGCTCCAGCCGGGATTTTCATCATATAGAATTTGAACCCGGGATCCCCGGCTTGAAAGGCCGATATGCTTGACCGGTCTACACCACTGGAGCCCGACCTGCATCCTGTTTCTTATCCAT